>CBJLOV010000152.1:0-10733 GCA_966424745.1 uncultured bacterium
GGCAATTTGGCGGAATCGGCGGGCGACTTGACCGCCTCCAGCGCGGCCATCGCCTCCGCATTCATCGGCCCGCCGCCCATGCGTGCGGACATGCAGCAGGGGCTCATCATGTAGATCGCTCCGAACATCTCGGGATGCTTCATGCCGATCCGGCTGGTGCCATATCCGCCCATCGAATGGCCGGCGAGCCCGCGGCTCAGCCGGTCGGGGATGGTGCGATAATGGGCGTCGATATAGCGGATCAGGTCGCGCGCAATGAAGGTCTCGAAATCGCCGGTCGTGACCGAGCTCGAATACATCGATCCGTTATGGATCGTCTTGGAATCGGGAAAGACCAGGATCATTTCGTGCGCGCCCTTGGCGAAGCTTGGCCCGAAGATGTGGCGCGCGATGTGCTCTTCGCGCGCGCGTTCCGCGGCAGGCGCGCCGACGAATCGTATCGGGCGCGCCTGCGCGTCGAGATGGGGCGGCTGCGCCGCGTGCTGCGCGACGTCGCCGACGTCAGCGCGACCGCGCGCGGGTTCGTGCTGACGCCGCGGCGGGCGCGCGAGATCGTCGTGCTCGCGCCGCCGGTCGAAGACGTGCATGCCGAGGTGATCGCCTTCCTCGCCGACGGCGAGTCGTGGTCGAGTTCGGCGCTGGCGCTCGCGCTTGGCGTCAGCCAGCGCAACGTGCAGCGCACGCTCGACGCGCTCGCGGCCGGCGGCAAGGTGCAGGCGCTCGGGCATGGACGCGCGCGCCGCTGGATCGCGGCGCCGGTGCCGGGAATCACGACGACCTTGTTACTCCCCGCTCCGCTGCACAGCGGCTAGGGTGGCATTGCGCAAGCGGCACGAGGAAATTCCGCAGGGGTTTCGCCGCGAAACCCGATGCGGGAAGGAGCCGCGGCGGGCATTATGGCGACGCCGAGTAACGCCGCATCGCGGCGAAAGACGTCGGAACTGTTCGGCGGTACTTACGCGGCGCCACACCTGGGATGAACGTATGAAACGATCGCCTGCAGAAATCATTCACGAGTACGGGCCCTTTGCGGAGGTGCGCGATGTCGCCGGGGTCACCTACGACGGCCGCCACGTCTGGTTCGCCGCCGGGGACAGGTTGAACGCCTTCGATCCCGCGAGCGGGAAGACGTTGCGCTCGATCGGCGTCGCCGCGCATGCGGGAACGGCGTTCGACGGCCGCCATCTGTACCAGATCGCCGAGAGCCGCATCCAGAAGATCGATCCGCAGACCGGGCGCGTGCTGGCCACGATCCCGGCGCCCGGCAACGGCGGCGACTCGGGACTGGCCTGGGCCGAAGGCTCGCTCTGGGTGGGACATTATCGCGAACGCAAGATCCACCAGATCGACCCGGAAACCGGAAAAATCCTGCGCAGCATCGACACGCAGCGTTTCGTTACCGGTGTCACCTGGGTGGACGGCGAACTCTGGCACGGCACCTGGGAGGGCGAGAAGAGCGATATCCGCCACATCGATCCGGCGACGGGAAAGGTCCTGGAGACCCTCGAGATGCCGCCCGGAGAGATCGTCTCGGGACTCGAATCCGACGGCGGCGAACGTTTTTTCTGCGGCGGCGGCAGCAGCGGCAAGGTGCGGGTCGTGCGCCGGCCGCGGCGCAATTCGGCCGCGCGCGGATAGCCGGGTGTTTGCGCGGGCGCTGATCGCCTTTCTCGCATTGCCGGGCATGGTCGCCCTCGTCGTTCCGGCGGCCTGGCTTTGCAGCACCGGGCACACGCGCCTCGCCCATCCGTTCGGCTTGATTCCGTCGGCGTTGGGCTTGGTCGGCCTGCTTTGGTGCGTCAGGGATTTCTACGTCGCCGGCAAGGGCACGCTCGCGCCGTGGGCGCCGCCGCAGAATCTCGTCGTCGTCGGGTTGTACCGCTACAGCCGTAACCCGATGTACGTCGCCGTGCTGATGATCCTGCTCGGCTGGGCGGCCTCGTTCGCGTCGCGGGGATTGTTCGTCTATCTGCTCTGTGTCGCCGCCGCGTTCCAGTTGCGCGTCGTCTACGGCGAAGAGCCGTGGCTGGCCCGCACGCACGGCGAAGCCTGGCTGCGCTATGCGAGCCGCGTGCCCAGATGGCTGTGGTAGCGAATGCTAAGCGGTGGCCGCCGGCCGGCGTCGCCGCGCCGGCGTGCCGATCAGGTCGAGGAAATTGTTGAAGACCTCGTGCGCCTTGTCCTGCATCGCCTCGATGCGGGCGAACGTGTCGGCGCGGATCGTGTCGGCGTCGCGGCCGAGGCCGGCGGCGATCAGCTCGTCGCGATAGGCCGGCAGGTTGAGCCAGCGTTCGATCAGCGCCTTGTCCATTTCGAGGTGGAACTGGAAACCGTAGGCGTTGTCGCCGTGGCGGAACGCCTGGTTCTCGCAGGTCGCAGTGCGCGCAAGGTGCGTCGCGCCCGCGGGCAGGTCGAAGGTATAGCCGTGCCACTGGAAGATCGGCGCGGCTTCGCCGAGCGGCGCGAATACCGGATCGCTGCGCCCTGCGTCGGTGGTCGCCAGATCGTACCAGCCGATTTCGCTGACGCGGTTGCGCCGCACTTCGCCGCCGAGCGCGTGCGCGAGCAGCTGCGCGCCGAGGCAGATGCCGAGCACGGGTTTGCCCTGGGCGAGCGCTTCGCCGATCGTCTCGATCTCGGTTTGCAGGTGAGCGCGTTGTTCCCTGTCCTCGACGTTCATCGGCCCGCCGAGCACGATCAGGCCCTTGTAGCGCTCGAGCCGCGGCCGCGCATCGGGCTGGCGTTCGAAGTTGACGAACTTGACCCGGTGTCCGCGCCGGCGGATCAGCGGATCGAGCGTGCCGAGCGGTTCGGCGGCGACATGCTGGAAAACGAGGATGCGCGACATGGGTTCCGTGAGGGGCGCAGCCGCGGACGGCTGCCGATGGATTTGCTGACCAAGGCCTGGTGTAAAAGTACACGAAAAAAAACGGGCTCGCGAGGAGCCCGTTTTTGCGGAATCGAACTGCGCTCTCGACGACGATCAAAAGCCGTAGACGAGGTTCGTCGTCAGCAACTGGTCGGTCTTCTTCGTGCCGAAGGCGACGTCGGTGTTGTGGCGCACCTGGTAGCCGGCCTTGAGCGCAAGGCGGTCGCTCATCTTCACCTGCAGGCCGAGATCGTTCTGCAGATACGTGTTGTCGCCGTTGCCTTCGACCAGGAACGTATTGACGAGCGAGGTCGAGTCGTTGAAATTGTGCTTGTAGTTGACCAGACCGCGGGCGACGACACCGCTTTCCGAATCGGGCTTCGGGCCCTTCGTGACCATCGGCGGATTGACCGAATTGTCGACGTAGGTCGGCGCGATCGGCTGGATCACTTTATAACCGGGGCCGATTTCGAACGAGAGTTCGTCCGACGCGTTCTTGAGCAGCTGATAGCCGTAGCCGATCGAAGCGGTGTACTGGTAGGTGTACGGCGAGAACGCGTCGTGCTCGTAGCGCAGCGCGCCGACGATGTAGCTGCGCTCGTCGAGCTTGTAGCCGGCGGAAGCGCCCGCGTTGTAGCGGTTCGCGGTCAGATCGTACTTGGTCGTATTCTGGATCACCGGATTGCCGGACGCGTCATGGCCGATCGTCGACGTGGTGACGTTCGCCTTGTTTCGCTGGGCTTCGAGGAAAAAGTCGTACTTCCACTGCTCGTCTTCTTTCTTCAGCGTCAGCTTGGCATTGAGGTTCTGCGATTTGGCATTGCCGCTGGCAAGGGCGAGACCGGCTTCGCCGCTGCCGTGCCAGTCGCCGTCGTTCGTGTCGGCCGCCTGGGCCGCGCCGAGGGGAAGGGCCAGCGCAAGGGCGCAGGCGAGAATCGTCTTCTTCATCTTCAGGTCTCCTTGTTGATTGTGCGATTCAGTTCGCAAAAGGGGCCGCATTATGCCCCACGGGCGGAGACCATCCCGGCGTCAGCTGCCGTTCATTCAGGTATACATCAGGAAAACGTGAAATTGTATTCTTTGAGATAAATATACAAATACACTTGCCGACATTCCTCTCGACGGCCGCGCCGGACGTCTGCGCAGGACGGAGCCGCCGCCGACGGCCTGGCGAATCGGCATCCCGGACAAGTCGGTCTCCGCGTAGGCGCCATGCCGGTCCGGTCTCGACGTTCGCGGACACAGTCTCGTTCCTTTGCGGCGTTTTGCGCGCTTGGCGGCTAGTACGAAGACCGGGGCCATTGCGCACTGTCATCATCGCGCGCATGACCGCCGGCGCGGGAGCGGGCACAATAGCCGCATGGACCGCTACGAACGCATCTTGACCCTGCATCGGATTCTCAAATCCGCCCGTTATCCGGTTCCCTTGGCGCGCCTGCTCGACGAGCTCGAATGCTCGCGCGCCACCGCTTACCGCGACATCGCTTTTCTGCGCGACGCACTCGGCGCGCCGATCGAGAGCGAAGGCGAGGCGGCGTTCCGCTACGCCGCCGACGAGGCGGAGCGCTTCGAACTGCCCGGCCTGTGGCTGACCAGCGAGGAGCTGCAGGCCCTGCTCGCGCTCAACGAACTGATCGGACGCACCGGCCCCGGCGTGCTCGCTTCCGCGCTGGCGCCGTTCCGCTCGCGCATCGACAAGCTGCTGACCAGCCAGGCCGACGGCGCCGCGCGCAAGGCCCCGCTCGAACGCATCCGCGTGATCGGCTACGGCACGCGCAAGATCGACGAGGCGACGTTCCGCCACGTCGCCAGCGCGGTGCTCGAACGCCGGCGGCTCAAGTTCAACTACCGTGCGCGCTCGACCGATCAGGCGACGCAGCGCGAGGTGTCGCCGCAGCGGCTCACCCACTACCGCGACAACTGGTATCTCGACGCCTGGGACGAGAACCGCGAAGCGCTGCGCAGCTTCGCCGTCGACCGCATCGCCCAGGCGCAGGTGCTCGACGCGGCCGCGGTCGATCGCGACGAGGAAGAACTGAACAAGCATCTCGCTTCGAGCTACGGCATTTTTTCCGGCGCGCCGAAGAACTGGGCGACCGTGCGCTTCTCCGCCCATGCCGCACGCTGGGTCGCCGACGAACACTGGCATTCGCAGCAGCAGGGCACCTGGCTGAAGGACGGACGCTACGAATTGAAGTTGCCTTACAGCAATTCCAAGGAACTGCTGATGGACGTGCTCAAGTACGGCCCCGACGCCGAAATCGTTTCGCCGCTGAGCCTGCGCGAAGAGATGAAGATCCTGCTCCAGCTCACCATCGGCGGCTACGCCGGAGCGCCTGCGTGAGCGTCGCGCGCGCCGCGCCGACGGTGTCGCTCGTGCTCGGCTCGGGCGGTGCGCGCGGCTATGCGCACATCGGCGCGATCGAGGAATTGTGCGTCCAGGGTTTCGATATCCGCGCCATCTCCGGCTGCTCGATGGGCGCGCTGGTCGGCGGTATCTACGCTGCGGGTAAGCTCGACGACTACCGCGACTGGTCGCGCACTCTGCAGCGCCTGGACGTGCTGCGCCTGCTCGACTGGACGTTTTCCGGCGGCGGCTTCATCAAGGGCGACCGCGTGATCGAGCAGATCAAGTCGCTGATCGGCGAAGTGCGCATCGAGGACCTGCCGATCAGCTATACCGCGGTCGCGGTCGATCTCTACGCGCAGCGCGAAGTCTGGTTCTCGCGCGGGCCGCTGTTCGACGCGATCCGCGCCTCGATCTCGATTCCGACCGTGTTCCGGCCCCATCGCTACGAGGGGCGCACCCTCGTCGACGGCGGCCTGCTCAATCCGGTGCCGATCACGCCGACCCTGCGCGATCTCACCGACTGCACGATCGCGATCGACGTCAACGGGCCCGACGAAGCCCTCGACGGCGCGTCGGTTCCGGTTGTGGGCGACGCGACGTTCGGCGACATGAACGAGGCGCTCGCCGGCGACGAATCCGTCGAAACCGCCGTGGCGCAGCCCGCCGCGGCAAACGAAGCCGGGAACGCCTTCGCCGCATCGAGACGCAAGATCGCCGGCTTCATCGACGGCCTGCTGGAAAAACGCGAAAAAAAGCCGCCGGTCGTCGCGACCGATCCCGGCGTGCTCGAACTGTTCGCGCGCACGCTCGACGTGGTGCAGCAGACCGTCACGCGCTACAAGCTCGCCGCGCAGCCGCCCGACCTGATCATCCGCGTGCCGCGCAACGTCTGTGCGTTCTACGAATTCCACCGCGCCGAGGAGGTGATCGAACTCGGCCGCGCGCGCATGCGCGAAGCGTTGAAGCATTGGCGGGTGCCCGCGCGCCGTTGAGCGTCCACGGCAGCGCAATGCCCCCTGAACGGGCGCGACGCGTTCGGTCGGCTTTCATCTCCGCCGTGCATTATCTGCAGATGCAGGCGTAGCCGTGCGGTACGCACCTACGCCGACCACTCAAACCGGAGGTCGTTATGCGTCTGCCCGCCATTCTTCTTGCCGCAACGCTCGCCGCCGGCGCCCTGGTCGCGCCGACGGCGAGCGAGGCGCGCGTTTACGTCGACATCGACGTTGCGCCGCCGCCGCCGCGCGTCGTGGTCGTGCCGCCGCCGCGCGAGGGCTATGTCTGGGCGCCGGGCTATTGGTACTGGACCGGCCACCGTCATGCCTGGCGCGACGGTTATTGGCTGCGCGAGCGCCGCGGCTACCACTGGGTCGGACCGGCCTGGGAGCCGCGCGGCCCTCGTTGGCACTACGTGCCCGGTTACTGGGCGCGCTGAGTCCGCCCAGGTCGATTTCGCCGCCGACGAGCGGCACGAGCCGAAATAAAAACGGCCCGCTGGGGAGAGCGGGCCGTTCGGGGTCGCAATGCAGAGGTCGGGGGTAGCGACCTGGGGAGTCCTGCATTACGGGCCGTACGATAGTCGTAAGTAGCTTACAAAAGCCTGACGATGGCGTAAGAGCTGAGCGAATTCGCAAATCGGCCGTTCGGGTTCGCGTTCGCCGGATTCCGCGTGTTTTCGGATTTCTTTTTCGTTTCATCGCCTTCGCGCGCTGTTCCCGCCGGTCTTTCCCGCGCAGGCAGAATCGCCGAGAAACCCGGCCACGGCGTCAGCGTGAGCCGCCCCTACGAGCGCAATCTGCGCGCGATCGTCGGCTTGGAGACGAGTGCGAACAACAAACCCGCCGCGAACCCCGCGATATGCGCCCACCAGGCCACCGCGCCGAAGGCCGGTCCGACGAAGGTGAAGGCGATCTGCAGCAGCCACCAGAATCCGATCAGCACCGGCGCGGGAATGCGCACGAACTCGAGGAACATGCCGAGCGGCAGCACGAGTCCCAGGCGCGCGCGCGGGAACAGCCCAAGGTAGGCGCCGATGACCGCCGACACGGCGCCGCTCGAGCCGACGATCGACGCATTCGTATTCGGCAGGATCACGGCCTCGGCGAGATTGGCGAGCGCGCCGCCGAGCAGGAACAGGAGCAGGAAACGCCATGGCCCGAGCGCCCGCTCGGCGGGCACGCCGAAGATCATCAAGAACAGCAGGTTGCCGGTCAGGTGCAGCCAGCCGAGATGAATGAAGAGCGCGGTGACGAGGCGCAGCCAGCGCAGCTCGACCAGTTGCTGCAGCAACGGCGCGTTGGCGTCGATGAGCCGCGTCGGCACCGTGCCCCATTGGCGCAGGAACAGCCAGCGCTCGGCGTCGGGGGCGGACACGAGCCAGAGAAACAGCACGACGCAGGCCGTGATCATCGCCAGCGTCGCCCAGGGCAGGGCGGACTTGCGCTGTCTGTCGACGTAGACGAACACGCGGGGTCGGCGCCGTCAGGAACCCGGCCGCGGCAGGAGCACGCGCCGCCCTTGGAATTCGAGGACGAGCCCGGCCGGACGGATCTCCTGCACGGTCACTCCGCGCAGGCTCTCGCCTTCGACCACGCGCGTGCCGTCGATGATGACGAAGCGGCGCTTCGGGTCGGGCGAATACACCTGCATCGTGATCGGCAGGGCAGGCAGGGCGCTGCGCACGTTCGACGGCAGATCGTCGATCGTCGGCACGTCGTTTGCGACCGGGGCGGGCGGCGGCGCGGGTGCGGGCGCAGCGGGTGCAGAGGGGGGCGGCGCAGGCGCCGGAGCGGCCTCCGGGACCGGTGCGGCGAGGGCAGCGGGAGGCGGCGCCGGCGGTGTTGCGGGGGCGGACGGTGGCGGCGCTGCTTCCCTTTTCGGCGCGGCGACCGGCGTCGGTGCCGGCGTTGCAGGCGTCGCTGCGACCGCCGGTGCGGTTTGCGCGGCGGGTGCCGGCGATGCCGGCTTCGCCGGCTGGCGCTGCGCGGCCGGTGTTTTCACGGCCGCGGCTTCGGGGCTGACCGCGGCTTTGATCGGCGCCGGTTCGCCGGCGGCCGGTGCGCTCGCATGGCGCAGAT
The DNA here is from genome assembly GCA_966424745.1 of uncultured bacterium. Classification (GTDB taxonomy): domain Bacteria; phylum Pseudomonadota; class Gammaproteobacteria; order Xanthomonadales; family Rhodanobacteraceae; genus Rudaea. Next base: position 8,297 of record CBJLOV010000152.1, read on the forward strand.
AGCGCCAGCCTCCGGCCGCCGCGATCGCGACCACGACCGCCGCGGCGAGCCACGGCATCGGGCTGCGCCGGCGCCGCGTCGCCGTGATCGGCGTGCCGAGATTCGGCATCTCGCCGAGCCGGCGCTGCTCTTCGGACTTCTTCAGGGCTTCGAGGATCAGCGACATGGGTTGGTCATTCGCAATGCTTTTATGGTTTGCGCGGCGTGCGGCGCAGGTTCACTGCACGCTGCGCATCAGATGCGGGCCGGACGGGTCGAGCGCCGACAGCGCGAACAGCGTCTCCGGCCCGACGATGCCGTCGGGCTTGATGCCGTACGCGTTCTGCAGTTTGCGCACGCGTTCGGCGAGGGCGTCGTCGAAGAAGGCCGGGCCGGCATCGCCGGCGCCGCCGTCCATGCGCGCGAGCTGCGCCTTGACCCAGGCCACGCCCGGGCCGGCGTCGCCGCTGTGCAGCTTCGCCGGCACCTCCTCGGGCAAGCGCCACAGCGCGATGAATTCGCCGTCCCAGACGCCGGCGAGGTCGTCCTTGCCGATGCGAAAGCCCTCGCCGGCCAGAGTCAATTGCACCTGGTCGCCGCTGACCCCTTGCAGCAGCGCGTAGGCGCTCGCGTTTTGCCATTTGAGCGGCAGGATCAACGGCCGGTCGAAACGCGCGAGCTGCGAAATTGCGCCGTGCCCGCGCAGGCAGTTCATGCCGGGAAAAATGACGCTGCGGCAGCGCGCTGCATCGCGCACGCTGGTCTCGGCCGAAGTCACCTGCCAGCGCGCGAGCAATTGCGTCCACGCGGTCAGTTCGGAATCGGTCGAATTCTCGGCGAGCGCGGCGATCTTCTTTTCGGCGGTATTTTCCAGAGGCTTTTCCGGCGCGGTCGCCGGTGCGGCCACGCTGGTCGTCGTGGCCCCGGCCGCCGGAGCCGGGGGCGCGGCCGGCACGGCGGTCGCCGCAGCCGGCTGCGATTTTTGCTTCTGGAAAAAATACGTTCCCGCACCGAGCGCGATCACCGCGCAGGCGGCCGCCGCCCAGGGGCCGTAGTGGCGCAGGCGGTAGCGCGTCGTGCCCGGCAGGGTCTCGTCGGCGGCGCGGTCGACGAGGCGCTCGCCGATCGAACTCTGCTCGCGCGCGTAGCCGGCCATCAGCGCGCGGTCGCCGATGATGTTGATCAGGCGCGGCACGCCGCCCGAGCGTTTGTACAACGCACGCAGCCCGAGCCGCGAGAACGGCGAGCGCACCGCTCCGGCAACGGCAATGCGATGACGCACGTAGGCCTCGGTCTCGTCGCGGTCGAGCGGCGTGAGGTGATAGCGTGCGGTGATGCGCTGGGCGAGCTGGCGCAGCTCCGGATCGTTGAGCTTGTCGCGCAGTTCGGGCTGGCCGAGAAGAATGATTTGCAGCAGTTTCTGCGTGGGCGTTTCCAGGTTGGTCAGCAAACGCACCTGTTCGAGCGAATCGGTCGACAGGTTCTGCGCCTCGTCGATGATCAGCACCACGCGCAGGCCCTGCGCGTAGGCATCGAGCAGGTAGGCGTTCAACATGTCGACCAGCCCTTTGAGGCTGCCCTTCTTGTCGCCGACGTCGAGCTTCAGTTCGTCGCAGATCGATTCGAGCAATTCGATCGGCGATAGCCGCGGATTGAGCACGAGCGCCACGCGTGTGTTCTCCGGCAGCTGTTCGAGCAGCAGGCGGCACAACGTCGTCTTGCCCGTGCCGACCTCGCCGGTCAACTGCACGAAACCGCCGCTGCCGCCCTTGCCGATGCCGTACAGCAAGTGCGCGAGCGCATCCCGATGGCGCTCGCTGAGGAACACGTAGCGCGGATCGGGGGTGATCGAGAAGGGGACCTCTTTGAGGCCGTAGAACTCCAGATACATGCGGATACTTTACCTTGAGGTGGGGTAAAAGTTCGTCATCCGGCGGGAATGGGCGCCTGTCGGCGCGCACGGCGCGGGTGGGGTGGCTCCTTTGTTCCGAATTCTTGCGTTGAATGGGATTCGGATCCGGCTCATTGTTTCCCGTCTTTTTATCGAAGCTCTCAGTGCTGGAGGTCCGGTTATCCAGCGTTTTTTTGCTTTTTGTTGTTGGTTCTTGAGAGCAAGAGCTTCCACTCGCCCAGTCGGGCGAGCGGGTCATTTCTCTTGACTCCGGGCATCCTGCCCTGCGCCGCTGCGTGGCCAGCTCCGCTGTTCGCGCCGCTCCTGCGGCGCCGTGCTCGTGCAAAGAAAGTCACCAGAAACACACCCCAGAACATTGCGCCCTTTGGACATCCTGTCCGCAGAGTCCGCGTCATCGGCCGGGTTCCGCCGACTGCACATCCCTGTGCAGCTAGCGGAATCGGCGCGATCCCTCGCGCCGACCCTGCGGGTCTTTTCGTCCGCCACCGCCGCAATGTAATGGGGCTCCGGAAGAGTCAGAGCAGCGCGCATCGTGCGCGCAGAAGC
>CBJLOV010000153.1:0-10504 GCA_966424745.1 uncultured bacterium
TTCCGCTTGTTCCGCTCTTCCGCTTAACGCTCTTCCCTTCCCCTTTTCGTACCCGAACTCATCGCGCCGCCTCCAACGGCAGCCACGCGTCGAGCGCGAAACCGCGATCGAGTTGCGTGTCGATGTTCAAACGGCCGCCGACCTGGGCCAGGCGCTCGCGCATGCCGGTCAGACCGTTGCCTTGGCGGAACCCGGCCGCGCCGCGGCCGTCGTCGCGCGCGTGGATCGCCAGCTCGTTCGCCTCGGTGCGCTCGCAGCGCAGCCACAGATTGGCCGCGCCGGCGTGCTTGACCGTGTTGGTGATGATCTCCTGGGCGCAGCGCAGCATCACCTGCGCGCGCAGCGGGTCGTCGACGGCGAAACGCGGCGGCAGGTCGAGATGGATGGTCAGGCCGGGCACGCCGTCGACGAGGGTCTTCAGCGCCGCCGACAGATCGATCGCATCGCCCTCGCGCAACTGGCTGACCACCTCGCGCACGTCGGACAGCAGCAGCTTGGCGACGGTCTGAGCCTGGCGCACGTGCTCCTGCGCGGTGCCGCTGACCAGATGGCTGGCGACTTCGAGGTTGAGACTGAGCGCGGTCAGATGGTGGCCGACGAGGTCGTGCAGCTCGCGCGAGATGCGCATGCGCTCGCTCATGCGGCTCGATTCGGTAAGCAGGGTGCGCGTCGCGCGCAGCTCCGAGTTGAGGCGGCGCAGTTCTTCGCGCGAGTCGGCTTGCTGCTTGGCGACGAGCGAGCTGACGAAGGCCACGCAGGAAAACCCGACGTACATCGCGCACTGCAGGAAAGCCTCGAACCACGAAAATTTGTACTCCGGGTCGATCAAATGCACGTACAGCGGCGCCATCGAAAAATTCTGCAGCACCAACCAGATCGCACCGAGCTCGACAGGCAGCAGCCAAGGCAGGATGACCGCGATCACCATCAGCAGCATCGACGCCAGCGAGGGCGAACCGAAGTAGCCGACGGCAATGGCCATGGCGTAGAGCAGGAGCAGCATCGGCAGGCGCGAGAGCCACGAACGGCGGGCGCCCATGTTCCCGGTCGCCAGCCAGTAGGCCACGCCGAATACCGCATAGGCGACGATCCAGCCGATGCGGTTGCCCACGACGATCGGCCCGTTGCCGACCAGCAGGATGGGAATGCCCGTGCTCACATAAGTGACCAGCCCGGCATAGCGGAGCAGGCGGACGTGGTTGAAGTAAGGCACCTTCATGCGCGCATCATAGAGCGCCCCGGCGCGCCTGCAACATGCAATAAGTAATAAGCCGGCCCGCCCCGTTCCGGCCCGGCGCGCAGCATGCATCCGCGCTCTGCGCGATCGCGGCGATGCTCGGCGCCGGAAGGCCGCGGCGGCGCGGAAAGCGGCGGCCGCGGGCTTCGTTAGCCGGCCTTAACGAAAAAGCCTTGGCCGCGTCATGGTCGCGGCCGGCGCCACATGCAATAATACGCGCCATCAAGCGCGCCCCGACGCGCGTCTCGCCCACGGAGCACGTCCGCATGAGCATCACCATTCGCGACGTTCGCGAGCATGAATTGGACTCGATCCTCGCGCTCAACAACGCCGCCGGTTCCACGATATTGCCGCTCGATTCGGCCGGCGTACGCAAGTTCTACGACGAAGCCGCCTACTTCCGCGTCGCCGAGGCGGAGGATCATCTGGCCGGTTTCCTCGTCGGCCTGCGCGAGAACGCCGACTACGGCAGCGACAACTTCCTCTGGTTCCGCGAACACTTCCCGCAATTCCTGTACATCGACCGCATCGTCATCGCGCGCCCGTACCGCGGCCTCGGCCTCGGCCGCATCTTCTACGCCGACGTGACCAGCTTCGCCGAGGTGCGCGTGCCCCTGCTCGCCTGCGAGGTCTTCCTCGAACCGCGCGACGACGTGGCCGTGCTGTTCCACGGCACCTACGGTTTCCGCGAGGTCGGCCAGCAGAACATGGCGACCGTGTCGCGCCGCGTATCCCTGCTCGCCAAGGAGCTGTGCAGCTTCGAGTTCGTGCAGAAGAAATACCTCGACGGCGCCGGCGGCCTGCCGACCCAGCCCTGGCTCGCCGAACGCAGCCATGGCGTCAAGGCTCCTCAGGCGCGCATCGCCTGAGCCTTCACGGAGCAAGTTCCCTTGCGAGCGACGATAGCGGCCGCTGAGCCCATCCTTGAACTGAAATTCGGCCAGGTCGGCATCGCCAATCTGCGCCTCAACGTCAACGATCCCGCCGCGCTGCGCGAGGAAATCGAACAGAAGGTCGCCGCCGCGCCGCAGTTGTTCGGCCGCGCGCCCGTCATCCTCGACCTGAGCCGTCTGCCGCAGTTGCCGGACGCCGCCGAGGCGCAGGCGCTGCTCGACGCGATCCGCAGCGGCGGCATGCTGCCCGTGGGACTGTCGTACAGCACGACCGAGAACGAAGCGCTCGCCAAGGAACTCGGCCTGCCGCTGCTCGCCAAGTTCCGCGCGGTGTACGAGCGTCAGCATGCGGACGACGGCGAGGCAAACACCGCCCCCGCCCCGAGCCGGCCGCGGGCCGTGCCCAAGGCCGACGAGGCGGAACCCGTGCGCGCGCCGGCGCCCGCCGCGCTGTCGAACCTGCGCCACGACAAGGCCGTGCGTTCGGGCCAACAGATCTACGCGCGCGGCCGCGACCTGATCATCCACGCCACCGTCGGCAACGGGGCCGAGGTGATCGCCGACGGCTCGATCCACATCTACGGCCGCCTCTCCGGCCGCGCCCTCGCCGGCGCACAGGGCGATGCGTCGGCGCGCATCTACTGTCTGGATTTCCAGGCCGAACTCGTCTCGATCGCGGGCCGCTACCGCGTGTTCGAAGATCTGCCGAAGGAGCTGCGCGGCAAGCCAGTACAGGCGTGGCTCGACGGGGAAAAATTGCTGATCGAGCCGCTCGAGAAGAGCTGAAATTGAGGGCTGACGGCTGAGGGCCGAAGAAAAAAAGCATTTCTGCGTGGCAGCACTTCGGCCCTCAGCCCTAGGCCCTTAGCCCTCAGAATTTCTATACATTTGCATTTGTGGAGAACCGACGTTGACTGAAAATATCGTAGTGACCTCAGGCAAGGGCGGCGTCGGCAAGACGACGACGAGCGCATCCATCGCGGTGGGCCTGGCCAAGCGCGGCAAGAAAGTCGCGGTGATCGATTTCGACGTCGGCTTGCGCAACCTCGACCTGATCATGGGCTGCGAGCGCCGTGTGGTCTACGACTTCGTCAACGTCATCCACAACGAGTGCACGCTCAAGCAGGCGCTGATCAAGGACAAGCGCTTCGAGACCCTCTACGTGCTCGCCGCCTCGCAGACGCGCGACAAGGATGCGCTGACCCAGGACGGCGTGCAGCGCGTGCTCGACGAGCTCGCCGCCGACGAGTTCGACTACGTCATCTGCGACTCGCCGGCCGGTATCGAGAAAGGCGCCTTCCTCGCCATGTACTTCGCCGACCGCGCGATCGTCGTGGTCAACCCGGAAGTCTCCTCGGTGCGCGACTCCGACCGCATCCTCGGCCTGCTCTCGTCGAAGACCAAGCGGGCCGAAGCCGGCAACGGCAAGGTCCAGGAACATCTGTTGCTCACGCGTTACAACCCGACGCGCGTCGCCTCGGGCGACATGATGAGCATCGGCGACGTCGAGGACATCCTCGGCATCAAAGTGGTCGGCGTGATTCCGGAATCCGAAGGCGTGCTCGCCGCGTCCAACTCGGGCGTGCCGGTGATCCTCGACGACACCTCGAACGCGGGCCAGGCCTACGACGACGCGGTAGGCCGGCTGCTCGGCGACGAGCGCGCAATGCGCTTCACCGACGCGCCGAAGAAGGGCTTCTTCCAGCGCGTGTTCGGAGGCTAGCATGGGCATCTTCGACTTTCTGCGCAAAGGCCCGCAGAACACCGCGTCGGTGGCCAAGAACCGCCTCACCATCCTTATCCAGGAAGAGCGCGACCGCAGCGGGCGCGGCGCCCCCGACTACCTGCCGCTGCTGCGCCGCGAACTGCTCGAAGTCATCCGCAAGTTCGTCAACGTCGACGCCAACGCGGTCGACGTGAAGACGCACAAGGACGGCGACCACGACGTGCTCGAACTCTCGATCGCCCTGCCCGACAAGCTGCCTGCCACGGCAGCGGCGAATCGCGCCTGAAAAAGCATTTCTGCCACGGATTACGCGGATCACACGGATTTAGAAGCATTAAAGTCGATTTGCTCTATCCGTGTTATCCGCGTAATCCGTGGCCAAATGAGCGCTTGCTTACTCTGACCGACATCGACTGGAACGAAGCCGTGGCGCTGCTCGCTCGCCACGGCCTCGTTCTCGAACGCGTCGCCGATGCCGCCGCGATTCCCGGGAGTTATTGGGGCGAACCCGAAGCCGGCGTGATCGCTTCGACGGTCTATGCACGCGGCGACACACCGGTGCATTCGCTGCTGCACGAAGCCTGCCACCTCATCGTCGCGCCGCCCGAGCGGCTCGCCGCGATCCACACCGACGCCTCCGATTCGCAGGCCGAAGAGGACGCCACCTGCTATCTGCAGATCGTGCTCGCCGACGCGTTGTCCGGCGTCGGCCGCGCGCGCTTGATGTGCGACATGGACGAATGGGGTTACAGCTTCCGCCTCGGCTCGACACGCGCCTGGTTCGAGCGCGACGCCGAGGACGCACGCGCCTGGCTGGCCGAACGCGGCCTGCTCACGAACGCCTCGCTCTTGATGTCGTAAGGGCGCGATTCGTCGTTCTGGTTGGAAAGATTTTTAACGCGGATTTACGCGGATTGGAAAAGAGATCAGAGCGGATAGAGCAATAAATTGAATTCCGCTTTTGCTCTATCCGCGCAAATCGCTCTTCTAATCCGCGCAAATCCGCGTTAAATGCTCCCGAGCCCTCACGCCGGCGGTTGCAAACGGCGCGCTTCCTTCACAATATCTGCACCACGTTTCCTGCATATAGCGAGGCGGTCCGATGAAACTCGTCAGCCACAGTTTCGCCGACGGCGCACGCATTCCCGGCGAATTCGCCTTCTGCGTGATCGATCCGAAGAGCCACGTCGCGTTGAGCGCCAACCGCAACCCGCATCTGGCCTGGAGCGGCGCTCCCGCCGGCACGAAGTCGTTCGCCGTGATCTGCCACGATCCGGACGTGCCGAGCCGCGGCGACGACGTCAACCAGGAAGGCCGCGAAGTCCCGGCGTCCCTGTCGCGCGTGGATTTCTTTCACTGGATCCTGTTCGACATCCCTCCCTCCGTGCACGAGATCGCCGCCGGCAGCCACAGCGACGGCGTCACCGCGCACGGCAAACCGGGCCCCGCGGCACCGCACGGCTGGCGCCACGGCGTCAACGACTACACCGGCTGGTTCGCCGGCGACAAAGACATGGGCGGCACCTACTACGGCTACGACGGCCCGTGCCCGCCGTGGAACGATGCCCTGGTTCACCGCTACGTATTCACCGTCTACGCGCTCGACGTGGCGAAGCTCCACGTTTCCGGCGAGTTGAGCGGAGCGCAGGTGCGCGCGGCATTGCAAAGCCATATCCTCGCTCAGGCCGGCATCAGCGGCAGCTATACGCTCAATCCGCGTCTGCAAAAATAGGGGCGGCGAGGTAGAGCGAATCGTGTCGATCGTCCGAGATGCGATCTCGGGTGCGCGGCCGTGCCTGCAACGACGGAACGGTTTGATTCGTTGCCGGCAAATTTTGAATGCGGATTTGCATGGATCGGAGCGGATGGAGCCAAAGATCGAATTTGGATTCCGCTCTATCCGCGCGAATCGCTCTTCCAATCCGCGTAGATCCGCGCCGAAAGCTTTTGCCGGCGGTGCGCGGTGAATCGCGCTCCCACGCGAGCGAAGGCGCCGTTTCAGTGCGCAAATCGCGTCCCGCCGCGAACGTGTTTCAGTCCGCGCTCGTTCCCGCCGCGGCGATCACCGCGGCGTCGCCGTCGATCTTCTCGGGAATGCGCTTGGCGATCGCGCGATAGCGGCGCCAGCCGATGAGGCCGAGCAGGTAGAACACGCTCGATGCGATGGCGAGGTGCAGGGCCGAATTGGCGATGAGCGGGCCGAGCGCACCGGCGAGCAGCGCACTGAAGATCAGCATGAGGAAAGCCTGCACCGACGAGGCACCGCCGCGGTACTGCGGGAAGCGGTCGAGGACGAGCAGGTTCAGTGCGGGCGCGACGAGGTTGACGCCGATCGCGCCGAGGCCGACCGGCAGCACGTTCCACGGCACGCGAACGGGCTGGACGGCGAGCGCAGCCGACAGGTTGAGCACCGAGGCGACGAGCATCACCGCATAGCCGCCGGCGACGAGCACGCTCGTCGGCACGCGCCCGGCAAGGCGGCTGGTGAGCAGCGCGCCGAGCATAAGGCCGCTGATCGCCGGCACGAACAGCCAGGGAAAGTGATTCTGGTCCAGCTTGAGTATGTCGAGCACGAAGGCCGGCGCGTTGGCGATGTAGACGAAGAAGCCGGCGGAGTTGAACGTCAGCGCGAGCGCGAGCGTGGCGAACTGGCGGTCGGTGACGATGCTGCGATAGTTCGCGAACAGGGTGCGCGGCAGGAAGGCGATGCGGCGTTCGTGCGCATGGGTTTCCGGCAGCACCGCGAGGCACAGCGCGATCAGCACCAGGGTGAACACGGCCAATGTCCAGAACAGCGCATGCCAGCCGACCAGGCCGGCGGGCGGTGCGGAAAACGGACGGCCGTCCCAGGCGACGAGCCAGGCACCGATCACGGGCGCGAGCGCAGGCGCAAGACCGAAGATCATGCTGATCTGCGCCATGAGTTTCTGCGCGTGCGGGCCGTCGAAACAGTCGCGCACGATCGCGCGGCCGACGATCATGCCGACGCCGGCGCTCATGCCCTGCAAGGCGCGGAAGATCAGCAGCGCCTGCATCGACGGCGCCAGCGCGCAGCCGATCGTGCCGACGAAGAACACGCCAAGGCCGACCAGGATGACCGTGCGGCGCCCCCATGCGTCCGACATTGCGCCGACGAACAGCGACAGCGCGGCGTAGGCGAACAGGTAGACGCTGATCGTCTGCTGCATCGCGACCTCGCTCGCGCCGAACCGCTGCGCGATCGCCGGAAAGGCGGGAAAAATGGCGTCGATGCAGAAAGGCCCGAGCATTGCCAGAGCGGCTAACAGGCCCGCAAGGGTGGTTCGGTGCGGGATCGGGGGAGAAAGACCCATCGGGATCGTGGCTAGGCGCCGGCACTTTTTTGTGCGGGAAACGTCACATGATACGCGTAAACGCGCTTAGCGTTCGACCATTTTGGCTTTTTTTCTCCCTCGCCCGCGGCCGGACGCGGCGACGAACCCGGCGCTCGACGCGCCCGCATAGCGCGCCGACACGACAAGCCCCGGCACGGCCGGGGCTTGTCGTGTCCTGCAAGATTTCACGCGCGGGCCGACGTCATTTCCTTTCGCGCAGCCCGCGTATCGCCGGATACGCGAGCATGATCGCCATCAGCCACAGCATCCAGCGCGCGTCGATCGGCGTCGCCACCGGCGGCACCATCGGCACGTACTGCGCGCTGCTCTGCACCGTCTGCGTACACGCCGTCACGTTCGTCGTGTTGTTCTGCGGATCCCAGCACGCCGAGGCCGTGTTCGTCACCGCCACCGGGCCGTTCACGAAGCGCGCGTGGAACGCGATCGATATCCGGTTCGGCGCCGTCGCTCCGTTCGCGATGCCGAAGTCCGACTGCATCAGCGCATCCACCACGATGCGGTTGTTCGCCGCATCGAACGTGCAGTTGCTGATCGTCGTCGCGCCGAACGCCGTGCAGGTCAGCGTGCCGCTCACGAAGGTCATGTTCGCCGGCATCGGGTCGCGGATCTCCAGATTCTGCGCGGACTGGTTCTGGTTGTTGTCCACCACGATCGTCCACAGCAGCGTCTGCGCATCCACCAGCGTCGCCGCCTTGCTGATGAACGGCGGATCGAAGAGGTTCGGCGGCGAGCTCGTCGTCGTCGACTTGCACGGCGGCGCCGCATTGTTCGGTGCGCACAGGCCGCCCGGCGGCGGCGTCACGCTGACCGTGTTCGTCACCGCGCCCGCCGGATTCACGCTCACCGTCGCGGTGATCGTGTAGACCACACTGCCGCCGACCGGCAAGGTCGCGATCGTCTCGTTCAACGCACCGCTGTTCGGACCCGCCCCGTTCGGGCAGACCGCCCCGCCCGACGCCGCACACGTCGTCGAGTACGCCGTCAGACCGTTCGCGATCGGATCGGACACCTGCGTGCCGTTCGCCGGCACCGTGCCGGTATTGGTCACCGTCACCGTGTACACGATCGTGCCGCCCGGATTCAGGGTCGGCGTGTTCGCCGTCTTCGTCACGCTCACCTGCGGCACCGGCGGCACGACCACGATGCTCGTGCACGGCGGTGTCGTGTTGTTCGGCGTGCACACGCTACCCGGCGGCGGCGTCGCCGTCGCGGTGTTCGTCACCTGTGCCGGCGGGTTCGCGCTCACCGTCGCCGTCACCGTGTACGTCACCGTGCTGCCGCCCGGGAACGTGGCGAGGGTTTCGCTCAGCGCGCCGCTGCCGTTCGCATGCGGGCATGCCGCGCCGCCGGCGACGCTGCAGGTCCAGGTCTGGCTGGCGATGCCGGTCGGGATCGGATCGGACACGACCGTGCCCGCCGCGCCCACCGTGCCGGTGTTGCTCGCCACGATCGTGTAGACGATCGTGCCGTTCGGCGTCAGCGTCGTCGCGGTCGTGCTCTTATGGATGCTCACTTGCGGCACCGGCGGCACCGTCACCGTGCTCGGGCACGGCGCCGGCGTGTTGTTCGGCGTGCACACGCCGCCGCTCGGCGGAGTGGCCGTGGCCGTGTTCGTGACCTGCGCCGGCGGCGTCGCGCTCACCGTCGCCGTCACCGTGTACGTCACTGTGCCGCCTGCGGGGAATGTCGCCAGGGTTTCGCTCAAGTTGCCGACGCCGTTCGCGTTCGGGCACGCCGCCCCGCCGCTCGCCGAGCACGTCCAGCTCTGGCTCGCGATGCCGGCCGGCATCGGATCGGCCACGACCGTGCCGGCCGCGCTCACCGTGCCGGTGTTGCTCGCCACGATCGTGTACGTGATCGTGCCGCCCGGGGTCAGCGTCGTCGCCGGCGTCGTCTTCTGGATGCTCACCTGCGGCACCGGCGGCACCGTCACCGTGCTCGGGCACGGCGCCGGCGTGTTGTTCGGCGTGCACAAGCCGCCGCTCGGCGGCGTCGCTGTGGCCGTGTTGGTCACGTGCGCCGGCGGGTTCGCGCTCACCGTCGCCGTCACCGTATACGTGACCGAACTGCCTGCCGGGAACGTCGCCAGGGTTTCGTTCAACGCGCCGCCGCCGTTCGCGTTCGGACATGCGGCACCGCCGCTGGCCGTACACGTCCAGCTTTGGTTCGCGATGCCGGTCGGGATCGGATCCGAGACCACCGTACCGGCGGCACTCACGCTGCCGGTATTGCTCGCCACGATCGTGTACGTGATCGTGCCGTTCGGCGTCAGCGTCGTCGCCGTGGTGCTCTTGACGATGTCGACTTGCGGCACCGGCGTGCCGGTTACCGTCGCGCTGCACGGTGGCGTCGTATTCCCCGGCGTGCATACGCCTCCGCTCGGCGGCGTGGTCGTGGCCGTGTTGATCACTTGCGCCGGCGGGTTCGCACCGACCGTCGCCGTCACCGTGTACGTCACCACGTTGCCCGGATCGAAGGTGGGCAGGGTTTCGTTCAATGCGCCGTTGCCGTTCGCATGCGGGCACGCGCCGCCGCCGCTGGCCGTGCAGGTCCAGGTCTGGCTGGCGATGCCGGCCGGGATCGGATCGGACACGAGCGTGTTGTCGGCATCGACCGAACCCGTGTTGGTCACCACGATCGTGTAGACCACCGTACCGCCCGGGATCAATGTCGAGGTATTGGCGGTCTTCGTGATGCCGACTTGCGGCACCGGCGGCACGATGACGATGCTGTTGCACGGCGGCGGGGTGTTGTTCGGCTCGCACACGCCGCCGCTGGGCGGCGTCGCCGTGGCCGTGTTGGTCACGTGGGCCGGCGGGGCTTCGCTCACCGTGGCCGTGACCGTGTAGGTCACCGTGCTGCCGGCCGGGAAGGTCGCCAGCGTTTCGTTCAACGCACCGGCGCCGCTCGGATTCGGACAGACCGCACCGCCGCTCACCGCGCAGGTCCAGGCCTGGCTGGCGATTCCCGTCGGGATCGGATCGGACACCACCGTGCCCGCGCCGCTCACGCTGCCGGTGTTGCTGGCCACGATCGTGTAGACGATCTGGCCGCCCGGCGTCAGCGTCGTCGCGGTCGTGCTCTTTTGTATGCTCACCTGCGGCACCGGCGGCACGATGACCGTGCTGCCGCATGGCGGCGCCGTGTTGCCCGGTGTGCATACGCCTCCCGACGGCGGCGTCGCCGTCGCGGTATTGGTCACATGCGCCGGCGGGTTCACGGCCACCGTGGCCGTCACCGTATAGGTCACGGTGCTGCCGGCCGGGAACGTCGC
>CBJLOV010000154.1:0-10489 GCA_966424745.1 uncultured bacterium
AAAATCTTTGCTCCATCGACGCGGATAGAGCCAAAGATCTTTTTTGCTCTATCCGCATTTATGCTCTTTCAATCCGCGTTTATCCGCGTTAAGCGCTTTTGATCTCTTCTCCGCTCCTGAGCTGCCTGCTTGGAGCTACTCCTTGTCGAAGGCCAACGCCGCCGCCTGGAAGTCGCCACGCATCAGCAGGTCGATGCCGGCGTTCATCCAGTACGCACCGCTCGCGACGGCCGGCGTGTGCTCGTCGAATTTGCCTTCGATCGCGCGCACCCGGTATTTCGCGGCGGGGTCGAGGCCTTGCAGGCGCACGGTGGGGTAGGGGTACTTTTCCGTGCCCGAATGCAGGAAGGCGAACAGCACGGCGTGCGCGCGGTCGGGGCTGACGCTTTCGGTCGCCGACTGCTCGCTGCCGCCCTGCGGCGAGATGAGGCGATAGAGGCTGCCCTGCTGCACGGTCTTGCGGATCGCCTTGTACTCGGCGATGAGGCGGCGCGCGCTGGCGAAATCCTGCGGCTGCCACTTGTTCAAGTTGGCGCCGAGGCCGAGCGATCCCTGCATCGAGGACAGGAAGCGGTATTCGAGCGAGGCCGAGCGATTGTTCACCCAGTTCGGCGAATCGGTCACCCAGGCCATCATCACCGCCGGTGTCCACGCCTGGGTAAAACCATCCTGAATGCGCAAGCGGTCGAAGGCGTCGGTGTTGTCGGAGGTCCACACCTCGTCGGTCAGGCGCATCACGCCCAGATCGACGCGGCCGCCGCCGCTCGAACAGGATTCGATCTCGACCTTCGGATGTTTTTTGCGCAGTTCTTCGAGGATGCCGTAGTAGTTGCGGATGAAGTCGACGTAGACGTTCTTCTGCTGGTCGGGCGCGACGTCGGGCCAGCCGGGCTCGGACCAGCTGCGGTTGTAGTCCCATTTGAGAAAGGCGATGTCGTTTTCGCTGAGCAGCTTGTCGAGCGCGCCGAACACGTAGGCGCGCACGTCGGCACGGGCGAGATTGAGCACCAACTGGTTGCGGCCCTCGGTGCGCGGACGGCCGGTCATGTGCAGGATCCAGTCCGGATGCGCGCGGTAGAGATCGCTGTCGGGATTAACCATCTCCGGCTCCACCCAGAGGCCGAAATCCATGCCGAGGCCGTGCACGCGGTCGATCAGCGGCTTCAGGCCCTGAGGAAACTTCTGCCGGTTGACGACCCAGTCGCCGAGGCCCGCCTTGTCGGTATTGCGTGCGCCGAACCAGCCGTCGTCCATGACGAAACGTTCGACGCCGATGCTCGCGGCCTTTTCGGCGAGCGCGATCTGGCCGGCTTCGTCGACCTTGAACTCGGTCGCTTCCCAGGAGTTGTACAGCACCGGCCGCACGCGCGGATGCGGCGCCTGCGGCAGGATTTTCTCCAGCTCCAGCCGATGCATCAGGCGCGAAGCTTCGCCGAGACCTTCGCCGGTGACGCCGGCGTAGAAGCTCGGCGTGGCGAGGCTGGCGCCGGCGGCGAGCTTGTAGCCGAAGTCGAACGGGTTGAAGCCGCCGGAAATACGTACCTGCTCGACTTGGTCCTGTTCGACCGCGATCTGCCAGGAGCCGCTCCAGGCGAGCGCGCCGAACCAGACCTGGCCGTGCGTTTCGTTGGCGTCGTTGCGGCGCACGGCGAACCACGGTGCGTTCTGCATGCCGGTGGTGCCGCGCCGGCTTTCGAGCACGGTCTTGCCGGCCTGCACGGGGCGCTCGTCGATGCCGTTCTCTCCGGCCCAGCGGCCGGAGAGGAAACGCAGAGTGTAGTCGCGGCCGCGCGGCAGGAACCAGGTCGCCGCATTGGCCTGCTCGACGATCACCGGCGTCGAGGTCTGGTTCGCTATCGTCGCGCCGCGGCGGACGATGCCGGTGTTCGCGTCGATTTCGTATTCGAGGGTGACGAGGATCGCGCGCTCGATGTCCTTGAGCACGACCGAAAGCGTGTCGCCCTTGATCGCGTACGATTGGTAGTGCAGGACCAGGTCGCGATTGCCGTCGGGGAAGGTGATCTTCACGCCGGGCTCGTAGTAGAGGCCGCCGCCCCAGCCGCTGTATTCCTGGCGCACGCGGTTGACGTCGCCGTCGATCGCATCGCCTTTGGCCGGTGCGAGGGCGGCAGGGAGCCGATCCGATGCGTTGAGGCGCGGCCCCCAGTAGAGCGATTGCAGCTGGCCTTTGTCGTCGACGCCGAATGCGTAAGTGACCTTGGCCGCGTCGAGGCGAAAGATCTTCGCCGCGTCGTCGAAGCGGATCGAGCTCTCGCCCGATGCGGCGCGAACATGGCCGATTGCGCCGACAGAAACGAACAGCGCCAAGCCCAGCGTCCCGATGATACGCATCCTCGATCTCCCCATTTTTCTCTTATTGATAAGATTTATCATATTATTTCGAGTCGACGAAGAATAGAGCCTCCCGACGGGAGTGCGCGGGGAATGTAACCACTCGCGCGATACCGGAGAGACTTCTTTTCGAAGCGAGAGCCGGGCGCGATGAATCGCACCCCTACGATGGCCTTGGGTCGAGGTGCGGCCCGATGCGGGCCGGGTGAGCCTCAAGAAGCTCGTTGGGGCACGGCACGGACGGACTCGGATTGAAGAGCGCTGACGCGAACATCACCGAATCGTTTTCGCTCCATCCGCGTCAGTCCGCGTGTTTTGCTCCTTATCCGCGTTTATCCGTGTCAGACGCTCTCCTTCAACGCCCGGCAGCCTGCTCGCCCCGCAAGGTCATGAAAGCGCAGGTGACCGTCGCGGCAAGTTTGCCGTCGTCGCGCGAGATGTTGCACTGATAGTGGCTGATCGTGCGGCCGCGGTGCGTGGCCCAGGCGCGGGCGCGCAGGGTGGATTTCCACACCGGGCGCAGGAAGCTCGCCTTGAGGTCGATGCTCGTGAACGATTCGCCTTCCTGCATCAGGGTCGAGTGCGCGGTGCCGAACGCGGCGTCGGCGAGTTCGCAGATCAGGCCGCCGTGCACGGTGCCCTGCTGATTGCCGTGGATTTCGGCGTCGGCGTCGATCTCCAAGGTCGCACTGGCCACGCCGACTTCGACGATGCGCATCTGCAGCAGCCGCGAAATCGCGGTCGGATAGCGCAAATGGATGCGATCGCCGGGCTCGAGGCCGCCCGAAAGCTGCTTCCTCAGATAATCGAGCACCGGCAGCTGCGCCGCCGCTCCGTCCTGCTCGCCGATGCGGCGGGGGCCGAGGCTCATGCGCGCGCTCCGTCGGGCAGCGGCAACGTCGTCGCGCGGTCGTCGATCGGAAAATGCACCAGCGCCGCGAACAAACCGGCGAGCGCGGTCGCGCCCCACAGCAACGCGAACGAGCCGGTCAGATCGAAAACGAGGCCGCCCAGCCAGGCGCCGAGGAACGAGCCGATCTGGTGGCTCAGGAAGACCACGCCGAACAGGGTGCCGAGATGGCGCACGCCGAACACCTTGGCGACGAGGCCCGAGGTCAACGGCACCGTGCCGAGCCAGGTCAGGCCCATCACGGCGGCGAAGACCACGGTCGAGACAGCCGATTTCGGCAGCAGGAAGAACGCCGCGATCGCGATCCCGCGGATCAGATAAAGCCAGCCGAGCACGTGCTGCGGGCGATAGCGCCCGCCGAGCCAGCCGCAGGCCCAGCTCCCGGCCATGTTGAACAGACCGATCAGGGCCAGTGCGGTCGCGCCGAGCGCGGCGGGCATGTGGCAGAGGAACAGATACTCCGGCAGATAGGTCGCGATGAAGGCGAGCTGGAAGCCGCAAGTGAAGAAACCGAGGGTGAGCAGCAGATAGCCGCGATGCCGCAGCGCTTGACCCAGCACTTCGCGCAACGGCGGCGCGGCGGGCTCGTGCAGCGGCGCGTTGTCCGTGCCTTGGCGATCGAGCGCGATGCCGAACGGCGCCATGGCGAGGATGAGGAAGGCGAGCACGATCAGGGCGAACGACATGCCCAGGTTGAGCTGCACGCCCTGGGCGAGCGGCACCATCAGCACCTGGCCGGCCGAGCCGCCGGCGCTGGCGATGCCCATCGCCATGCTGCGCGTCTGCGGCGTCACTGCACGGCCGACCGAACCGAGCACGACGCCGAAGCTCGTGCAACTGATGCCGATGCCGACGAGCACGCCCATGCCGAGGACGAGAAACGCGGCCGACGGTGCGAAGCCGGCAAGAGCCAGGCCCGCGGCGAACGCGATCGCGCCGAAGGCGACGACGGGCGCGGCGCCGAAACGATCCGCGGCCGCCCCGGCGAACGGTTGCGCGAATCCCCAGACGAGGTTGTGCAGGGCGATCGCGAACGCGACCAGGGTGATCGGCAGGCCGTGGTCGTACGAGAACGGGCCGATGAACAGACCGAAAGTTTGGCGTATGCCCATCGCCACGCTCAGGATCAGCGCGGCGGCGGCGATCACGGCAAAGGCCGGATTTTTCCAGAATGAATTGCGAGTGGTGATGTTGGTCGACATGGGTTTTGCCTCCGTCGCGCTATCGTGAAGGCGGTGCCGGCGACCTACAAACGAAAATATTTCCGCTGCGGTTGAGCGTGGCTCATTCGGACGGAGTGGAAGAGGTCGGCGCGAAGAGCGCGAAGAAGAGCCAGGCCCACGGACGGAAGCCGAAGAAAGATCCCTGCTCCGATTCTTTCCCGCGCTGTCCTTGATTCAATCGTTCCGCTCGCCGCTCACCAATCTCCGTCCCGGAACCGCGCACTTTCTTCGAGCAGCCAATCGCGGAACGCGACGAGGCCGGCGCGCTTTTCGACACCCTCGGAACTGATCAGCCAGTACGCCGTTTCCGCCGTGAGCGCGTGCGCGGCGGCGGTGACGAGGGTGCCGTCCGCAAGCTCGGGATCGATCAGCGGGCGCCGCCCGATCGCGACGCCGAGTCCGCTCGCGGCGGCGGCGAAGGCGAGCTCGATCGTGTCGAAACGCAAGCCCGCAGCGACGTCGACGTTGCGAATTCCCGCGCGATCGAGCCAGGCCTGCCAGTCCTCGAGGGCCGACGCGACGTGGATCAAGGTCGCGTGGCGCAGATCGACCTCGCCGGCGGCGTCGAGCAAAGTCTTGCGATACGCCGGCGCGCACACGGGCAGCAGCGCTTCGCCGAACAGGCGCGTCCACGCCGCGCCGGCCGACGGCGTGCGCGACATGCGGATGGCGAAGTCGAAACCGTCCGCGGGAAAACCGACCTGGCGCCGCGAGGTATCGACGGCGACGTCGATCCGCGGATTGCGTCTGCGGAATTCGACGAGGCGCGGCAGCAGCCAGCGCGAGGCGAAGGTCGGCGCGCAGCTCACCGCGATGGCGCTACGGTGCTGCGAGGGCAGGCGCTGCGTACCGACCGCGAGCAGGGCGAATGCCTCGGAGACGTAGCTCAGATAATCGGCGCCGGCGGCGGTCAGCGAGAGCCCGCGCGGCTCGCGCACGAACAAATCGACGCCGAGCGCCTGCTCGAGGCCGACGATGCCGTGGCTGACCGCGCTCGGGGTGACGCTCAGTTCCGCGGCGGCGAGCTTGAAGCTGCGCAAGCGGCCGGCCGCTTCGAAGAAGCGCAGCGACGACAGCGGCGGAAGACGGAGTGGCATGCTGCGATTATCGCCGGCGCGCGACTTTCGTGCGCCTCGCAGGAAAGAAAATGAATTCGTTCGCGCGCCACACGCGAAAGATGCAATTCGCCTGCGCCCTTACGCCGTTCGGACTTCGCTGAAGCTTCGGCGGTCGGGTCAGTCTCAAGAACCGCATTGGGACACGGATCAACACGGAGGGACACGGATTGAAAGCAACGATGCGGGCACGGCGGGGTCGTTTTGCTCTATCCGCATCAATCCGTGTTCAACGCTTTTCCTTCACTGCCCCAATGCCCCATCGTCGCGCAAAGTCGTGAAAGCGCAGAGTGGGCTCGATTCATCGAGCCCCTAGACTCGGTGGTTAGGCCGCCTTGAACGCGCCGTACTTGCGCAGGCGCTGGTAGCGCTTGTCGAGCAGGGCGGCGGTGTCGAGCTTGCCGAACTCGTCGAGCTGGTTGATTAGTACGGCTTTGAGGCGCACGGCCATATTGCGCGGATCGCGGTGCGCGCCGCCGAGCGGCTCGCGCAGCACCTTGTCGACCAGGCCGAGTTCGAGCAGGCGCGGGGCGGTGATGCCGAGCGCTTCGGCGGCGTCCCTGGCCCGGTCGGCGGTCTTCCACAGGATCGCGGCGCAGCCTTCCGGCGTGATCACCGAATAGGTCGAATACTGCAGCATGTTGGTGACGTCGCCGACGCCGATCGCGAGCGCGCCGCCGGAGCCGCCTTCGCCGATCACGGTGCACAGGATCGGCACCTTGAGCTCCGACATTTCGAGCAGGTTGCGCGCGATCGCTTCGCTCTGGCCGCGTTCTTCCGCGCCGACGCCCGGGTAGGCGCCCGGCGTGTCGATGAAGGTCAGCACCGGCAGTTTGAAACGCTCGGCGAGCTGCATCAGGCGCAGCGCTTTGCGATAGCCTTCCGGCCGCGGCATGCCGAAATTGCGCCGGATCTTGGTCTTGGTGTCGCGGCCTTTCTGGTGGCCGATCACGACCACGCTGCGCCCGCCGATGCGGGCGAGTCCGCCGACGATCGCGGCGTCGTCGGCGTAGGCGCGGTCGCCGGCCAGCTCGACGAATTCCTCGCAGATCGTCTGCACGTAGTCGAGCGTGTACGGCCGCGCCGGGTGGCGGGCGAGCTGGGCGACCTGCCACGAGGTGAGGTTGCGAAAGATTTCCGCGGTCTTGCGCTTGAGCTTGTCCTGAAGCTTGGCGACTTCCTCGTCGATGTTGAATGCCTGGCCGTGGCTGGCGGCACGCAGTTCCGCGATCTTCGCGTCCAGTTCGGCTATCGGCTGTTCGAAGTCGAGAAAATTCGGGTTCATGTATTGCAGTGCGGGGCGCGGGGCGCGCAAGGGGGCGGATTATAGCGCAAGGGCGCCGCGGCGGCCCCGGCGGAGGCAGCGCGCTATTCCGCGCCGCCGGCCGCTTTGCTCAGCAGCAGTTCGGTGCCGAGCACGCCGGGCAGCGCATCGAGGCTGCGTTTGAGGTCGGCGCTGGCGCGCACGCGCCAGTTCGCGCCGAGTTCGAGTTCGCCGCGGCCGAGTTTGTTGGCGTAGGCCAGGCGCAGCGGCGTGCGGCCGCCGCGATGGCCGGCGATCACCTGCGGCAGGCGCGCGGTGAAACCCGCGTCGACGCCGTTGAGCTTGACCCGCAGCAGGCGCGCCTGACGCGCGAGCGCTTCGTCGAGCGTCGACACGCGGCGCGCGCGCAGCTGGAAACCGCCGTTGAATTCGTCGAGAGAAAGACCGCCTTCGACGATGAGGATCGCATCGCGCGTCAGCAGGGCGCGGTACTCGGTGAACACTTCGCGGAACAGGCTGACCTCGATGCGCCCGCTCCAGTCTTCGAGCTGGACGAAGGCCATCGAATCGCCGCGGCTGCGCATCGACACGACCTGGCCGGCGACGGTGGCGGGCTGGTCGTTGAAACGGCCGCGGCGCTGGTCCGGCGCGGGGGGGCGATAGTTTTTGCCGATCTCGCCGAGCGGCCCGTCGCCGAGCTGCACGAGCAGTTCGCGCCAGGCTTCGGTCGGATGGCCGGAAAGGTAATGGCCGAGCGTTTCGCGTTCGCCGATCAGCTTCTGCTGCAGCGGCCAGTCTTCGACGACCGGAAGCTTCAGTTCGATCGGCGCGGCCGCGCTCGAACCGAACATGTCGTTCTGCCCGGCCTGGGCGTCGCGCGCCTGCTGCTCGGCGGCCTTCATCGCCTCCGGAATCTGCACCATCAGCGAGGCGCGGTTCGGCGCGAGCGCGTCGAGCGCGCCGGACAGGGTCGCCGCTTCGAGCACGCGCTTGTTGAGCTTGCTCGGATCGACGCGGCGACAGAAGTCGGCAAGGTCGACGTAGGCACCGCCGCGCTCGCGCTCGCCGGCGATGTTCTCGCACACCGCGCGGCCGACGCCCTTGATCGCGCCCAGGCCGTAGCGGATGCTGCCGTCGTCCTCGGCGCGGAACGGGTACGAGGAGGCGTTGACGTCGGGCGGACGCACGACGAGATTCATCGCACGCGCCTCGTCGAGGAAATTGACGACCTTGTCGGTGTTGTCCATGTCGCTCGACAGCACGGCGGCCATGAATTCGGCCGGGTAGTGGACCTTCAGCCACGCGGTCTGGTACGAGACCAGCGCGTATGCCGCCGCGTGCGACTTGTTGAAGCCGTAGCCGGCGAACTTCTCCATCAAGTCGAAGATCGCGTCGGCCTTGTCGCCGGCGACGCCGTTCTTGGCCGCGCCGTCGCGGAAGATCTCGCGGTGCTTGGCCATTTCCGCCGGCACCTTCTTGCCCATCGCGCGGCGCAGCAGGTCGGCGCCGCCGAGCGAGTAGCCGCCGACGATCTGCGCCATCTGCATGACCTGTTCCTGATAGACCATGATGCCGTAGGTCTCGGCCAGGACGGGCTCCACGCGCGGATCGGGGAACTCGACCGGCTCCTCGCCGTGCTTGCGCTTGACGAAGCTCGGGATCAGTTCCATCGGGCCGGGACGGAACAGCGAAGTCAGCGCGATCAGGTCTTCGAGGCGGTCGGGCTTGGCGTCCTTCAACATGCCCTGCATGCCGCGCGATTCGAACTGGAAGATCGCCACCGTCTGCGCACGCTTGAACAGGGCGAACACGGCGGCATCGTCGAGCGGGATCTTGGCGATGTCGACCGGATCCTCGCCGCGCCGCGCGCGGCGCTCGTTGATCGCCTTCACCGCCCAGTCGATGATCGTCAGCGTGCGCAGGCCGAGGAAGTCGAACTTGACCAGGCCGACCGCTTCGACGTCGTCCTTGTCGAACTGGGTGACGACGCCGTCGCCGCCGCCTTCGGAATAGAGCGGGGCGAAGTCGGTCAAGGTCGACGGCGCGATGACCACGCCGCCGGCGTGTTTGCCGGCGTTGCGCGTGAGGTCTTCGAGGCTCAGGGCAAGATCGATCAGCTCGCGCGCGTCGTCGTCGGTTTCGTAGAGGTCGCGGAAGTCGGCGATGATGCGGTCGGGCTTCTCGCGCGATTTCTTGCTGCGGCCGAGCGCGTCCTCGAGCGTGATCGGATCGCCCGGGATCATCGGAATGAGCTTGGCGATCTTGTCGACCTGGCCGTAGCCCATGCCGAGCACGCGGCCGGCGTCGCGCAGCACGGCCTTCGCCGCCATCGTGCCGTAGGTGATGATCTGGCTGACCTTGTCGCGCCCGTACTTGCGCGCGACGTAGTCGATCACCGCGTCGCGACCGTCCATGCAGAAGTCGACGTCGAAGTCGGGCATGGAGATGCGTTCGGGATTCAGGAAGCGCTCGAACAGCAGGCCGTAGCGCAGCGGATCGATGTCGGTGATGCCGAGGCTCCACGCCACCGCCGAGCCCGCGCCCGAACCGCGTCCCGGCCCGACCGGGATGCCGTGCTGCTTCGACCAGTTGATGAAGTCGGCGACGATGAGGAAGTAGCCGGGAAAGCCCATCTTCACGATCACGTCGAGCTCGCGGTCGAGCCGCGCGAGGTACTCCTCGCGGCTGAAATTCGCCGCCACGCCGTGCTTGGCCAGACGTGCTTCGAGGCCCTCGTGCGCTAGCTTGCGGATGAAGCTGTCCACGGTCTCGCCCGCCGGCACCGGGAAGTCGGGCAGGTAGTACTTGCCGAAGCTCAGCTCGAGATTGCAGCGCTTGGCGATCTCGACGCTGTTTTCGAGCGCCTCGGGCAGGTCGGCGAACAGCTCGGCCATTTCCTCGGCGGTCTTCAGATATTGCTCGACGGTGTAGTCGCGCGGCCGCTTCGGATCGCTGAGCAGACGGCCCTGGCGGATGCACACGCGCGCCTCGTGCGATTCGAAGTCCTCCCGGGTGAGGAAGCGCACGTCGTTGGTCGCCACGCAGGGCAGGTCGAGTTCGACGCCGAGGCGGAGCGCGGCATCGATGAAATGCGCCTCGTCGGCGTGGCCGGTGCGGGTCAACTCGAAGTACCAGCGGTCGTCGAAGTAGCGCAGCCATTCGCGCGTCGCGGTGCGCGCGGCGGCGTGGTTGGCGGCGAGCAGCAAGTGGCCGACGTCGCTCTGCCGGCCGGCGAGCGCGATCAGGCCGTCGCTGCAATCGGCGAACCAGTCCGGCTGCGCGAGCACGTAGTCGCCCTGGCGGCCTTCCAGGTAGGTGCGCGAGACGAGCCGGGCGAGGTTGAGATAGCCCGCGCGGTTCAGGCAGAGCAGGGTGAGGCGGAACGGCCGGTGCGCGTCGTTCGGATTCGGCAGGTAGACGTCCGCGCCGGCGATCGGCTTGATCCCGTTCACCTCGGCCGCGCGATAGAACTTGACCAGGGCGAACAGATTGCACTGATCGGTCAGCGCCAGCGCCGCCTGCTTCGATTCCACCGCGCGGCTGATCAGGTTCGGCCGGCTGCCCGCCTTCGCCGGGTCGCCGTATTCGGGCTTGTCGGGCAGGCGGATCGTCGAATCGACCAGCG
>CBJLOV010000155.1:0-10473 GCA_966424745.1 uncultured bacterium
GCGATCGTGGTCGGCATCGAGCCCGCCGACTTCGCCGCGTTCGACGCCAGCGGCAGCCCGCTCGCCGGCGTCGCATTGCAACGCGCTTTGGAAAGCCACGCCTATGTCCTGGGCGGCGCGAACTACAACGCACCTGCGCAACTGGTCGGGGATTTCCTTGCCGGCCGTGCCTCTGCCGAACTCGGCCAGGTGCTGCCTTCCTTCCAGCCGGGCGTCAGCCTGGGCAGCCTGGACAGCGCATTGCCGGACTATGCCGTCGCGGCCATTCGCGAGGCGCTGCCGGCGTTCGCCAGGCAGCTGCGCGGTTTCGACAGGCACGACGCCGTGCTGACCGGGGTGGAAACTCGCACTTCCTCGCCGATCAGGATCAAGCGCGACGAAAGCCTGCAAAGCCTCAACACCAACGGACTTTACCCGGCCGGTGAAGGCGCTGGGTACGCCGGCGGTATACTTTCGGCTGGTGTTGACGGCATCAGGGTGGCCGAGGCGGTGGCGCTGAGTATTGCCGGCACAGGGTAATGCACAATAAGTGCAGCTCGTTGCGCCTCATGCCGGTGCCTAGGAAACTCCGAGCAACTTTGACGCATGACATTCCCGCGGAAATAGGTTTTCAGCAGCCGCGTGACTGGTCACGCAGTGCCTTTAGCTCTACTGATTGTCCTCGACCCTCAGCCGTGAAACGTTTCGGCTCATCATTCCCGCGTGCTTCTAGCGGGGCTCTTAACAGCCGGAGGGCTGGTCATCCAGTGCCTTTACTTTCGATGTGCTGATGAACTTACGGAAAAGACGCTGGATTCCCGCTTTCGCGGGAATGACGAGCAAAGATCAGCGTGCAAATTCGGTACCCAACGTATAACGTCATCTATCGCGACTAGGCGTAGCTCTCGCCGATCGCCTTCGCTGCCGCGACCGCGCTCGCCCAGGCCCACTGAAAGTTGTAGCCGCCCAGCCATCCGGTGACATCGACCACTTCGCCGATGAAATACAGGCCGGCAACCGCGTTGGCCTCCATCGTTTTCGAGGAGAGCGCGCGTGTGTCGACGCCGCCCCGCGTCACTTCCGCCTTGCGATAACCTTCGCTGCCGTTCGGTTCGATGCGCCAGTCGTTGAGGTGCAGGCCGAGCTTGCGCAGCACGCTGTCCGGCAGGTCGGGCAGTTTCTTGCCTGCATGCGCGTCGCCGACTTGCATACCGAAATGGTCGGCAAGACGTTGCGGCAGGTAGTCTGCCAGCACGTTGTGCAAGGCACGTTTGTCCCGCGTCTTGCCTTCGATCAGCGCGGCATCCAACGGCGCTGCGTGGGCAAGGTCGATCGCGATGGTTTTTCCCGGCTGCCAGTAGCTCGATATCTGCAGAATGCCGGGACCGGACAGGCCGCGATGGGTGAACAGCAAGTCCTCGGTGAACTCCGGCGTCTTGGCTTTGCCGCCTTCGCCGCGCGGCAAACGCACGACGACCTGCAGCGCCACGCCGGCCAGTTTCGCAAAAGGCGCCCAGACTTCCGGCTCGAAGGTCAAAGGCACCAGGGCGGGGCGGGTCGCTACGACGGGGATGTCGAATTGCCGGGCGATGCGATAGCCCAGGTCGCTGGCGCCGATTTTCGGGATCGACAGGCCGCCGGTGGCAACGACGAGATCGGTACAGTGCAACGGGCCGTAGCTGGTATCCAGGGCGTAGCGTGCCTTGCCGAAGTCGCTTCGCCGCAAGTGATTGAGCTTGACCGGGTTGAGGATGTCCACGCCGCCGGCGGCGCATTCGCTGTGCAGCATGCGCACGATTTGCTGGGCGGAGCCGTCGCAGAACAACTGCCCTTTGTGCTTCTCGTGCCAGGCGATGCCGTGGCCTTCGATCTGCTTGATGAAGTCCTGCGGGGTAAAGCGGGCGAGGGCGGAGCGGCAGTAGCCGGGATTTTCCGAAATGAAGCTTTCCGGCTTCGCATCGCGATTGGTGAAGTTGCAGCGGCCGCCGCCCGAGATGCGGATTTTCTCGCCCAGGGTCACGGCGTGATCGAGCACGGCGACGCGCTTGCCGCTCTGCGCGATCTTCGCCGCGCAAAACATGCCGGCCGCGCCGGCACCGAGGACGATCGCATCGTGGAAGGACTTCTGAAGAGTTTGATTCGGCGGAGTGGTCATTCAATAGCAGACGATGAAGCCGGGACGATGCCCGGGGAAATTCCTGGAGTTCCCGGGCCGGGGACGGTTTGCAGAGGCCGGAACGTTGCATATTGCACTTTTTGCGGCGATGCAAGCTCCGCCGAAATCGGCCTGGAACGGAATAGAGGGGGCTGGCGGCAAAATACTTTCCAGCCGAGTTCGGCGAGGGCGCTTTTTCAGCGGAGCAGGCCGGACACCCGGGTCGAATTTTCGATCGGCACCGCGGCTGGCGGAGGCCGTGCCGAGATTCCGGCATGTGACGTCGTCGAGCGGTCCGAACTCCGCCGGCAACCGGCAGGCGTCTTCGACCGCACGCGATTCCGGGCCGGCGTCGACGGCAACGCTCGGCATCGCGACGAAGAGGGCCGGCTCGGGAAGGTGCGCGACGTTCGCGTCTGATCAAAATCATAAAACTCCTCCTCTGGAAATCACTGATCCGAATTTGTTGGACTTCACCCCCGGATCGACCTTGAGGTGGGAGAGCAAAGCTCATGCATGGAACGAGGATGCGGCGATATCGCAGATTGTGGGCTGCAGCCGGTGCGGCGTGCGTGTTGAGTTGCCTGGCGCCCGGGGCCGAAGGCGGACAGGCGGGGCGCCGCATCGCCATCGACGTGGCAGCGGCGCCGGTGCCGCTCGATCGGTCTTACAACTTCTCGGTCGGTTCCGACTACCCCGGCACGCTCATCCGCGACGACAGTCTTGCCCAGCTCGAGACGGTGCGTAAGGAACTCGGCTTCCGCTACCTCCGTTTCCACGCCGTCTTCCACGATGCTCTCGGTACCTACCGCGAAGTCGAAGGCCGGCCGGTGTACGACTGGAGCAAGCTCGACCGCCTCTACGACCGATTGCTCGCGATCGGCATCCGTCCGTTCGTGGAACTGGGGTTCACGCCCGAAGCGATGAAAACCTCGGATCAGGACATCTTCTACTGGAAGGGCAATACTTCCCATCCCGTCCCTTCGAAATGGAGCGCGCTGGTCGACGCCTTCGTGCGCCATTTGCAGCAGCGCTACGGGCAGCAGGAAATCCGCAACTGGTACTTCGAAGTGTGGAACGAGCCCAACCTCGGCGGCTTCTGGGAGGGCGGCGATCAAAAAGCCTACTTCGAACTCTTCGACCTCACCGCACGCACGATCAAGCGCATCGATCCGCAATTGAAAGTGGGCGGTCCCGCCACCGCCGGCGCCGCATGGGTCCCGGAGTTGATCGAACACATCGCGCATGCCGGCGTACCGCTCGATTTCGTCAGCACGCACACTTACGGCGTCGACGGGGGGTTCCTCGACGAGCGCGGCGAAAGCGATACCAAACTCTCGCCCTCGCCGGATGCGATCGTCGGCGACGTCCGCCGCGTGCGCCGGCAGATCGACGGTTCGTCGAGGCCGGGCTTGCCGCTGTATTTCACCGAATGGAGCACCAGCTACACGCCGCGCGACGCCGTGCACGATTCGTACGTGAGCGCCGCATACGTGCTCAGCAAGCTCAAAGCCTGCGGAGGGATGACGCAAGGCATGAGTTACTGGACTTTCAGCGATCTGTTCGAGGAGCCCGGTCCGCCCACCGCGCCGTTCCAGGGCGGTTTCGGCCTGTTGAACCCGCAAGGTATCCGCAAGCCGGTCTACTTTGCCTACAAGTATTTGAACCGGCTCGGCGCGTCCGAATTGAAAACCGCCGATGCGCAAAGCTATGTGACGTGGAACGACCACGTCCTCAAGGCGCTGGTGTGGGATTTCGCGCAACCCCGACAAAACCAAAGCAACCGTCCTTTCTACACCAGGGTCGTTCCGTCCCGGCCGGCGCAATCCGTCGATCTGGATTTGCAGCATATGCGGCCTGGCCGGTATCGCGCTGCCGTCTACCGGACAGGCTACGACGCCAACGACGCGTACTCCGCTTATCTGCGCATGGGCTCGCCGAAGTCGCTGTCCGCCGAACAACGGCAACGGCTGCAGACCGCGACCTCGGACAAGGCCGATGTGCGCACTCTCGTCGTCGATGCGCAAGGCAAAACGACGCTGTCCGTTCCGATGCGATCGAACGATGTCGTTTTGGTGGAGATTACCGGCGACGAGTTGAACGCGGCTTCGTCTATCCCGCCTCGAACGGCGACGCCGTGATGATCTCCGGGGAAAATGGCGCGATGAAGCGACATACGAGCAGGATCAAATGGATTCGGCAGTGGTCTTTTGCGGCCATTCTGCTGAGCGTCGCTCTGCCGCTCCGTGGCGAGGAGCGCAGCCTGTCACACGACTGGCTGTTTCGAAAAGGCGACGTCGCGGGCGCCTCGTCGCCCAACCATGACGATCATGCTTGGCTCAAGGTCGAGGTCCCGCACGATTGGTCGATCGCGGACAAACCGGATGGCAGCGCTGCGTACGATCCGACGACGCCGGGAGGGCAGAGCGCCGGTTACCTGCCCGGCGGCATCGGCTGGTATCGACGGCACATCCTCCTCGGCGGCGATGACGCCGCGCGCGTCGTCCGCCTGAATTTCGAAGCGGTCTACATGGATGCGGACATCTGGCTCAACGGCCGGCATCTTGCGCAACATCACTACGGCTATACCGCTTTCAGCGCGGATTTGACCGGCAAAGTCCATGCGGGAGACAACGTCGTTGCCATCCGCGTCAATCATGCCGATCCTTCTTCCCGCTGGTATGCCGGCTCGGGTTTGATTCGCCCCGTCAGCCTGGACATTCTGGATCGCGTGCATCTCGATCCGGACAGCATCTTCGTAAGAACCGCCGAAGCAACGGCGGCGCTGGCGAAAGTGATCACGCACGCGACGGTGGTCAATGATTCGAGGCAAACGCGCGAAGTCGAAGTCGTGTCGAAAATACTCGCGGCGGACGGCCAAGTGGTCGCGCAGTCGCGTCAAGCCAAGTCGCTCGCCGCGGGGGCCAAGGCAGATTGCGACGAAACGCTGGCGATAACGAATCCGTCGCTGTGGTCTCCCGATTCGCCGAATTTGTATACGCTGGTGCAAAACGTCTCCGTGAACGGCGCGACCTCCGATGAACGGCGGACGCGCTTCGGCGCGCGCACGATCGTCGTCGATGCCGTGCGCGGCCTGCGCATCAACGGCGGCAAGGTGCTGCTGCGCGGCGGCAACCTCCATCACGACAACTACATGCTGGGCGGCGCCGGCTGGCCCGATGCCGATGCGCGCAAAGTGGCCTTGATGAAGGCCGCCGGCTACAACGCCATCCGCAGCGCGCACAACCCGGCCAGCCAGGCCACGCTCGACGCGGCGGATCGACTGGGCATGCTCGTCGTCGACGAAGCGTTCGACATGTGGAATACGAGCAAGACGTCCGCCGACTACGCACGTTTCTTCAAGCAGGACTGGTCGCAGGATATCGACAGCTTGGTCGTCAGCGGACGCAATCATCCGAGCGTGCTGTTCTGGAGCATCGGCAACGAGATTCCCGAGCAGGGAACGCCGCCGGGCGTCGACACGGGCCGAAAATTGGCGGATCGCGTGCGCGGACTCGATCCGACCCGGCCGGTCACCCAAGCGATCAATGTCGACACGCCGCAGATCGCCGATCAATTCGCCAACCTCGACGTTGCCGGATACAACTACAACGAGCCGCTTTTCGCGCGGGACCATCGAACGTATCCGCAGCGCGTCATGTTCACCACCGAATCGACGTCCAAGAACGCGTTCACCTATTGGCGCGCGGCGGAAACGATGCCGTGGGTGATCGGCGACTTCGTCTGGACGTCGGTGGACTACATCGGCGAAACCGGCATCGGCTGGATGGGCTATAGCCAGGATTGGCAAAAACTCGGCCCCTATCCTTGGCATCTCGCCTATTGCGGCGAGATCGACGCGACGGGGCGAAAACGCCCCGCCGCCTATTATCGCGAGGTGGTATGGAAAACCGGTATCGACCCTATTTCCGCGTTCGTACAGCAACCCCCGGGTAGCGAAGATCTACCCGACCGGCAACTGTTCACGGTGGTCCAGCCGCATACGGATTGGTCGCTGGACGACGTCCATCCGAGTTGGACCTGGCCTGGCCAGGAAGGCAAGCCCTTGGACGTGGTGGTGTATTCCGAATATCCGGAAGTGGAGCTGTTTCTCAATGGCAAAAGCCTGGGGCGCAAAGCCACCAGCGTGGATACCGAATACAAGGCGACGTACTCGACGCCGTATCAACCAGGGCGTTTGGCGGCAATCGGCTATCGCGACGGCCACATCGCGGGGCAGTGGGAATTGCGCACGGCGGGCAAGCCGGCGGACGTCGACATATCGCTCGATCGAACGCGGCTGCGTGCGAATGGCGAAGATTTGGCGTACGTCACGATCGCGCTCGTCGACAAGAACGGCGTGTCCGTGTACAGCCAAAGCGACGACCGGCACGTGAGCGTTCGCGTCGCCGGTGCGGGGGAGCTTGCCGGCATGGGCAACGGCAAGCCGGATGACGTTTCCAGCTTCCGCTCGGGGCAATGGAAGACGTTTCACGGACGAGTGGTTGCTGCCGTTCGCTCCGCGCTGCAAGCGGGGCCGATCGAGGTGCAAGTCGACGTGGAGGGTTTGACGCCCCGGCGGATTCGTCTTAGCGCCGTGTCGCCATAGCGCGGCCGCGGGCAAAGAAAACCGCTTGGTTCGTCCACCCCGGCGGCGCATATACCGCGGATAGCTCGCCGTGATTGCTGCTCGAACCGGTTGACGATTTCATGCCAAGCCCCAAGGCCGAGGTCGAGGCTCATGCAGCCTACCCGGTCAGCCCGCGTCCCAAGATTTTGAATGCGACGGCATGCTCTCCCGGCATCGTCTGGGGGAGTTCGATGGTGAGCCCCTGGGCGTTCCGATCGAATCGCAGCGGCGTCGGCGAGCCCAGCGTTTCCACGCGGTCGACGCTGCCGGAAACGCTCGACGCCAGCGATTTGAGCGTCAGATGCGATGCGGTGGGGCGGGCCAGTGCGATGGCGAACAGCGCATCGCCCTTGGCGGTAAACCGCACATCGTCCGCGCTGAAGGCGTGCGCATGGTTCTCCCCGAACATGCCGGCGGCGACCTTGGTCGGGCCTTCGCCGAAAACCCGCCAGGGCCGCGTCCCGAAAATGGCGTCGCCGTTGACGGTCATCCATGCCGCCAACTGCTCCAGGACATGGCGTTCGTCCGAATCGATCGTGCCGTCGCCGCGAAGCGGAACGCTGAGCAGCAGATTGCCGTTCTTCGAAACGATATCGCACAACTGCGTGATCACCGTGTCGGCGCTCTTGTAGCCGTGCGCTTCGAACAGCGGGCGCGAGTAGTGCCAATCGCCGATGCAGGTATCGGTCTGCCAGGGCAGGGGACGAACCGCGTCGCTGACACCGCGCTCGATGTCTTCCACCAGTGCGGGGCGTTGCCCGGGCGTGAGATTCTTGGCATTGAGAACCGCGTCCAGCCTGCCGCCGTGCCATCGGCGGTTTGCGTTATAAAAATAGGCGGCGATCTCGAGGCCGGCTTGGCCGAGCGGCAGTCCGGTGTTGTCGAAATACAGCAGGTCGGGCCGGTATTTGTCGACCAGGTCCATGCAACGCAGAAGCCAGCGGCGCACGAACTGCGGGTTGTGCGGCGGGGGATCCTCCGTCCAGATGCGGTCGTGCTGCTCGTGCCATTGTTTGACGGCCGCGACACCGTGGATGCCGTCCGGCAGAACCATGTTGGGTCCGGTATACAGTTCCTGCGGATCCAGCCCTTCCCACCATGTGTCGCGCCCGTCCGCCTTGGTCAGGCGCGCCGCATCGTAGCGAACACCTTGCCGCGGGCCTTCGCCGTCGTAGCCGTAGGCGGTCTGGAACCAGTGCCACGCATGCGCGGAATGGTTGCTGACGCCGAACCTCAAGCCGTGCTCGCGCGCGGCCTTGGCCCAGCCGCCGACGATGTCCTTGCGCGGTCCGACGTTGAGCGAATTCCAGGCGTGATGGGCCGAATCGTAGGCGTCGAAGTTGTCGTGGTGATTGGCGAGCGCGACGAAATACTTCGCCCCGGCCGCCTTGTAAAGACGCATGAGCGCGTCAGGGTCCCAATGTTCGGCCTTCCACAGGTTGTCGATCTCCATGAAACCGAACTTGGACGGATGGCCGTACGTGCGGCAGTGGTATGCGTACTGCGCCTCGCCCTGCATGTACATGTTTCGCGCATACCAGTCGCCCTGCTCGGGTACGCACTGCGCCGTCCAGTGCGCCCAGATGCCGAATTTGGCGTCGCGGAACCACGGCGGCGCAACATAGCCCTGCAGCGAGTCCCATGTCGGCCGGAACGACGCGCGATCGGGCGGCGTCGCCCGGCCCACGCGCGGCAACCAGGCAGGCGAGGACAGGCTCAGGGCCGTTCCGGCGAGAAATGATCGGCGGGATAGAGGCATGGTTCTTCGGCGTGGGTTGCGGTTCGCTACGGTGTGCTCGGGAACCATCCTTGTATATCGACGACGACGTCGGCCGGTGCGGAGCTGCCGTTGTAGATCGAGACCTGGCCCGACGCGCCGACCTTCGCGATCACGAGGTTGGGAATCGTCGTGCCGGGATTGAGGTTGAGATTCGACGCCAGCGGTTGCGCGGCGCCGGTCGGCCATACGGTCAGGTAGCCGGGATCGATCGCCTGTACGGACGTGACGTTCAGCACCACGGTGCCGACGCCGGTCGTGGGGATCGCGTCGCCGCAACGGCCCGATACGGTGAGGTCGAGACGGGCGCCGGAGGCGATCGCACCCGCACCGCTGTATTGCGCGGCGCCGTCGCAGGAGGTCTGCCCCGGCCGCGTATCGAGCAGACGGTGCGGCACCAGTGCGGTGTAGCTGGAGTTCGTCGGGAAATAGCCTTGCGCGTCGGCGATCAGATGGGTTGCCGACGCGCTGCCGTTGTAGAGCGACACCGTACCGTTGCCGGTTCTGCCGCCGACGCCGGCAATGACCAGATTGGGAATGGTCAGAGCGGGGTTGAGATTCAAACTGGACGCCAAGGGCTGTGTCGTGGCGAAAGGCCAGACGGTGATGTAGCCCGTGTCCGGAGGCGTGACCGCGGTGACGTTGAGGATCGCCGCGCCGATCGCGGCGGGAATGCCGGCGCGCCCGCCGATATCGAGATCGAATTCGCTGCGGGCGGGAAGGGCGCCCACGCCCTGATCGATGCCGTCGACGGTGGTCTCCGAGGATGGAGTGTCGGCGCGCGTATCGAGCAGGCGCGCCGGCGTCATCGGCACATAAGAGGTGCCGTTGGGCAGATAGCCCTGGACGTCGACCACGACCTCCGTCGTGGTGCTGCTGCCGTTGTAGATCGATACGCGGCCGGCGGAATCGAGCTGCGAAATGACGAGGTTCGGAATCGTAAAGCCCGGATTGAGGTTGAGGTTCGATGCCAGCGGCGTCGCGCCGACGCCCGACCAGACCGTGAGATAGCCGGCGCCGGCCGGATCGACCGGGGTGACGTTGAGCGCGGCCGCGGCAACGGCGGAGGCGGGCACGCCGCCGCGGCCGGCGACCTGCAACACACGGGCCTCGCCCGGGCCGAGTGCGCCGGTGCCCGCGCCCACACCGTCAATGGTCGTCGAGCCGGGCCGGGTGTCGAGCAGCCGAGCCGGCGACAGCGACACATAGTCGACGCTCGACGAAGTGCCGTAAATGATCCCACGCGCGCCGCTCGTTCCGAGATACACGGTACCGAACGTGCGCGGATCGCCCACCACGTGCGTCACGCCGCCCCACTGATGCTGCGCATCATTGATCTGCACCCAGCTCGCACCGGTATCTGTTGAGCGGAACAAACCGGCCACCCCGTTCACCGTGCCGGCGAGATAGATGGTCGGGTAAGACTTGCCCGGTGCCGCCTTGCCGAAGCCGATCGAGGTCGCGGCGCTTATTGTCGATGCATCGACCTGGCTCCAGCTCCAGCCGGAGCTCTGGCTGCGATACAGGCCGTTGGGTGTCGCAAGCCAGATATCGCCTTGCACGCCCGTCACCGTCGACGCCTGGCTGCTTTGCCAGGAAGCCAGCACCGGCAAGCCGGACGTTGTCGATGCGTACCAGGTCACGCCTTTGTCCGAGCTGCTGAAGAACGTGCCGGTGGCCTGATTCCACGCATAGAACAGATTGCCGTTGTAGCCATCGGACAACACTTGCGCGCCGGTCGGCAGGTTGGCCGTGCCGCTGCCGGACGGATACGTGAGCGTCTTCCAACTGCTGCCGCGATCGGTGGATGCCACCGGCGCGACATCGGAGGGCGCCCACACGAGGGTGCCGCCATCGGCGGAAATCGCCACCGTTCCTCCGCCATTGGTGGAACCGGCCTGGTTGGGGAAGCCCGTCCAGGTGGAGCCGCCG
>CBJLOV010000156.1:0-10443 GCA_966424745.1 uncultured bacterium
GATTCGCTGGTGCAGAAGAAGGCGGAGCGCGGGGTCGAGGAATTGTCGCCGCGCCAGCGCGAGATCCTCGCCCTGCTCGGCCAGGGCAAGGCGAACAAGGAAATCGCCGCGGAGCTCAACATCAGCGTGAAGACGGTGGAGACGCATCGCTCGCGCATGATGGAAATCCTCCAGCTCAGGCGCTCGGGCGAACTGCTGCGCTACGCGATGCAGCACAGCCTGGGCTGGTAGCGCAGTCGCCGCGTGCCGTGTACGTACTCGCCTGTCGGTCGGCGAAAGCGAAGCGCGGTGAAGATTGAACCACGCGTGCGCTTCGTGTCTTCGCGGTTCCGTCTTTTCCGTCCGTCGCGGTCCAATCCGTTTCGTCTCCTGCGTAGTTCACTCTTCGACAAGGTTCTCATTCCCGCGCCGATCCGCGCCGGATTCCGCGCGCCGTTTTTCCGTCGCCTGTAGGGAATCCCCCGACATCCCTTGCCGATCCTCCCTATGCGTCCGGGAACTTCCCCGATTCCGCCGCCGGCGCCGCGGGTGGAACATGCATACCACGTTCCGCAGACCACTCGGAGAGGGGAATCATGAAGACCGCGCTGCAGGCTCAGATGAACCAACAGATCGGGATGACGCCGCAGTTGCTGCAATCGATCCGGTTGCTGCATCTGAGTGCGCTCGAGGTCGAGCAGGAAGGCGCCCGCGCCCTCGACGAGAATCCGCTGCTGGAGCGCGTCGACGCCGAAGCCGACGCCGTCGACGACAGCGTCGCCGGCGACGAAACCGACACGAGCGACGAAGTGCGCGCCGACGACGCCGCGGCGGTCGAGGACTTCGGCGACTTCATTCCGGGCACGTACAACGGCGCCGTGCCGACCGACCTGGATCCGTTCGAGAACCTCGGCGCGACCGAAACCGGCGGCGTGCGCGGGCGCATCCGCGCGCAGCTCCGCCTCGATCTGCCCGACCGGAGCAAGTTCGAGGCCGCCTGCTGGATGCTCGACCGCATCGACGACATGGGCTATCTGGAAATGCCGCGCGAGGAGCTGATCGCGCGCGCGGTGCAGGAGTTCGATCTCAGGCCCGAGGTGCTCGAAGCGATCCGCCAGCGCATCCTGCATTGCGATCCGGCCGGCTTCGGCGCCTGCGACCTGCGCGAATGCCTGCTCGTGCAGCTCGCCGAGATGGGCGGCGAGGCCGACGGGCTCGAGCTCGCGATCCGCATCGTCGCCGACCATCTCGATCTGCTCGCCCGCCGCGACAACGCGGCGCTCGCCGCGGCGCTCGGCACGAGCGTCGAGGAAGCGGCGGAATCGGTCGCGCTGATCCTGACCCTGAAGCCGAAGCCGGGCAACGTGTCGGTGTCGGACGACGACGACATCGTCGTCCCCGACGTCGTCGTGCGCCGCCGCGGCAGCGGCTGGCACGTCGCCCTCAACGCCCGCGCCGCACCGCGCGTGCGCGTCGACGCCGCGACCGAGCGCCTGCTCGCACAGAGCGGCAACGGCGCCGACGCCAAGCGCATGCGCGACATGCTCGCCGAAGCGAACTGGCTCAGCCGCAGCCTGTCGATGCGCTACGAAACGCTGCTGCGCACGACCCGCGCCATCGTCGAACGCCAGGCCGAATTCCTCGACAACGGCGAAGAATCGATGCGCCCGCTGATCCTGCGCGAGATCGCGGCGGCGATCGGCATGCACGAATCGAGCATCTCGCGCATCACCACCGGCAAGTACATGCAGACTCCGCGCGGCACGTTCGAACTCAAGTATTTCTTCTCCGCGCGCCTCGACGGCGCCCAGGTCGCCGGCGTGGCCGTGCGCGCCATCGTCAAGCGCCTGATCGAAACCGAGAACCGCGCTGCGCCGCTCGCCGACGACACCATCGTCGCCCTGCTCGCCCGCCGCGGCATCCGCATCGCGCGCCGCACCGTCGCCAAATACCGCGATATCCTCAACATCGCCTCGGCCAAGGAACGCGCCGTCAAGCTGCCGACGGCCGCATTCGCGGCCGCATGCTGAGCGGAGATCCGTCCATGAATGTGTCCCTGAAACTGCTGCTCGTCGACGACCACGAAGGCTTCCTCAACGCGGCGAAGCGGCATTTCCGCAACGTACCCTGGATCGAGATCGTCGGCCAGGCCCTGAACGGCCTCGAAGCGATCGCGATGACCGAATCGCTCAAGCCGGACGCCGTGCTGATGGACCTGTCGATGCCCGAGATGGGCGGCCTGCAGGCCACGCGCCTGATCAAGGCGCAGACCGATCCGCCGTTCATCCTGATCGCCAGCCATTTCGACGATCCCGAGCATCGCGAGCACGCCGCCCGCGCCGGCGCCGACGGCTTCGTCAGCAAGCTCAACTACGTGCAGGAAGTCATGCCTTTGCTAGCCAGATTGAACGGAGCCAACGACCATGTCTGAGTCGCGCATCCTCGTCATCGACGACTCCGCCGCGCGCGCCGAGCGCATCGGCGCGATCCTCGACTTCGTGGACTTCACCCCGAGCGTGCACTCCTGCGCGAGCGAGATCGC
The DNA here is from genome assembly GCA_966424745.1 of uncultured bacterium. Lineage (GTDB taxonomy): Bacteria > Pseudomonadota > Gammaproteobacteria > Xanthomonadales > Rhodanobacteraceae > Rudaea. The sequence continues at coordinate 2,522 of CBJLOV010000156.1, forward strand.
GTTCGCGCGCCACGATCCGCAGGACTGGCTCGCCGTCATCGTCGGCGACATCGCCGACGCCGCCGCCTGGGAAACCTTCCTGCAATGGCTGCGCCGCGATCCGCTGCATCCGCCCGTGCTCGGCCTGCCGGTGCACCATTACGACGGCGCGACGCGCTTCGGCCTCAACGAGACGAGCTTCTGGCAGCTCGACTATCCGATCAAGCAGCCGCAGCTCCTCGAACTGCTGCACCGCGCGAGCATCAAGCACATCCACGATCACGAACTGGTCATGCCGCGCGGCGGCCCGACCGGCTCGAGCCAGCCGATGCAGCAGCTGCGCCGCATGATCGAGCAGGTCGCGAATTTCGATACGACCGTGCTGATCACCGGCGAGTCCGGCACCGGCAAGGAAGTGGCGGCGCGCGCCGTCTTCGAGCGCTCGGCGCGGCGCGACGGGCCGTTCGTCGCGGTCAACTGCGGCGCGATCCCGCCCGATCTGCTCGAGAGCGAACTGTTCGGCCATGAAAAAGGCGCGTTCACCGGCGCGATCGCCTCGCGCAAGGGCCGCTTCGAACTCGCCGAGGGCGGCACCCTGTTCCTCGACGAAATCGGCGACATGAGCATGCCGATGCAGGTCAAACTGCTGCGCGTGCTGCAGGAGCGCTGCTTCGAACGCGTCGGCGGCGACGCGACGATCCATTGCGACGTGCGCGTCATCGCGGCGACCCACCGCAATCTCGAGGAATCGATCGTCAAGGGCACGTTCCGCGAAGATCTCTTCTATCGCCTCAACGTGTTCCCGATCGAGATGCCGCCGCTGCGCGAGCGCCGCGAAGACCTGCCGCAGCTGGTCGACGCGCTGATCCGCCAGCTTTCGCGCTCGGGGCGCGGCAGCGTCGCCCTGTCGGCCGAAGCGCTGGCCGTGCTCAAGGCCTATGCCTGGCCGGGCAACGTGCGCGAGCTGAGCAACCTGATCGAGCGCCTCGCCGTGCTGCATCCGGGCGGCGTGGTGCGCGTGCGCGACCTGCCGGTGCGCTATCGCGAAGGCGTCGAAGTGCCGGTCGAAGCGGAGCCGGTGCCGGCGGCGGCGGCCAACGTGCTCGCCAACGCCGACGTGCTGCCGTCCGAGGGCATCGACCTCAAGGAGCACATCGCCCGCATCGAGATCGCCCTGATCCGCGCCGCGCTCGAACGCGCCAACGGCGTCGTCGCCCACGCCGCGCAGTTCCTCTACCTGCGCCGCACGACGCTCGCGGAGAAACTGCGCAAGTACGGCCTGGCGCGCGAAGGCGACGCAATTTTGGCGACGGAAGTCGGTGCCGTCGCGGCACAGGAATTGCCTGACGGATAGCGAGTCCTGAAAAGCCGCAGGGGCGGCCGCCGGAAAAACTCCGTCATGAGCGATGCCACGATCACCTCGATCCTTTCGCAGATCCGCAGCCTGCAGCAGCAGGCCGCACTGCGGCCCGACACGAGCGAGAAGCCGGCCGCGATCGGCGCGCAGGGCGGCTTCGGCGAGAGCCTGAAGCAGGCGCTCGCGCGCGTCGACGGCGACCAGAAGCAGGCGCAGAACCTCGCGCAGCGCTTCGAGCTCGGCGATCCGGACGCGAGCCTGACCCGCGTGATGCTCGCCCAGCAGACCGCGCAGTTGAGCTTCCGCGCCACGGTCGAAGCGCGCAACCGGCTCGTGCAGGCGTACCAGGACGTGATGAACATGCCGCTGTGAGAGACCGACGCAGGCAGCGGGATCGTCGCGGGCTGAAGAGCGAAAGATGAACCACGAAGACACGAAGAACACGAAGGGACACGAAGAAAAGAAAAGTCGATTGGCGTTGCATTCCTCACCCCACGAAAGAGCAAAACCATGAACCGCGAAGGCACGAAGGCGCGCAAAGGAAAGAAAAGTCGATCGACGCGGTATCTCGCCGCTCTTTTCTCTTCTTCGTGTCCCTTCGTGCCTTCGTGGTGTTCTTCCGCTTTCCCCAGCGATCAACGTGAAAGAAGCGAATAAGGCAAAGGACCGGCGATGGCCGCATTGAGCTCGATCCAGCGTTGGCAGGACATTCCCGGCATCCGCCAGGCCGGCCTGCTGATTGCGCTCGCCGGCGCGGTGGCGATCGGCATCAGCGTCTTCTTCTGGTCGCAGAAACCGGCGCAGGCGCCGCTGTTCGCCGGCCTCGCCGACCGCGACGCGGCCGACGTCGTCGAGGCGCTGCGCACCGCCGGCGTGCCCTACCAGCTCGACCCGACCACCGGCGCGATCACCGTGCCCGAGTCGCAACTGCGCGAAGTGCGCATGAAGCTCGCATCCCAAGGCCTGCCGCAGGGTACGCGCGGCGGCATCGAGGTGATCGAGAAGGACCAGGGCTTCGGCACCAGCCAGTTCGTCGAGAACGCGCGCTACCAGCATGCGCTCGAAACCGAGATCGCGCGCACGATCGCCGACCTCAAGCCGGTCAAGGAAGCGCGCGTCCACCTCGCCCTGCCCAAGCCGAGCCCGTTCGCGAAAGCGCACGACGCGGCGAGCGCATCGGTGATGCTGCAGCTCTATCCGGGCCGCATGATGGAACAGGACCAGATCGCGGCGATCGTGCATCTGGTCGCATCGAGCATTCCGGATCTGTCGCCGAACCGGGTCACCGTGGTCGACCAGAACGGGCGCCTGCTCACGAATGCCGATCCGGACAGCGAAGAAGCGCGCGCCGCGCAGCACTTCGAACAGCGCCGGCGCGTGGAAACGACCCTCGTGCAGCGCATCCGCGACCTGCTCGAACCGATGACCGGCCCCGGCCGCGTGAGCGCGCAGGTCGCCGTCGACATGGACTTCGCCGAGACCGAGGAGGCCAAGGAGAGCTACACGCCGGAAGGCAAGATCCGCAGCGAGCAGCTCGCCGAATCGACCGCCAATTCGCCGACCGCCGCGCAGGGCGTGCCCGGCGCGACGAGCAACACGCCGCCCGCCGCCGGCGCGGCCGCGCCGGCGAACGGCGCGCCCGCCTCCGCGCCGACGGTGCTGTCGAAGACCTCGGCGAAGAACTACGAACTCGACCGCACCGTCAGCCACACGCGCTCGCCGCCGGGCCGCATGCGCCGCATCACCGCGGCGGTGCTGGTCGACAATATCCCGGTCGCCGCCGCCGCGGCCGATACGGCCGGCGACAACGCCAAGGCCGCGGCGACGAAGCCGCTCGACGACGCCCAGCTCAAGCAGGTCGACGCCCTGGTCAAGGAGGCGATCGGCTTCGACGAGAAGCGCGGCGACTCGGTGTCGGTGATGAATGCGTCGTTCGCGCGCAGCGAAGCGCCGGCCGAGGATCTGAGCACGCCGATCTGGCAGCGCCCGATCGTGCACGACGTCGGCCGCCTGCTGCTCGGCAGCGCGATCCTGCTCGTCCTGATCTTCGGCGTGATGCGCCCGACCCTGCGCAACCTGACCACACCGCGCCTGCTTCCGGTCGGCGGCGAACTGCCCGAGATCGCCACCGCGCGCGTGGTCAGCGAAACGCCGATGCCGCAGCCGAACAGCCACGAGGACAAGCTCCGCCTGGCCAGGCAGACGGTGACGCAGGATCCGAAGAAAGTCGCACAGATCGTGCGCAACTGGGTGAACGACGATGCCTGAAACCGCGCAACTGACCAAGACCCAGCGCGCGGCCGTGCTGCTGATGACGCTCGGCGAACAGGAGGCCGCCGAAGTGCTGCGCCAGCTCGGCGCCAAAGAGGTGCAGAAGCTCGGCCAGGCGATGGCGTCGATCGCCAACGTGACCAAGAACCAGGTGGTCGAAGTCGTCGACGATTTCGTCGACACCCTCGACAAGCAGACTTCGATCGGCATGGGCGCCGACGACTACGTGCGCAAGGTGCTCGTGCAGGCGCTCGGCGAGGACAAGGCCGGCAGCGTCATCGACCGCATCCTGCTCGGGCGCAATTCGAAGGGTCTGGAAACGCTGAAGTGGATGGAGCCGCGCGCGATCGCCGACCTGATCCGCAACGAACACCCGCAGATCGTCGCGATCGTGCTCGCCTACCTCGACAGCGACCAGGCCGCCGACGTGATCAAGCAGCTGCCGCCGCGCACGCGCAGCGACGTGCTCCTGCGCATCGCCACCCTCGACGGCATTCCGCCCGGCGCGCTGGCCGAACTCAACGAGATCATGGAGCGCCAGTTCGCCGGCAAGCAGGGCATGACCTCGTCGACCGTCGGCGGCGTCAAGGTCGCCGCGAACATCCTCAACTTCATCGACGCGCAGACCGAACAGCAGATCATGGCCAGCATCCGCGAGACCGACGCGGAGCTCGGCGGCAAGATCGAAGAGCTGATGTTCGTCTTCGACAACATCGGCGACCTCGACGACCGCGCGATCCAGGCGATCCTGCGCGACGTGCCGAGCGACAAGCTCGGCCTCGCCCTGCGCGGCGCGGAAACCGGGGTGAAGGACAAGATCACCAAGAACATGTCGCAGCGCGCGGCCTCGATCCTGCTCGAAGACATGGAGGCGCGCGGCCCGGTCAAGCTCAGCGACGTCGAAGCCGCGCAGAAGGAAATCCTCACCATCGTGCGCGGCCTCATCGACAACGGCACGATCCAGATCGGCGGCCGCGGCGAGGAATTCGTCTGATGACGATGATCGAATCCGTCGCCGACGCCGTGCGCTGGGAAGCGCCGGCCTTCAACGCCGCGCCGCCGCCGGTCGTGGATCTCGCCCAGATCGAGCAGCTCGCCCGCGACGACGGCTTCGCCCGCGGCCACGCCGAAGGGCTGGCGCAGGGACAGGGCGAAGCGCGCCGGCTGGTCGCGCGCCTGGAAAGCCTGGTCGATGCGTTCATCCGCCCCCTCGCCGGCCTCGACACGGAAATCGAACAGGCGCTCGCCGCGCTCGCGACCGAGATCGCCGGCGCGCTGCTGCGGGAGAAATACATCGCGCAACCCGAACACCTCGCCGCCCTGGTGCGCGAGGCCGTCGCCAGCGCCGGCGACTCGACGCGGCCGGTCGAGGTGCGCCTGCATCCGGACGACGTGACCATGCTGCGTCCCCTGCTGCCCGACATGTCCAGGCTCGTCGCCGACGTCACCCTTGCGCGCGGCGACGTGCGCGTGCACGCCGACGCGGTGCGCATCGACGCGCGCCTGGGCACGCGCCTGAAGACCGTGCTCGACAACCTCACGGTGCGCACGTCGTGACCGCCCTGCCCTGGCACGAAGAACGCAAGGCACGCCTGGCGCGGCGCGTGAACGCGCTCGCCGCGCAGCGCCTCGACGGCAACTACTTCGTCCACGAAGGCGTGCTCAAGCGCGTCGTCGGCCTCACCCTCGAAGCGGTCGGCTGCGAGGTGCCGCTCGGCGCGCAGTGCCGCGTCGAAGCCGGCCAGGGCGAATGGGTCGACGCCGAAGTCGTCGGCTTCGCCGGCGAACGCACCTTCTTGATGCCGAGTTCGGAAATGCACGGCATGCTGCCGAACGCGCGCGTCGTGCCGGCCATGCGCGACGGCCTCGTCCGCGTCGGCATGGGCCTGCTCGGGCGCGTGATCGACGGCGAAGGCAACCCGCTCGACGGCCGCGGCGACCTGCGCACCGACGCCGCCGTGCGTCTCTCCGGCGGCAGCATCAATCCGCTCAACCGCGAGCCGATCTCGGCGCCGCTCGACGTCGGCGTGCGCGCGATCAACGCGCTGCTGCCGATCGGCCGCGGCCAGCGCGTCGGCCTGTTTGCCGGCTCCGGCGTCGGCAAGTCGACCCTGCTCGGCATGATGACGCGCTTCACCAAGGCCGACGTCGTCGTCGTCGGCCTGATCGGCGAACGCGGCCGCGAGGTGCGCGATTTCGTCGAACGCACCCTCGGCCAGATGGGCCTGGCGCGCGCGGTGGTCGTCGCCACGCCGGCCGACCGGCCGCCGCTGGCGCGCCTGCACGGCGCCCTGCGCGCGACCGCGATCGCCGAATGGTTCCGCGACCAGGGCCAGCACGTGCTGCTGCTGATGGATTCGCTCACCCGCTTCGCCCAGGCGCAGCGCGAGATCGGCCTTTCGGTCGGCGAGCCGCCGACCACGCGCGGTTATCCGCCGTCGGTGTTCGCGCGCCTGCCGCAGCTGGTCGAGCGCGCCGGCAACGGCGGCGCCGGCGGCGGCTCGATCACCGCGTTCTACACCGTGCTCACCGAAGGCGACGATCCGCACGAACCGATTTCCGACGCCGCGCGCGCGATCCTCGACGGCCACATCGTGCTGTCGCGCGCGGTCGCCGATTCGGGCCGCTATCCGGCCATCGACGTCGAATCGTCGGTGAGCCGCGTCGCGCCGGAGATCACCGACGTCGCCTGGCGCGAGGACATCCGCAAGGTGCGCCAATGGATGAGCGCCTATGCCAGCCACCGCGACCTGATCGCGATCGGCGCGTACCAGAACGGCGCCGACCCGAGAGTCGACGAGGCGATCCAGTACTGGCCCGCGCTCAACAGCTTCCTCAATCAGGACGTCGCCGAATCCACCGACGCCGGCGCGAGCCGCGCGGCGCTGGCCAGACTCGTCGGCGCGACGCAGCAGTGAAAATTGCCGGGCTGATTTGCCGGGGAAGAACCAAAGATTGAAGACCGAATCACAAAGGACGCGAAGGAAAAGCTACAAAGAAAATCGATGCTCGTCATTTCCGTGGTTTCAATAGCCGAAGGGCTGGTCAAGCGGGAATCCGCGACTTTATTCGCGGGTGTGCCGGGAGCTCGAAAGCAAAGGCACGGGATTCCCGCTTTCGCGGGAATGACGAGCCAAAGCATGTCTTGGCTGAAAGTTGAGACTGATCAGGTCGGAGAAAAAGCCTGCGGAGGAACGACGCCAATCCGATCTATTTCTGATTCTCTTCGCAATTGTTCCTTCGTGCCCTTCGTGCCCTTCGTGCCCTTCGTGATGAAAATCTTTTGATCTTGCTTCTCAACCCAACGTCAGCAACAAGCAGGGGAACAGAATGATGGACCCACGCCGCCTCAAACCGATCCAGCGCCTCGCCCAGGAGCGCGAAGACGACCAGGCGCGCCAGCTCGCCGAACGGCAGAAGGCGCTCGACACGCAAGAGCAGCGCCTCGCCGAACTGCGCCGCTACGCCGCCGAATACGCGGCCCTGCCGGCCGGGTCGAGCACGAGCGCGGCGCTGCTGAGCAACCGCCGCGCGTTCGCCGAGAAACTCGACAGCGCGGTGACCCAGCAGGTCAAGCAGGTCGAGAAGGCACGCGGCAGCTGCGAGATCGAACGCGCGCGCCTGATGCTCGCCTCGCGCGAAGTGACCGTGCTCGACCGGCTTGCGGCAAGCTACTGCGCGGAAGAGCGCAAGATCGAGGAACGCCGCGCCCAGCGCGAACTCGACGAGCACTCCGCACGCGCCTTCCGGCGGAGCCGGGCGGAGTGAACACGACCATGGCCACCCCGAATACCTGCATGCCGCGCGAGGCCGTCCGCAACGAGGCGGCGGCGAAGACGAACGAAGCGCCGAACGCGAACGCCGCGCCCGGCCGCAACGACGCGCGCTTCGGCAAAGTGTTCTCCTCGCTGCACGCGCCGAAGGACGCCGACACCGGCCGCGCGAAAGCGCCGCCGCGCGGCAAGCCGGCGCCGACCAAGCAAGCCGACAAGGACGCTTCGCCGCAGGACGCGCTGCATCTGGTGAACTCGTCCAATGCCGTGGCCGCGCAGGTCGTGCCCGCGGGCGGCGATGCGGCGGCGGCGACTCAACCCGCAGATGCCGATGCGGCGGCACCGACCGACGCAGTCGGCGCGGTGGCCGGCGAGAAAACGTCCCCGCCGCAGGCGATGCCGGGAACGCCGGCGGCGGCGAATCCGGCGGGCGGTTCCGATGCCGCGGCCGCGACCGCGAGCGCCGCGAGCACCACGAATGCCATGAACACCGCGAACGCCGCAACGGATGCCGCCCCGGCGTCAGCTCCCAACGGGCAGGC
>CBJLOV010000157.1:0-10435 GCA_966424745.1 uncultured bacterium
GGGCCCGGTTTGGCCAGCGCACCCGACGTCGCGCCGTTGTAGAACTGCAGGCGGTTGAAGTCGGTGCGGTTCGTGCCGCCGCCGAGACCGACGAGCAGCTTGTGCTCGATGAAACCGGTCTTGAACGGCATGCTGTAGTTCGTGTCGACGTAGTCGTAGCCGCGGTGATTGATCTGGCCGCGCGCGCGCCGCTGCAGGGTGACGAGGTCGGCAAGCACGCCGACGTTGTCGTAGCCGTAGGCCGTGTCCGAGCCGCGCACGCTGCGCACGGCGAGGTTCCACGTGCCTTCGTTCTCGAAATCGCGTTCGAGCGCGGCGGTGATCGAACGCCCCTTCTCCTGCTGCACGTCGCCGGGTTCCTGGTAGCGCGTGGTGATCGGCGCGATCAGGTCGGCGTTCTTGGCCGGCGCGACGAGCAGGTTGTCGTAGGCATTGGTGCGCTTGCGGTACTCCGTGGACAGGCGCAGCGAGGTGCTGTCGTTGATCTGCCAGGTCACGCTGGGCGCGAAATAGAACGCGCGCTCCCAGCCGCCGCGGAAGGTGTCGCGACTGCTGCTCTCGGCGACGACGCGGTAGAGGAAACGACGATCCTTGTCGATCGGCCCGGTCAGGTCGAGATCGCCGGTGAAGCCGGTGGCGTCGCCGAAGGAGAGGCCGGCGCCGTCGTAGGTCGTCGCGAGGATGTCGATCACGCCCGCCGGTTTGTCCTGCGGCTTCTTGGTGACGATGTTGACGAAGCCGCCCGGCTGCGCTTCGCCGTAGAGCACCGAGGCCGGACCCTTGACCACCTCGACGCGCTCGGCCATCACCGTCGGCGGCGAACCGAAGCGGCCGGCGAGTCCGGGCAGGCCGTCGACGAGGATCGCGTTCGCGTCGGCCTGGGTCGTCTTGAAGCCGCGGATCGAGATGTCGTAGCCGGTGACGCCGCCGCGCGAAACGCCGGTCATGTAGCTGTAGAGATCGGTCAGGTTCGCCGTCTCGATCGCCTTCATGAACGAACTCGAATAGTCGGCGACGGAGTAGGGCGTGTCGCGCACGTCGAGATCCTGCTTCATCGCGCTGCGCGCGCCCTTCGAGATGAAACGGCCGGATACTTCGACGGCTTCCAGTTCCTGCTCGTCCTTTTTTTTCCCGCCCTTCTCGTCTTTGTTCTTTTCCTTGGCGTCGTCCGTGGCAGAAGCGACAGTGCCGGTTGCAACAGAATCGGCCCCCGCGTCGCGGGCGAGGACGGCGTGAGAAAGCAGCAGCGACAGGCCGGCCGCGATGGCCGACGCCAAACTGGATCTGACGAACATTTACCCTCCCGAGGTCGGTCCCATGAGGCGGACCGGGTCGTTCTGTTCTTGTGTGTGCGCTTCTGCGCCGGATCGCAGCGTCCGTTGGCGGCGAATGTAGGCCCGCAAACTAACGCCATCCTTAAGCGCGCCTGAAAAAACGTTCAGGAAGCCTCCTCTCTCGCCGCGCATCGCTGTCGGCGCGCGCCCGGGATACGGCGGAACGCTTCGTTCATGCGGTTCCGATCGCGCAACCTCGCCGCTACCGTCGCGGGCTGCGCACATCTCGACGCGCACAAAAAAACCGGCCGTCCGTCGTGAGGGTCGGCCGGCCGGTAGAGACGGCAGCCCGCCTGAGCGCGGGTTGCCGAGGGTTTCTTTCTTGTTGTCGTGTCGTCTTGCGCTCAGAAATCGACGCGGCCGGTGAGCTTCACCGTGCGCGGCCGGCCGTAGCCGAGGTAGCCGGAGCCGACGGCGCTCCAGTAGCTCTTGTCGGTGAGGTTGTCGACGTTGAGCTGCAGGGTGACCTTCTTCTCGAACCAGTTCGTCGTGTAGCGCACGCCGGCGTTGAGCAGCACGTAGCCCGGGATGGTCGCCTGGTTGAGGTTGTTCACCGCGCGATCGGCCATGTAGTAGGCACCGGCGTTGAAGCTCCAGCCGGCGAGCGCTTCGGGGTGGTAGTCGGCGAACAGGCTCAAGGTGGTGTCGGGCGTGTTCTCCGGCGTCTTGCCGATCAGGACCGTGTTCTGCGCCTTGCGCAGCTCGGCGTCGAGAAACAGCGCCGAGGCGTACACCGACCACTCGGACGACAGTTCGCCGTTGACCGAAAGATCCACGCCCTGGTAGTGCGTGCGGCCGTCGAGGACGAAGACGTTCGCCGAGTTGAGGTAGGCCGAGCCGCGCTCGATCTCGAACAGCGAAGCGGACACGGTGATGCCCGAAATCATTTCGCTGCGCACGCCGAGCTCCTTCTGCTTGCTCACCGCCGGCGGCAGCACGGCGCCGTTGTTCGCCGCGGTCACCGGCGCCGTGCCGGTTTCTTCGAGGCCCTCGATGTAGTTCGCGTAGATGCTCGTGTCGTCGCGGAAGCGGTAGATCGCGCCGACCGAGGGCGAGGTCTTCTCGACTTCGTACAGCGGCGAGGTGGTCGATTCGTTGCGGTATTTCGTCCGCCGCGCGCCGGCAAGGACCTGCCAGTCTTCGCCGAGGCGGATGCGGTCGAACACGTAGACGCCGCGGTCGGTGATGTTCTGCGGCCGGTAGGCCGGCGCGATCGTGTAGTACGCCGGCGGCAGCGCGACCGGGTCGTACAGGTTCTGCGCGACGCTGTAGGACTGTTGGGTCGGGTTGTTCTGGTTGCGCAGGTTCTGCATCGCGCCGAACGAGAGTTCGTGATCGAGGAAGCCCGTCTGCACGCGCCCGTCGAGTTCGGCGCGCGCATTGTTGTTGACGTAGACCTGGCCGCGCGCGACCGATTCGGTCAGCGTGCCTGCGCCGGTGTCGATCTTGTACTTCGTCATCGCCGTGAACGTGCGCGCATCGCGGTCGGTCTCCGAGCGGCCCCATTCGAACACGGCGGCCCAGGCGTCGGAGATCGTCCAGTCGAGGCGGCCGAGCGCGTTCTGCGAATCGGCCTTGCTCTTCGCCCACGGGCCGGAGATCAGCTTGCTCGAATCGGGGATGCGCGGCAGCAGGATCTGGTTGTTGACCGCGGGCAGCAGGGCGACCGCGGCGTTCTCGACGAGGCGTTTGGAAAAATTTTCGTAGTCGAGCCTGAGGCTCAGGCGGTCGTTGATGCGCCAGTCGAAGGCCGCGCTGACCAGGCTGCGGCTGCCGCTCTGGTCGTCGGCAGCGGCCTGCAGCTTGCCGCCGGCGAGGTTGACGCGCAGGCCGTAGCGATTGTCCTCGCCGAAGCGGCGACCGACGTCGACATGGGCGACGACCTGGCCGTTCGAGTCGGTCGACAGGTCGACTTCGTCGATCGGTTTGTCGTGCGCGCGCTTGGTCACCATGTTGATGATGCCGGCCGGGCTGGTGAAGCCGTAGTAGAGCGCCGAGGAGCCCTTCAGCGCCTCGACGCGCTCCTTGTCCTCCATCGGCATTTCGATGAGGTTGTTGACCGGCAGCGCGCCGTTGAGGCGGTAGCTCGTGCGGTTGTCGATCGAGATGCCGCGGATCGCCAGGTTCTGCGACACCGTATCGTTGATCTGCGCCTGGCTCACGCCGGCGGTGTTCTTCAGCACGTCGAAGAGGTTGTTCACCGCCTGCGCGTCCATCACCGCGCGCGGCAGCACGTTGATCGACAGCGGCACGTCGAGGATGTTCTGGTCGCGGAACGCGCCGACCTGCGAGGTCTTGGTCTGGAAGCCCCTGCCGACGTCGGCGACGACGCTGATCGTCTCCAGCCGGCGTTCGTCGTCCGCATCGGGTTTCTTCGTTGCGCCGGCCTGATCCTGCGCTGCGTCCGCCGCGGCCTCCTCCGCGTGGGCGCGCGCGCCGGCGAGGGCGAAAGCGATGCAGAACGGCAGGGCGGTCAGTCTGAAGCCTTTGGAAATCATCTCAAGTTCCCCGGTCGTGAAAGTAAGGAAAGGCAGTCCCTCGCCGGAATCTTTTTCGCCCGTCCTTGAGTGCGCGGGCCGTCCCGTCATCTGTACGTCACACTCGGGTTTGGATACTATTGTATTTTGAAATGAAAAAAAACAATTATTTTTCGATCTTCATCTGTTACATTCGAACAACAGCAACCGATAGTTCAAGGCAATATTGTACTGATCTATCTATTTATACAAAAAAGAACACACCAAGAAGGACTGCAATGACCGCCGAATCGTTTCCCCTGATCGACCTCGCCGGCGCGCCGCACGCACGCGGCCGCGCTTACGGCGCCGCCGTGCCCGAGCGCGTCGCGCGCAGCGTCGCCCTGTATCGCGGCCAGATGCAGCGCCGCGGCCTCGACGAGGCCGAGCAGCACCGGCTCGCGCGCGGCTTCGTGCCGACGATCGAGGCCTACGATCCGGCCTACCTGGAGGAAATGCGCGGCATCGCCGAGGGCGCCCGCGTCGCGCTCGAAGACATCGTCATCATCAATTGCCGCACCGAAATGATGTTCGGCTACGAGACCCTCGGCAAGGCCGTACTCAAGCCCGCGCGCGAACCGGACGACGGCTGCACCGGCCTCGTCGTCCTGCCCGAGGCGACGCGCGCGGGCCGTCTGATCCATGCGCACAATTGGGACTGGCGCGAGGAATGCGTCGATACCGGCGTCGTCCTGCGCATCCGCAACGACGATATGCCCGACGTCCTCGTTTTCGCCGAGGCCGGCGCGCTCGCGCGCCACGGCTTCAACGGCGCGGGCGTCGCGATCACCGGCAACTTCCTCATGAGCGAACGCGACTATGCGGCCCCGGGGCAGGCGCCGCTCGCGCTGCTGCGGCGCAAGCTGCTGGAGTCGAGCAATCTCGCCGCGGCGATGAGCCAGGTGTTCAACAAGACCCGGCTGTGCTCGAACAATCTCATGCTGAGCCATGCCGAAGGCGAGGCGGTCGACCTCGAATGCGCGCCCGACGAGGTATTCTGGATCGTGCCCGAGGACGGCGTTCTCGTGCACGCGAACCACTGGGTCAACCCGATCGCCCAGGTCAAGCTGCGCGATCTCGGCCTGCGCAACAACCCCGAATCGATCTACCGCCAGCGCCGCGTCGCCGCGGCCCTGCGCGCGAAGCGCGGCGACGTGACCGTCGATGACGTCAAGGCCGCGCTGTTCGACGAGTTCGGCAAACCCGACAGCGTGCTGCGCTCGCCGAAGCCGGTCAGCTTCGACAGCATCTCGGCGACCGTCGCGACGACGATCATGGACACCGCGGCGCGCAGGATGTGGATCGCGCGCCAGCCGTACGTGAGCCGAGCCTTCGTCGAGTACACGCTGTAAGCTCGGCGCACCGTGCTCGCTTACGCCGCCAAACGCCTCCTGCTCGCGATCCCGACCCTGCTGATCGTCGCGATCGCGGTGTTCGCGATGCTGCACCTGATTCCGGGCGACCCGGCGCAGTTGATGCTCGGCGACATCGACAGTCCGGAGGCGCTTGCGCGGGTGCGCGCCGGACTCGGCCTCGATCGCCCGCTGGTCGTGCAGTTCTTCCTCTGGATCTCGCGCGTGCTGCACGGCGACTTCGGCGTTTCGATCGTGCAGCAGCGGCCCGTGCTCGAGATGCTGCTCGGCTCGTTCGCCGTGACCGCCTCGATCGTCGTGCCGGCCGTCGTCCTCGCCGCGCTGTTCGCAATTCCGCTCGGCATGCTCGCGGCGTGGAAGCAGAACACCAAGGTCGACGCCGCGCTGATGACCCTGGCGATCGTCTTCCTGTCGATCCCGAGTTTCTGGCTCGGCCTTTTGTTCCTGATGTTCTTCGGCCTCAGGCTCGACCTGTTTCCGGTGGTCGGCTACGTCTCGCCGTTCGAGAACTTCCGCGAGGGCGTGAGCTATCTCGTCATGCCGGTGACGTCGCTCGCCTTGATCGAGACCGGCGTCATCGTGCGCATGTCGCGCGCGAGCACGATCGAGGTGCTGCGCCTGGAGTACATCACCCACGCGCGCGCCAAGGGTCTGTCCGAAACGACGGTCGCGCTGCGCCATGCGCTGAAGAACACGCTGGCGCCGACCTGGACCGTGATCGGCCTGACCCTCGGCTCCCTGCTCGGCGGCGCCGTCGTCACCGAAACCGTGTTCACGATTCCGGGCATCGGCCGCCTGCTCGTCGACAGCATCTTCGCGCGCGACTACCCGGTGGTGCAGGGCGCGCTGCTGTTCATCACCGCGATCTACGTCGGCTTGAATCTGCTGATCGACCTCTCGTACCCACTGTTCGACCCGCGCGTGCGGCTCGCATGAGGACATCGCCGTGAGCCGCCTGCTGCGTCGCCCCAATGCGAAGATCGGCGCGGCGTTGATCGCGGCCATGCTGACCGCGGCCGCGTTCGGCGCGATCTATACGCCCTACGATCCGATCATCAACGATCTGCACGCGCGCCTGGTTGCGCCCTCGGCGCGGCACTGGCTCGGCACCGACGAGTGGGGCCGCGACGTGTTCAGCCGCCTGCTCAACGGCGCGAGCGTCAGCGTGTTCGTCAGTTTCGCCAGCGTGCTCGTCTCGGTCGGCACAGGCGCCCTGATCGGCGCCCTGACCGGCTATTTCGGCGGCTGGCCGTCGCGCATCGCGATGCTGTTCGTCGACGCGCTGCTCGCGTTCCCTTCGCTGATCATGGCGCTCGGCGTCATCGCGGTGTTCGGCGCGTCGAGCGTCGGCGTGATCGTCGCACTGAGCCTGACCTACATTCCCGCCGTCGCCCGCGTCGTGCGCGCCAACGTGCTCAGCCTGCGCGAAAAGGAATACGTCGAAGCCTCGCGCGTCATGGGCAATGCGGAGCTCTATACGATGCTGCGCCACGCGCTGCCGAACGCGGTCGCGCCGATCATCGTCCTCGCCACCGCGCTGTTCGGCTGGGCCTTGCTTGCCGAAAGCGCGTTGTCGTTCCTCGGCCTCGGCGTACCGCCGCCCGCGTCGAGCTGGGGCGGCATGCTCGCCGACAGCCGCAACTACGTCGAAGAAGCACCGTGGCTCGCGATCGCGCCGGGCCTGGCGATCTCGCTGTCCTTGCTCGGCGTGAACCTGTTCGGCGACGCACTGCGCGACGAGTTCGATCCGCATATGCAGAATCTGGTCTAGCCGACGTGAGCGCCGCGATGCCGTCATCTTCATCCGCACAGGCTTCGCCGGGTCCGGCCAACGGCCCCGTGCTCGCGATCGAGCATCTCGATATCGGCGTGCGCAAGCCGGGCGGCGAGGCGAAGCGCATCGTCGTCGACGCGAACTTCTCGATCGCGTCGGGCGAGATGCTGGCCTTGGTCGGCGAATCGGGCAGCGGCAAGACGATGATCGCGCGCGCGATCCTGCGCCTGCTGCCGCCGGGAGTGGCGGTACACGGCGGCGCGATCCGCTATGCCGGCGAGGACCTCGCGCGCATCGGCACGGCACGTCTGCGCGCCCTGCGCGGCAACGCCATCGGCATGGTGTTCCAGGAGCCGATGGTCTCGCTCAATCCGGCGCTGCGCATCGGCGTGCAGATGACCGAGGCGCTGCGCCTGCATCGCGGACTGAGTTGCGCCGCCGCGCGCAAGCGTTGTCTCGACCTGCTCGAACGCGTGCGCATCGCCGATCCGCTCGCCTGCCTGAACGCTTATCCGCACCAGTTCTCCGGCGGCATGCGCCAGCGCATCATGCTGGCCTCGACCCTGGCGATGCAGCCGCGCCTGCTGATCGCCGACGAGCCGACCACGGCGCTCGATGCGATCGTGCAGAAAGAAGTCATGGACATCATGACCGCGCTGACCCGCGAGATGGGTACGGCGGTGCTGCTGGTCAGCCACGATCTCGGCATGGTCGCGCGCTATGCGCAGCGCGTCGTCGTGCTCTGCCGCGGCGAGACGATGGAGACGGGCGGGACGCAGAGCGTGCTCGCGGATCCGCGGCACGAGTACACGCGCAAGCTGCTTGCCTCGCTGCCGGCGCGCGGCGAGCGCGAGCGCGCCGCGTCGTCGGCCGCGCCGCTGGTCGAGATCCGCGATCTCGACGTCGACTTCGGCAAGCCGGTTTCCCTTTGGCGCAAATCGGAAACGCTCCGCGCGGTGCGTCGCGCGAACCTCGACCTGTACGCGGGCGAGACGCTCGCCGTCGTCGGCGAATCGGGCTCGGGCAAGACCACGATCGGGCGCGCGCTCGTGCGCCTCGTGCGCGAAAGCGGCGGCAGCATCCGCTTCGAAGGCCGCGACATCACCGCCTGCGCCAAGAACGATTTGCTCGCTTACCGGCTCAAGTCGCAGATGGTGTTCCAGGATCCGTATTCCTCGCTCGATCCGCGCATGCGCCTGGTCGACATCGTCGCCGAAGGGCTGCGCCACTTGCCGGCGTTGTCCAGGCAGGAGCGCCGCGCGCGGGCGACGGCGATGCTCGCCGAGGTCGGCCTGCCCGGCGATTTCGCCGGACGTTTTCCGCACGAGCTGTCGGGCGGCCAGCGCCAGCGCGTCTGCATCGCGCGCGCGATCGTCGCGGGACCGCGCTTTCTCGTCGCCGACGAAGCGGTGTCGGCGCTCGACGTCACCGTGCAGAGGCAGGTGCTGGCCCTGCTGGAAAACCTGCAGCGCAAGTTCGGCTTCGCCTATCTGTTCATCACCCACGATCTCGGCGTGGTCGAGCAGATCGCCGACCGCGTCGCCGTGATCTATCGCGGCCGCATCCTCGAAACCGGACCGCGCGATGCGATCTTCGGCGATGCGCGTCATCCCTACACCTTGCGCCTCCTGCAGGCGACGCCGCGCATCCGCCGCATCGAGGGCGGCGCGGGCTATCGTCTCGAACAGCACGAGAGCCGCGCGCCGCCGCCGCCGGCGGGCTACGTCTACTTCAATCACGGCAGCCTGCCGGGACAGCCCCTCAGCGCCGGTGAACCCGAGATGCTCGCCGTCGGTCCGGAACATTGTGTCGCCTGCGCCGCGCCTTGATCGCTTGTCCCTTCGGGAGACGGCGGTGCGAAGCGCCGGACAAGGGTCCGGTTTCGGATCGGCGTCGCCGGCACGCCTAACCTCGCCCCAACCCGAAATAGAGGTTCGAGCCGCGGGGCGCGGCCTAGTCAGCAGCACGAAAGAGGAATGGTCATGAATGAATTACCCGAACTCTGCAAGCATCCGAAACAGCTGATCGACAACGTTTGGCGCGCCGGCGCCGGCGATGCGGTCACCGAACTGATCAATCCGGCGAACGGCGCCGTGCTCGCGCGCTACGCGGGTGCGTCGAAGGCCGATCTCGACGATGCGCTCGCTTCCGCGCACAAGGCGTTTCCGCTCTGGCGGGCGACGCCGGCGTTCGGCCGCGGCCAGGTGCTGCGCCGAGCCGCCGCGCTGATGCGCGAGCGCATCGAGACGATCGCGAGCGTGCTCACGCAGGAAGAAGGCAAGGTCCTCGCCGAGGCGCGCAGCGAAGTGCAGATCACCGCCGACATGATCGACTGGTTCGCCGAGGAAGGCGTACGCGCCTACGGCCGCATCATTCCGCCGCGCGGGCCGAACCTGCAGCAACAGGTGCTGCGCGAACCGGTCGGCGTCAGCGCGGCATTCGCGGCGTGGAACTTTCCCGCACGCAATCCGGGCTACAAGATTGCCGCGGCGCTCGCGGCGGGCTGTCCGATGATCGTCAAGCCGGCCGAAGAAACCCCGCTGACCTGCCTGCTGCTCGTGCAGGCGCTGATCGACGCCGGCATGCCGCCCGGCGTCGTCAACGTCGTCTACGGCGACGCGCCGGCGATCTCCGAGCACCTGATTGCGAGCGAGGTGGTGCGCAAGGTTTCGCTGACCGGCTCGACGCGGGTCGGCCGCCTCCTTGCGCACCTCGCCGCCGAAGGCACGAAGAAGCTCACCCTCGAACTCGGCGGCCAGGCCCCCGTGCTCGTCTTCGACGATGCCGACCTCGATGCGGCGATTCCGCTGCTGGTCGCCGCGAAGTTCCGCAACGCCGGCCAGACCTGCATCTCGCCGACGCGCTTCTTCGTCCAGGAAAAGATCTACGACGCCTTCGTCGACGGCTTTGCCAAGGCTGCTTTCGCGCTCAAACTCGGCGACGGTCTTGCCAAGGACACCACGATGGGACCGCTCGTGCGCACGCGCCGCATCGCCGACGTGCAAGTGTTCCTCGATGACGCGCGGGCACGCGGCGCACGTGTCCTTTCCGGGAAACAGGACGCCGACGCGAAAGGTGCCTTCCTCGCGCCGACCGTCGTCGCCGATCTCGACGACGGCGCCAAACTGATGCGCGACGAGCCGTTCGGCCCGGTCATCGGCGTGACCCCGTTCAAGACGCTCGACGAAGCGGTGGCGCGCGCAAACCGCGTGCCCTACGGTCTGGCCGCCTATGCGTTCACGCGTTCGCTGCGCAACGCGCATGCGGTGGCGGAAGGGCTCGAGGCGGGCATGATCGGCGTCAACACCTGCAAGATTTCGTATCCGGAAACGCCGTTCGGCGGCGTCAAGTCGTCGGGTTACGGGTCGGAGGGGGCGATCGAGGGGCTCGATGCGTTCCTCGTGACGAAGTCGGTGAGTTTGGCCTATTGACGTTCGG
>CBJLOV010000158.1:0-10426 GCA_966424745.1 uncultured bacterium
GCGGCTTCTCCCGCCCTACGCGCTGCGTAGACGCGGATGCCGAAGCGAGCATTCGTGCAACGAATGGCCCGAAGGGTGCGCGGCGGGATCGCCGTGCGCAATCCAGCGCTTTTGCTTTTTGTAGTTTGTACTTGAGAGCAAGGGCTTTCACTCGCACCCGTAGGGCGGGAGAAGCGAAGCGCATCCCGCCTTCTTGTCGTGTACGGCCTTCATCCAACGGCCGGCTCCCCGGCCGTTGAAAGCCCCGCCGAAAGCAACGCGGGAATGAAAAGAAAACCGGTCAGCGGCGGGGATGCGCCTCCGCCCACTGCGCCAGCGCCTTCTCGCCGACATGTTCGCGCAGCGCGCCGCAGGTGCCGACGCTTTCGAGCGTCTGCGCGAGTTCGCGTTGGCCGCCGATCACGTCCTTGATGCGCGGCGCAAACCACTGTTGCACTTCTTCGCCCTCGGGCTTGCTGCAGCGTCCGCTGCCGGCGAAGGCGATCGGGCTGGCCTGGTACGAATCCGGCAGGCGCGCGTGCAGCGAGTCGAAATGCGACTTGAGCCATGTCCAGAATCCGGCGCGGTTTTCCTTTTCGCCGACGTGGGCGCGGAACAGGTAGGGAATCTCGCCGACCGCCACCGCCGGGGTCAAGCCGTAGTTGCGCGCATCCTCGGCCAGCTTGCCGTCGTGCGTCGCACCGAGCGCGGCGAGCAGTTCGTAGCGCTGCTGGGTCTGGTGGTTCGTCTTGAGTTCTTCCTGCACGGCCTTGAATGCGGCTTCGCCCGACTCCTGCACCGCGACCTTGAGCGCGCTGCCGCGGATGTCCGGATCGAGCTTGCCGAGGTCGACCTTGCCGCCGCCATCGAGGCCGAGCGCGGCGCGGCCTTCGCTGGCGAGCTGCGCACGCACGGTCTTGTCGTGCACGGTCAGGGCGAGGAAGTTGACCAGTTCCACGCGCAGGAGCGAGATCGCATCGCTGTCGCCGGGTCGCCTGTGCAGGCCGAGAGCCTTGAGTCGGGGCGCATACAGCCCGGCCGCATAGGCGTCGAGCGCCGGGCGCGTCGCGTCGGTGGCAAGGTGATCGCGGATCCATTCGAACGAGCCGAACAGGGCCGTGGCGATCTGCGGCATGCCCGAGGACGCGAGCGCCGGCATCGCGTCGAGCACGACCTCGGGGCCGATCGTGCCCTGATCGAAAGCGCTGGAAATCGCGTCGGCATAGACCAGTTGCTCGGCCGGCGAAAGCGCGGCGACCTGGCTCTTCAACGCGGCAAAATCGGCATTGCCGAGCGTGAAACGATAGTAGCCCGACGCATCGGCATTCGGCATCGTCCACTGCACGCAGCCGCCGTCGAGGGCGAACTCGCGCTTGGGCTTGTCGAGCAGGAAGCACTGTTTGTTCGACTTGCCGTCCTGGCTGAATCGAGCGCAGACCGGCACCTGCCATTGCAGGTTGTCATTGCTCATCACCCCGTACGGCAGATAGCGCGATTGGCTGAACTCGATCGCACCCCGGCCGTCCTTGCATTTCAACTCGGCGCGAACGAGCGGCAGTCCCGGCTGGTCGAGGAAGCTGCGCATCGCCTTCGCCAAGGTCTCGCCCTTGCCGCTGACGCGCGCGATCGTCGCGATCAGATCGTCGGAATTGCCGCTGCCGAATCGGTGCTTGGCCAGGTAGTCGCGCATCGCCTCGCGATACGTGTCTTCGCCGATCCACTCCTCGAACATGCGCAGCACGGCCGCGCCCTTCTGGTAGGTGATGCCGTCGAACGCGTTCTCGATGTCGTCCTGCGAGGCGATCGGCTGGCGGATCCGCCGCGCGGACAGCTGGCTGTCGCTGTTCATCGCGCGCAGCGTGCCTTCGAGTCGGGACAGGTCGCCCAGGTACTCGGGCTTCAACGCCACCGTGGCCTTGCCCTGCGCCCAGGTCGCATAGGCTTCGTTGAGCCAGATGTCGTCCCACCACGGCACCGTGACGAGATCGCCGAACCACTGATGCGCGATCTCGTGCGCGTTGACGTTGAAACTGGAGCGATACGACCGCGCCGACGACTTGGCGTCGATGCGCAGCAGCGCGTCGCGATAAACGATGAACCCCGCGTTCTCCATGGCGCCGGCGGAGAAGTCCGGCGCGCCGACGAGGTCGAGCTTGTCGAACGGATACGGCTGGTTCGTGTAGTCCTCGTAGTACTTCACCGTCTGCGGCGTCTGTTCGAGGATCCATTTGAGCTGAGGTCCGGTGCCGCGCGGACCGACGCCGCGCAGCGGCACCGCGTTCCTGCGCACCGCGTTCGCCTCGATCGTCGGGCCGTCGACCACGTCCCAGGGCCCGACCGCGAGCGCGACGAGATAGGTCGGCAGCGGCTTGGTCCGCGCGAAGGTGAGCGTCTTCCACTGCTTGTCGTCGGATTCCTTGGCCGTGGTCTGCAGCGTATTGGCGAGCGCGACTTCGTCTTTCGGCACGGTCAGCGTGATGTCGAACGGCGTCTTGAAGCGCGGTTCGTCGAACGAAGGAAACGCGTAGCGCGCGCTGATCGCCTCCATCTGCGAAGTCACATAGGCGTCGTCGCCGACCTTGACCTTGTAGATGCCCTGCAGTTTGGCGTTGAACGGCGCGGAGTAGTCGAACGCCAGATCTATCTCGCCCGCGGGCAGGGTCTCGCCGAAGGTCACCTTGATGACTCCCGATGCATCACGCACCTCGACCTTGGCGTCGTGTCGAGGCGCGTCGGCAGCGCGGCCCGGATTTTTCTCGTGTCCTTTCGCCCGGCCGCTGACCTGAACCCGGGCGATGTCGATTTCGCGCGCGTGCAGCCAGACGTGATCCGCGGGCTTCGCCAATTCGATCCTGACGTCGACGTGGCCGCTGAAACGATCGGCTTTCGGATCGATTTTCAGGTCGAGCGCGTAGGACAGCGGCTTGGCACCCTCGGGCAATTTGCCGGTCGGCACCGCTTCGGCCGCGAGCACGGACTGCGCCAGCAAGGCGGTCGCCAGCGCCGCGGCGGGTAAGGAGGATATCGCGCGCATGATTTCGTTCCGGAAAAGGGGCGCGCAGCAAAGCACGGACGAGCGTGTTCGGCAAGCGCCGAAAGGAACGACTTCGCCTTTCCCCGCCCCTGACCCAAAGCGCGGCGGCACTTTAATTGACAAAATCTATCGCTATTTTCACATCAATCGATTGTACAAATATGCTGCACAACACTAAAGTACGCCCCATCTCTTCACCACCAACCCCAAAAGGAAGCAAGCAATGTCCTTGATCAACACCCAGGTCAAACCCTTCAAGGCGACTGCCTACCACAACGGCAAGTTCGTCGACGTCAGTGACGCGACGCTGAAGGGCAAGTGGTCGGTCGTCGTGTTCTACCCTGCCGACTTCACCTTCGTCTGCCCGACCGAGCTGGAAGACCTGGCCGACAACTACGCCGAATTCCAGAAGCTCGGCGTCGAGATCTACGGCGTGTCGACCGACACCCACTTCGCCCATAAGGCGTGGCACGACACCTCGGACGCGATCAAGAAGGTGCAGTACCCGCTCGTCGGCGATCCGACGGCGACGCTCTCGCGCAACTTCGAAGTGCTGATCGAAGAAGAAGGCCTCGCCCTGCGCGGCACCTTCGTGATCAACCCCGAAGGCCAGATCAAGCTGTACGAGATCCACGACAACGGCATCGGCCGCGACGCGAGCGAACTGCTGCGCAAGGTCAAGGCCGCCCAGTACGTCGCCTCGCACCCGGGCGAAGTCTGCCCGGCGAAATGGCAGGAAGGCGCCAAGACCCTGAAGCCCTCGCTCGACCTCGTCGGCAAGATCTAACCCCGCCCTCGGCGACGTGGCTCTTGATCTGAGCTCTTGATCCGGGCTCTTGATCTCGGGCCCCGTCTGCCGCGGCGAGAGCCGGGTGGAATCGCGCGCAGTATGCGCGCGAGTTCGCGAACGTACATGGATGTACGTCGAGCGAACCTCGCCCGACTCTCGGGCACCGCCGCGCAGCGGCGGCGCGGCTTCCGGGGTGCATTTCTTTGGCTACTTTCTTTGTGCAAGCACTGCGCCGCAGGAGCGACGCGAACGGCGAAGCCGGCCGCGAAGCGGCGGAGGGCAGGATGCCCGGAGTCAAGAAAGTAACCCGCTCGCCCGGAGGGCGAGTGGAAGCTCTTGCCGTTCAGGGCAAGCGAAAGACAAAAGACGCTGGATTCCCGCCAAGAGCACGCGGGAATGACAAGCGAAAGCCGAGCGCGGTGAATCGCGCCCCCACGACACGACCGACGCGCGCTCGATTTCCGCGACCGGAGAAACAAACCCCGCAACGCCAGACCACAAGCAGACAGGCCGCACAGGAATCATCGCCATGTTGGACAACGACATCAAATCCCAACTCCAAAGCCATTTCGCGAAACTGTCGCGCCCGGTCGAAATCGTCGCCGCGCTCGACACGAACGAAAAGTCGCTCGAACTGCGCGAGCTGCTGACCGACATCGCCGGCCTGTCGTCGCAATTCACCCTGACCGAACGCGTCGACGCCGGCGTGCGCACGCCCTCCTTCGCGCTGACCACGCCCGGCGAAGACATAGCGCTGCGCTTCTCCGGCATCCCGATGGGCCACGAATTCACCTCGCTGATCCTCGCCCTGCTCCAGGTCGGCGGCCATCCGTCGAAGCTGGCGCCGGAAACGCTGGAGCAGATTCGCGCGCTCGACGGCGAGTACAAGTTCGAAACCTACGTGTCGCTGACCTGCCAGAACTGTCCCGATGTCGTGCAGGCGCTGAACCTGATGGCGACGCTCAATCCGCGCATCCGCGTCGAGATGATCGAAGGCGGCACGTTCGAACAGGAAGTCAGCGAGAAGCAGATCCTGTCCGTACCGGCGATCTTCCTCAACGGTCGCGAGTTCGGCCAGGGCCGCATGGGCGTCGAGGAAATCCTCGCCAAGCTCGACTCGGGCGCCGCGGCGCGCGATGCGGCCAAGCTCGATGCGCGCGCGCCGTACGACGTGCTCGTCGTCGGCGGCGGTCCCGCGGGTGCGGCGTCGGCGGTCTACGCCGCGCGCAAAGGCATCCGCACCGGCGTCGTCGCCGAGCGTTTCGGCGGCCAGGTGCTCGACACGATGGAGATCGCCAATTTCATTTCGGTCAAGCAGACCGAAGGCCCGCAGTTCGCGGTCGCGCTCGAGGAGCACGTCAAGGACTACGGCGTCGACATCATGAACCTGCAGCGCGCGGCCGCGCTCGCGCGCAACGGCGACCTGGTCGAGGTCAAGCTCGGCAACGGCGCCACGCTGAAGTCGAAGACGGTCGTGCTCGCCACCGGCGCGCGCTGGCGCAATATGAACGTGCCGGGCGAAGCGGAATATCGAACCCGCGGCGTGACCTACTGCCCGCACTGCGACGGCCCGCTGTTCAAGGGCAAGCGCGTGGCCGTGATCGGCGGCGGCAATTCCGGCGTCGAAGCGGCGATCGATCTGGCCGGCGTGGTCGCCCACGTCACCCTGCTCGAGTTCGACGGCAAGCTGCGCGCCGACGACGTGCTGCAGCGCAAGCTGCGCAGCCTGCCCAACGTCGAGGTGATCGTGCAGGCACAGACGACCGAAGTGCTCGGCGACGGCGCGAAAGTCACCGGCCTCAAGTACACCGACCGCGCGACGGGCACGGCGCACGAACTCGAACTTGCGGGCGTGTTCGTGCAGATCGGCCTGCTGCCGAACACGGATTGGCTCAAGGGTTCTTTGACTCTGTCGCCGCGCGGCGAGATCGAAGTCGATGCGCACGGCGCCACCTCGATGGCGGGCGTGTTCGCCGCCGGCGACGCGACGACGACGCCGTTCAAGCAGATCGTCATCGCCGCCGGCGAAGGTGCCAAGGCGGCGCTGTCGGCCTTCGACTATCTGATCCGCACGCCGATCGCCGAAATCGAAAAGAAGGCGGCCTGAACAAAAGCGGATTTGGACGCGGATAAAAGCGGATAAGGCGAATTCAATTTAGCTGCCCAATCGACTAAGCTTTATCCATAGCTTTGCTTTATCCGCGTCAATCGCTCTTCAATCCGCTCAAGCCGCGTCAACCGAGAGTGGGGAGTAGGGAGAAAGTCATGAACCTGCGCGACCTCAGCTACCTCGTTTCGCTCGCCGAGCACAAGCACTTCGGCCGCGCCGCACAGGCGAGCTTCGTCAGCCAGCCGACGTTGTCGACGCAGATCAAGAAGCTCGAGGACGAACTCGGCGTCGCCCTCGTCGAACGCACGCCGCGCAAGGTGCTGCTGACCGAAGCGGGCAAGGAGATCGTCGCGCGCGCACGCGAAGTGCTGACCGAGGTCGAGCAGATCAAGGCGATTGCGCGGCGCACGATCGATCCCGAGTCGGGCACCTTGCGCCTCGGCATCTTTCCGACCTTGGGGCCGTATCTGCTGCCTCATGTCGTGCCCCAGGCGCGCGCACGCTTTCCGCGCCTGGAACTGCTCCTCATCGAGGAGAAGACCGAGACGCTGCTGCGCCAGCTGCGCGAAGGCCGCCTCGACGCGGCGATACTCGCCCTGCCGATCCACGACGACCAACTGCATGCCGAGTTCCTCTTCGAGGAGCCGTTCCTGCTCGCCGTGCCCGAACACCACGAACTGGCCAAGCGCAAATCGCTCAAGCTCGACGATCTTTCCGATCAAAGCCTGCTGCTGCTCGAAGACGGCCACTGCCTGCGCGACCAGGCGCTCGAAGTCTGCGAGCTGTCGGGCGCGAGCGAGAAGGCGGGCTTCCGCGCGACGAGCCTGGAAACGCTGCGCCAGATGGTCGCGGCGAACGTCGGCGTGACCCTGCTGCCGACGCTCGCGGTGAAACCGCCGGTCGCGCGTTCGGAGAACATCCATCTCGTCCAGTTCCGCGGCGACGCGCCGAGCCGGCGCATCGCCATGTTCTGGCGCAAGAGCTCGGCGCTCGCGCCGTTCCTGAAGAAGTTCTCCATGGTGTTTCGCGAACTGCCGCGCGCCCTGCTCGATCCGCATCTGCTGCCGCAGACTGCCACCGCGGCAGCGGAGCAAACCGAGCGTGCGCAACGCGCTTCGCGCTCACGACCGCGGCGCTGAGGAAGTCCGATTCATCCGCACATTTCCGAATCGTCCGGCAACGGTTTGAGCGTGATTCCCACGCCTGCGAAAAGCGTTGACCGCAGATCGCGGCCGCTCGGGCGCCGATAGAAGCGGATTTGCCCGAATCGTCTTATCCGTCGTCGTCCGCTTTTATCTGCGTTACGAAAATCAGGGGGTGATTCAAACCTCCCGACCCGCAGCCGCCCGCTCGATCCGGGACTTCCATTCTGTCAGCCCGTGCGCTCTCGGCCGGTTCACAACCACTCCAACAGAAACCACGCGGCGATCGACATGCCGGGTGCGAGATAGTGTACCGGGTCGAGATTGAACGCGTCGGGCGGACCGCTCTGCGGCTCGATGCAGGTCGCGTGCGCGGGTTCGTCGTAGACCACCCAGTGGCTGCAGCTCGAAGTCAGACGCAGGCGCTGCCCCGCGCGCTGCACGATCATCGGTTCGTCGTTGATGAAGCAATCGTCCCACGGCGGCGGCGGCGGCTCGGCCAACGGACGCGTGGCGATGCCCTCCGCGTCGCGCGGATAAAACCGGCTCGGCTTGAATTCGATCCGTTCCGGCTTGCGCAGCCACGGATGCCAGCCGATCACCGCGGGCATGGCGCGCTCGCCGGCGGTCACCAGCAGTTCCATGCGCAGCGAATTGCCGGCGACGACGATGCGCTGGCGCGCGTGGCCGCCGAAAGGCCAGCGTGCGTCGCTGGGCAGCGGCAACGACAATTCGGCATGGGTCGACGAATGCGTTTCGACCCGCCAGGGCAGCGCAAAGCCGACGCCGTGGATGGCGTGCCCGTCGAGATTGAGCGGAAGCTGATACGCATGTCCGGCGAATTCGAAGCGGCCGCGCCGGAGGCGGCCGGCCCACGGCAGCATCGGATAGCAGCCCCAGGCGATCATCGCCGCGTTGACCTTGTCGTAGCCGACCAGCCAGTCGACGCCGTCGCGCCGGATCTGCGCGATGCGTCCACCCGCGGCCGGCGCGATCGTCACGGCCAGCGATCCCCCGCCGATGCCGAGCGGTTCGCCCGGCGCCAGCACCGTCGACGCGGCATCGTTCGGCATCGAGCGGTGAGGATCATTGCCCATAGCGATGCGGGGCCGTGGGGCGGCCTCCGCCGGAGCGCAGTTCGGCCGTCTTTTGCGCCGCGCCGTCTGCACGGACGACGATGCGTCTCGCCAGGCGGACGTCGGCGCTCGATGCGCCGATCTGCACTTCGTACTCGCCCGGATCGACCGTGTAAGCGTGCCGCGCCTCGTCGTAGATGCGCAGATCGGTTTCGGGCGTGATCGCGAACGACACGCTGCGCTCCTCGCCCGGCTGCAAGGTCAGACGCTGGAAGCCGCGCAGTTCCTTGAGCGCACGCGCGCGCTGCGGCTCGAGCGGGCGCAGGTAGAGCTGCACGACTTCGTCGCCGGCGCGCTGCCCTGCGTTCTTCACCTTCAATGTCACCCGGACAGGTTCCTTCGCGCCGACCTTGTCGCGATCGAGCTTCAGGCCGGAATAGGCGAAGCGCGTGTAGGAGAGGCCGTAGCCGAACGGATACAGCGGTTCGCCGCCGAAATAGCGGTAGGTGCGGCCCTGCATCGTGTAGTCGTCGAACGCCGGCAGCTTTTCCTCGGCCTTGTAGAACGTCAGCGGCAGGCGGCCGCCCGGGTTGGCATCGCCGAACAGCACGTCGGCGACCGCATTGCCGCCGCGCTGGCCGGGATACCAGGCGAGCACGATCGCGGGGAGATTCTTCTGCGTCCAGTCGATCGCCAGCGCCGACCCCGAGGTCAGGACGACGACGACCGGCTTGCCGGTCGCGCGCAGCGCTTCGAGCAAGGCTTGCTGCGTCTTCGGCAGGCGCAGGTCGGTGCGATCGCCGCCGGCGAAGCCGGGATAACTCACCTCCATCTCCTCGCCCTCGACTTCGCCGGTCAGGCCGCCGACGAAGACCACGGCATCGGCGCTGCGCGCCGCATCGAGCGCCTCGTCGAGCGGCGGTTTCGCAACCGGCATGCGCCAACCCAGGCGCACGTGCGCGTCGTGCTTGTCTTCGAAGTACTCCAGACGCAGGTCGTAGGCCTTGCCGCCCTCGAGATCGACGACGGTGCTCTTGGCGCGCGCGCGCGGCGTTTGCGTCCAGCCATCGAGAATCAGGCGACCGTCGAGCCAGAGGCGAAAGCCGTTGTCGCCGTCGGCGGCAAGCTCGTATTTGCCCGAAACCGGCGGCAGCAACTGGCCGGTCCAGCGAATGCTGAAGCGATCGGCGTCGATGGCGCGCGCCGCGGGCAGCTCGCCGCCGGCGACGAGATCGTCGGTCGGCGCGCAATGATCCCAGCGGAACGACACTTGGGAATCGACGCGCGTCAGCGCCGGTTCGCCCTTGAACTCGCTGCCGCGGAAGTATTCGCCCTTGAGGCCGCGCTCGTTCGAATTCGCCGCGGGTCGCAGATAGCGCGCGTCGATCAGCGGCGCGGAACCGGGGTCGGTGCGGTTCTCGACGAGGTCGGCGCCGCGCGCATAGACCACGTCGGTCTTCGGCAGGGCTTCGCGGATGCCCTGCAGGACCGTCACCGGCTTTGCCGGCGTGCCGTAGTAGTTGCCGAGCAGGGCCATCGTATCGTCGGCGGTCGGACCGATCACGGCGAGGCGGCGCAGGTTTTTCGACAGCGGCAGCACGCCGCCGTCGTTCTTGAGCAGGACGATGGATTCCTGCGCGGCGCGGCGGGCGAGCGCGTCGTGCTCGGGCGATTGATTGACCGAGTACGGAATCTTCGTCCACGGCACGCGCGCGGGAGGGTCGAACATGCCCAGGCGCATGCGCGCGCGCATCAACCGCGCGAGCGCCTTGTCGATCTCGGCTTCGCTGATCAGCCCTTTGCGCACCGCCTCGGGAAGCGCGCCGTAAGTCGGCCCGCAGTTGAGCTCGTCGCCGTTGCGCACGGCGAGCGCCGAGGCTTCCTCGGCCGTCGCGACGACCTTGTGGCGCACGAACATGTCGTCGACCGCATCGCAGTCGGAGACGACGTAGCCGTCGAAGCCCCACGTACCGCGCAGGATGTCCTGCAGCAGACGCTTGCTCGCCGTGGCCGGCTCGCCGTTGACGCGGTTGTAGGCGCCCATCACGGCGTCGACCTTGGCTTCCTGCACGAGCGCCTGGAAGGCGGGCAGATAGGTTTCGTAGAGATCGCGTTCGCTCGGATGCACGTCGAAGTGGTGGCGGCTCGCCTCGGGGCCGCTGTGCACGGCGTAGTGTTTGGCGGTCGCATCGACCTTCCGGTACTTAGGGTCGTCGCCCTGCAGGCCGCGCACGAAGGCGACGCCGATGCGCGAAGTGAGGTACGGGTCCTCGCCGTAGGTCTCCTGGCCGCGGC
>CBJLOV010000159.1:0-10420 GCA_966424745.1 uncultured bacterium
AAGAAGCCGTCGAGCCGAAACACGCTTCGGCTCGTCATTCCCGCACGCTTCCCGCGGGAACGACGATTGAACGGCGGGCTCGTCGGGTCAGGAAAAGCCTGATTTTGGCTCTCCTCCGCGTTCTCCGCTTTTCTTCGTGTTCTTCGTCTCGACATCTTCTGACCTTGCTTTCGCGACCGGTCGGATACGCGGGCGGCGGCAAAAATTGAACCACGAAGCGGACGAAGAAAAACCACGAAAAAGATCAAAAGAAGAATGAAAATTTGGCTCTGCAGCGTCTTTTTGAAATCAAAATCCGTTCGCCCCGGATCGAGTCCGCAGACCGACGGACCCGCTCCAACCGAGGCGTTGCCGACAAAAGGATTCAATCGAGCTTGGCGATCGCCTGCCGCAGCACCGCGGCGATGCGCTCGATGTGCTCCCGCTCGATGATCAGCGGCGGCGACAGCACGATGCCGTCGCCGGCCATGCGGATCGCCACGCCCGCATCGAGGCAGGCGCGATGGCAGGCATAGGAACGCTGTCCCGGCCTGCCCGGCACGGGTTCGAAATCGATCGCCGCCATCAGGCCGATGCAGCGGATATCGACGACGTGCGGCAGGCCCTCGAGCGAATGCACCGCCTCGGCGAACGCGGGCGCGATCGCCGCCGCGTGCGCGAACAACCCGTCGTCTGCGTAGACATCGAGCGTCGCCAGGGCGGCCGCGCAGGCGAGCGGATGCCCCGAGTAGGTGTAGCCGTGCGGCAGCTCGATCGCCGACACGGGTCCCTGCATCAGCGCGTCGTGCACGCCGTCGCGCACGAGCACGGCGCCCATCGGCACGCAGCCGTTGGTCAAGCCTTTGGCGCAGGTGATCATGTCGGGGACGACGCCGAAATAGTCCGCGCCGAAAGCGCGGCCGAGGCGGCCGAAGCCGGTGATCACTTCGTCGAAGATCAGGAGAATGCCGTACTGGTCGCAGATCTCGCGCAGGCGGCGCAGATAGCCCGGCGGCGGAATCAGTACGCCGGTCGAGCCCGCGACCGGTTCGACGATGACCGCGGCGATCGTCGAGGCGTCGTGCAACTGCACCAGCCGGACGAGGTCGTCGGCGAGATGCGCGCCCCAGGCCGGCTCGCCGCGCGTGAATGCGGTCTGCGCGCGATTGTACGTGTGCGAAAGATGATCCACGCTCGCGAGCAGATTGCCGAACGGCTTGCGGTGCGCGGGATGGCCGCCGACCGAAATGCCGCCGAAACCGACGCCATGATAGGCGCGTTCGCGCCCGATCAGGCGCGTGCGCCCGGCCTGGCCTTGCGCATGGTGATAGGCGAGCGCGATCTTCAGCGCGGTATCGACCGCCTCCGAGCCCGAGTTGGTGAAGAACACGCGATCGATGCCCTGCGGCGCGAGCGCGGCGAGGCGCTCGGCAAGCTCGAACGCGCGCGGATGGCCGTATTGGAACGAGGGCGCGTAGTCGAGTTCGGCCGCCTGCTGAGCGATCGCCTCGACGATGTGCGGATGCGCGTGGCCGGCGTTGACGCACCACAGGCCCGCCATCGCGTCGATCACCTTCTCGCCCGACGGCGTGTAGTAGTGCATGCCCCGCGCACGGTCGAACAGGATCGGATCGCGCTTGAAGCGGCGGTTGGCGGTGAACG
Source organism: uncultured bacterium (assembly GCA_966424745.1). Lineage (GTDB taxonomy): Bacteria > Pseudomonadota > Gammaproteobacteria > Xanthomonadales > Rhodanobacteraceae > Rudaea. Next base: position 1,642 of record CBJLOV010000159.1, read on the forward strand.
GCATCCAGTAGGCCCGCGTGCCTGCGGCCGCGGGGTGGTCGTCGTTGGTCGGTGGATTCATCGCAGCCATCTCTCGGTTCGCCGTTTGGGGTACGGCGAGCATGATTGCATTTTGATGCGAAAAATACAATTTTGGATCAAGCGCGGCCGCAACCCGCAATCCAATGGCGCCCACTGCGCGGTAATGGAATTTCCCCGATCCTCATTCCCGGACCGCCGCAGGCGGAGCGCGAAATCCGATTCTTGCTTTGGTCGTCAGCACGGGATCACACGAGGCGATCCCGACGGACTCGACAAGTCCGTCATTCCCGCGAACGCGGGAATCCAGCGTCTTTCAGCCCATCGGGAAGCAACGGCGCCGGATGACGAATTGCACCAGCCCTTCGGGCCGCTCGCTGCGCGCCGGTCCGCTCCGGCATTCCCGGATCAAGTCCGCGACAGGCTCCGCCTTCGCATTCCCGCCCGCGCGGGAACGACGGGCAAAAACGCTTCCCGCAACACCGGAGGTCAGGAACCGGGCGTCTCGTCCAGCTCGTCCAGCGCGATCGAATGCGGCTGGCGCCGGCCGATCGACAAAGCGCAGGCGATCTTGAGGTGGCGCAGCATCAGGGCCTCGGCAAAGACGTTGTCGCCCGCCTCGATCGCGCCGATGATCTGCAGCAGGCGCTTGCACGATTCGATCACGTTCTGATTCGGGCCGGAGTAGCTCGAGAATTCCTCGAAGCGGCGCAGCTGGTTCTGCTGCTGCATCGCCTGGACGATGAAACGGTTGCCGGAGAAGCGCATCAGCATTTCGTGGAAAGCCGCGTTCATCTCGAAGAACGCCGCCGAAGTCTGCGCGCGCGGACTGCGTGCGAGGAAGTCTTCGTAACGCCGGCGCGCTGCGGCGAGCTCCTCGGGCACGGCCTTGAACGTCGGTTCGCGCAGCGCGGCGCACTCGATGACCATGCGGAAGCGATAGGCCTCGTACAGCGCCTGCTCGGAGTCGAGTCCGGGCAGGAACTGCCAGCCATGGCCGCGCCGGCGCCGGATCAGGCCTTCGCGCGTGAGCCGCAGCAGCGCGTGCATCAGCACGCTCTTCGGCACGCCGTAGCGCGCCATCAGTTCGGTTTCGGACGACGCTTTCGGCAATTTGCCGCTGGCGCGGTCGGCGATGATCGAGCGGTAGAGATCGTCCGCGGTCGGGTTCGGATTCTCGAGCGCGGTCATGCGCATGCGCGGTGCGCGCTTCGACACGAACACGCCCGCGTTCGCGCGCGCCTCCAGATAGCCGCGGTCCTGCAACATCTTCAGCGCCGCCCGCACCGGCGAGCGCGACACGCCGTAGCGCTTGGCCAGCTCGGCCTCGGTCAGATGGTCGCCGGGACCGACGCTGCCGTCGCGGATCGTCTCCATGATCTGGTTGGCGATCTCGATTTGCAGCGAGCTGGGTTGAGGCGCTTGCTCGTTCCGCATCCGGCGGGTCCTTTGCTAGTGATGAACCTGGCTGCGCGCGAGTATAGCTTGCGGCCCCGGCGGCACATCCGCCTCCCCGCGTCAGGAAACTCGATGCGATGTGCCGCCGCTCGACGGCTGTATTGCATTTTATATTCTATTAATACAATATCGGATCACCCATCGCATCGAGCGACCTTCTTCCGTAGGCCCGACCCAGCGAATCCGCCATGCGCTCCCGTCCGTCCCTCCTGCTCGCCCTGTCCTTGCTTGCTCCGCTGCCGGCGCAGGCCCAGGCCGTGAAGCCCGAAGGCACGATCGTCGTGGCGATGAACGCGGACATCCGCACGACCAACCCCGGCGTCAACCGCGACGGCAACACCGACTCGGTCATGATGCACATCGTCGAGGGCCTCGTCGCTTATCGCGAAGACGGCACGCCGGCGCCGCTGCTCGCAGAGAGCGTCGACGTCTCGGACGACGGCAAGATCTACACCTTCCATCTGCGCGACGGGGTCAAGTTCCACAACGGCGCCGCGCTGACCGCCGCCGACGTGGTCTGGAGCTGGCGCCGCTATCTCGACCCGAAGACCCTGTGGATGTGCCTGGCCGATTTCGACGGCAGCCGCGGACTGAAGATCGAATCGGTCGAGGCGGCCGACGCGCGCACCGTCGTGTTCCGCCTCGACCGCGCCGCCCCCTTGCTGCTCACCCAGATGGCCGCGCTGCATTGCGGCGCGGGCGGCATCGTGCACCGCGATTCGGTGAATGCCGACGGCTCGTGGAAAGCGCCGATCGGCACCGGCCCGTACCGGCTCGACACCTGGAAGCGCGGCGAGTACATCGAGCTGACCGCGTTCGCCGAGTATGCTTCGCGCGGCGGTCCGCCCGACGGCTACACCGGCGGCAAGACCGCCTACGCGCAGAAAGTCCGCTGGCTGGTCATCCGCGACGACGCCGCTCGCCGCGCCGCCCTGATCAAGGGCCAGATCGACGTGCTGCCGATCGTCCAAGTGTCCGAATTCGCCCAGATCAAGAAGCTGCCGAACATCGTTCTCGAGAGCGCGCCGCTGCTCGGAGTCAATGCGCTGCTGATGCAGACGCGCGATCCCGTGCTCGCCGACGTCAAGTTCCGCCGCGCCCTCGCCGTCGCGCTCGACACGCAGGCCATCGCGGACATCGCCTCGGGCGGCACCGGCGTGGCCAGCGCGTCGATCGTGCCGACCGCGAGTCCGTATTTCTCCGCCGCACAGCGAAAGAACTACGGCTTCAGCCTCGCGCGCGCGAAGCAGCTGCTCGCCGAATCGAACTACCGCGGCGAGAAGATCAAGCTGGTCACCAACCGGCGCTATCCGGACATGTACGACCAATCGATCATGATCCAGTCGATGGCGCGCGCGGCCGGCATCCGCCTCGAGCTCGAAGTCACCGAATGGGCGACCCAGCTCGAACGCTATCAGAGCGGCAACTACCAGCTCATGTCCTTCAGCTACACCTCGCGCTCCGATCCCTATCTGAGCTACGACACCATGCTCGGCGACAAGAACAAGAGCAGGCGCAAGGTCTGGGACGATCCGCGGGCGATCGAACTGCTCGCCGCCGCGGGCGCCGCCGCCGACCGCGGCGAGCGCCAGGCCTTGTTCGACCGGCTGCACGCGCTGATGCTCGAAGACACGCCGCTCGTCGTGCTGTATTGCCCGGCCGACGTCGTCGCGATCAAGCGCGACCTCGACGGCTTCCGGCCCTGGGGCGTCGCCCACGAGAGGCTGTGGAACGTGCGCCGTGTCGGCACGCCGTCGGCAGGCAACGCGTCCGCGGCGGTCGGGGCATTTTCAGGTTTCCGACAGGATCCGCTGGCAGGCTCGACGCCGGATTCGGTCGCACGATCCGATTTGGGGAGGAAAACGAAGTGAAGACACACCGATTCGCACGATGCTGCGGCGCGCTCGTCCTCGGCGCGCTGCTGGCCGGCGGCCCCGCCGTGGCCAAGGACAAAGAGGACGCCAAGCCGGCGAAGAAGGAATCCGCCGAAAAGAAGGCGGGCAAGGAGGGCGAGCTCGACAAGTTCATCAACCTCGACTCCAACGATCTCGACACGAAGATCGAGGTGATCACGCAGACCCTGTACGAACAGGAACAGCGCATCGTCACCCTGACCTTCATGCAGGAATTCGGCGAGCGCGTGCGCCTCAAGCGCGTCGCCTACGCCGGCGCCGACCGGACCTTGATTCCCGGCTACGTGTTCACGCCGGTGAAACTCGAGGCGGGCAGGAAGTACCCCGGCATCGTCATGGTCCACGGCGGCTTTCACGAGCGTTTCGACTGGCGCTGGTTCCAGCTCATCGACGTGGCGGTGGCGAAAGGCTACGTCGTGATCTTCCCCGAGTACCGCGGCAGCCGCGGCTACGGCGCGAATCACTACGTCAACGAATACGGCATCACCGACACGGCCGACGTGCTCGCCGCGGCGGAATATTTTTCCGGCCTCGACTACGTCGACCCGACGCGTCTCGGCATCCTCGGCCAGAGCCGCGGCGGCATGGTCACCCTGCTCGCGATCGAGAAGGAGCCGAAGCGGTTCGCCGCGGCGATCGACATCGTCGGCCTCGCCGACTTCGTCGCCTACATGGCCTACAAGCCCGAGTACCGGCGCCAGGAAGTGGCCAAGGAAAGCGCCTACTTCAAGGGCAAGCTGCCGAACGAGAACCTCGCCGCCTACATGGACGTCTCGCCGATCAACCACGTCGACCGGATCGAGGCGCCGCTGCTCGTGCTCGCCACCAAGGGCGACAAGATCGCGCCCTACGAGCTGCACACCGGCCGCCTGCTCGACGTGCTCAAGGCCAAGGGCAAGGTGTTCGAGTCGAAGACTTACGACGACGCACCCGGCGGGCACATCTTCATGGACGGCGACACACCGGAGCAGCGCGACGCATTGCAGAGGTGCTTCGAATTTCTCGGCAAATATCTCAAACCATAGCAAATAAAAATTCTTGTCATTCCCGCACGCTCTTGGCGGGAATCCAGCGCCTTTTAATCGACCGGAAAAACGCTGGATTCCCGCTTACGCGGGAATGACGGGACTCCACCCCGTATCTGGAGGTCCACCGTGATTCCAAAATTTTCAAAAGTATATTTCTTCGCCCTCTCCGCCCTGCTTCTTCTGCTGACCCACGCGCCCGCCCGCGCCGCCGATGCCGATCCGCGCCAGAGCGGTCCGCGCAGCCTGCTCGTCGCCTACCACACCGCGCCGGCGAATCGCGAAAAACTGCGCAGCTACATGCTCGCGACCGGTCTCAAGGATTTCGCCCAGTGGAAGCGCGACGGCGCGATCGCCGACTATCACGTCTATTTCAACCGGTATGTCGATTCCGACAACTGGGACATGCTCGCGGTCGTCACGCTGGCCGCCGAAAACGGCACCGCGCGCTGGGCGAAGATCGAGGCCGGCCACCCCTCCGGTCTCGGCCAGGAGGCCCTTGCCCTGACCACGGCGGTCCACACCACCGTATCCGACCTGATGCGCTCCAAGTCCGCCCCCAACAAGACCGGCAGGGCGCCCGTGTTCCTGATGGTGCCGTACGACTATCTCGTCCCGGTCGGCGATTACCTCAAATACGTCGAAGCGTACGTGCTGCCGCAGACCGACGGCTGGCTGCAGGAAGGCGTGCTGGCCGGCTACGGATTCTATCTTTCGCGCTACCCGGCCGGCCGGCCCTGGTCCGCGTTCTTCACCTACGAGTACGTCAACGAAGACGGCCTCGGCTCGCGCGACGCGGCGATGAGCAGAGTGCGCGAACGGCTGAAGAACGACCCGGAATGGAAAGCGATCGCCGACAACAAGCACAGCGTGCGCAAGGAATTGCAGCCCGTCGTCGCCGACGAGCTGATTGCGCGTTGATCGAAAGCGGAGAAACCTCATGACTCGAGACGCGAACAATCAGACCTGGATGCAGCGCCGCCGCAATGCCGTCGCCAACGGGGTCAAGCAGACCCATGAGATCTTCGCCGCGCGCGCCGACAACGCCGAGCTGTGGGATATCGAGGGCCGCCGCTACATCGACTTCGCCGGCGGCATCGCCGTGCTCAACACCGGGCATTGCCATCCGCACGTGGTCGCGGCAGCGCAGGAGCAGCTCGCGCGCTTCACCCACACCTGCTTCCAGATCGTCGCCCACGACAACTACGTCGAAGTCGCAGAAAAGCTCAACGCGCTCGCGCCGGGCGACTTCGCCAAGAAGTCCGTGCTGCTGACCACGGGCGCGGAGGCGGTGGAGAACGCGGTCAAGATCGCGCGTGCCGCGACCAAGCGCTCGGCCGTGATCACGTTCACCGGCGGCTACCACGGGCGCACGCTGATGACCTTGGCGATGACCGGCAAGGTCAATCCGTTCAAGCTCGGCTTCGGTCCGTTTCCGGGCGAGGTGTTCCATGCGCGCTTCCCGAACGCGCTGCACGGCGTGTCGATCGAGGACGCGAAAGCCTCGCTGGAAACGATCTTCCTCAACGACGTCGAACCGTCGCGCGTCGCCGCGATCGTCATCGAGCCCGTGCAGGGCGAGGGCGGCTTCTACGTCGCCCCGTTCGAATTCCTGCGCTGGCTGCGCGAGGTCTGCGACCGGCACGGCATCCTTCTCATCGACGACGAGATCCAGACCGGCGCCGGCCGCACCGGCAAATGGTTCGCGATCGAACACTCGGGCGTCGTGCCGGACCTGATCACGACGGCGAAGTCGCTCGCCGGAGGCTTTCCGTTGTCCGCCGTGGTCGGCCGCGCCGAGGTGATGGACGCGCCGCTGCCCGGCGGCCTCGGCGGCACCTATGCCGGCAGTCCCCTCGCCTGCGCGGCGGCGCTGGCGGTAATCCGCGCGTTCGAGGATGAAAACCTGCTTGATCGCGGGCGCGCGCTCGGCGAGCACCTGACGGCGCGACTGCGCGCGCTGCAGACGCAGTTCCCTGCGATCGTCGAGGTGCGCGGCCTCGGCGCGATGGTCGCGTTCGAAGTGTTCGGCGCGGACGGCAAGCCCGACGCGGACCTCGCGGCCAAGCTGGTCAAGCGTTCGCTGCAGCACGGCCTGATCCTGCTCGCCTGCGGCGTGTACGGCAATGCGATCCGCATCCTCGTGCCGCTGACTGCCTCGATCGACCTCGTCGACGAAGGCCTCGACATCATCGCCGGCGGTTTGCACGAACTGACGCCGGCCATCGAGAAGGCCGCATGAGCGCGCGCACGCGGGTTTGCTCGCTCGCCGCGGCGGCCGCCGCGCTCGTTCTGGCGCACGCCGACGCGCTTGCCGCCGCTTCCGCCGACCTCGTCCTGTACGACGGCAAGGTGTGGACGCTCGAAGCCAAGCAGCCCGTCGCCCAAGCCGTCGCGGTCGCCGGCGACAAGATCGTCAAGGTCGGCAGCGATGCCGACGTGCTCGCCCTGCGCGGACCGAACACGCGCGCCATCGATCTCAAGGGCCGCCTCGTGCTGCCCGGCTTCAACGACGCGCACACGCATTTCGAGAACGCGACGGACTGGTACTTCCAGGTGCGCCTGATCGATGTGAATTCGCCCGAACTGCTGCTGCAGCGTCTCGGCGAAGTCGCCGCGCGCGTGCCGGCCGGCATCTGGATCACCGGCGGCGACTGGAGCGACTTCGCCGCGGGCGCGAACGCGAAGGACGGCGCTTTCACCACGTTCGAGCCCGACCTTGCCGCCGTCGATGCACTGACGCCGAACCACCCCGTCCTGCTGCGCCGCTACGACCGCGCCTGGTTCGCCAACAGCCGCGCGCTGTCGCTCGCACGCATCACCGCGAAGACACCCGACCCGCGCAACGGCCGCTACGGCCGCGACGCGAAGACCGGCGCGCTCAACGGCATGCTCTACGGCAGCGCCGGCGAGGCGATGGAAAAAATCATGCCGCCGGCCACGCGCGAGCAGAAACTGATCGGCGCGCGCGGCGTCGAGGCGCAGCTCAACGCGGTCGGCATCACTTCGATCGCCGACATCGCCCGCGACGAGGACATCTCGCAAAAGCAGATCTACCCGACCTACGTCGAACGCAGCTATTCGGACCGCATGATCTTCGAGGAACTGAAGAAGCGCGGCCAGCTCAGCGTGCGCGTCTACGCCTTCCTGCCGCTGGACACCTGGGGCGAACTCGCCGCCGTCGGCATCCGCCCCGGTTCGGGCGACGCGCTCGTGCGCTACGGCGCGTTGAAAGCGTTCGGCGACGCCGGCCTGATGTTCGAGCCGCTCAAGGACACCATGGGCCTGCCGGGCGACTGGGCCTACCGCTTCATGGGCGAGGAGAAGATCGCCGCGGCGATCGTCGCCGCCGACCGCGCCGGCTACGACGTCGGCGGGCACATCATCGGCGACAAGGGCATCCACGAGCTCGTCGGCTGGTACGCCGACGCGGCGAAGGCGAACGGCGAGCCGCGCAAGCCGCGCGACCGCCGCCATCGCCTGATCCACGTCTGGTATCCGGCACCCGCGGATCTCAGGCGCGCCGGCGAGCTGCATCTGATCGCCGACATCACGCCCGACCACATAATGCGCAATCCCGACAAGCTCGAAGCCTTGCTCGGCCCTGAGCGCGCGAAGAGCGCCTTCGCCTGGCGCACGATGATCGACGACGGCCTGCGCCTCAACATCGTTTCCGACCTGCCCGGTCCGTTCAACAAAGCCAGCCTCGCGACCTACGACCCGCTGCGCAACATGTACATGGCGGTGACGCGCAAGGAGGCGCCGCATGCCGGCGCGAAGACGCAGGACAAGACCGCAGCGGTATTCCATCCGGAACAGGCGATCACGATCGCAGAAGCGATCGCCGCCTACACGATCAACCCCGCGTATTCCTCGCACGAGGAAGCCATCAAGGGCAGCGTCGCCGCAGGCAAGCTCGCCGACCTCGTCGTCCTGTCCGACGACATCCTCGCCGGGCCGCCCGAGAAACTGCTCGACACCCGGGTCGACTATACGATCTTCGGCGGCAAGGTGGTCTATGCGAAACCCTGAGTCCGACGACGTCCGCAGGAGCGCGATTCATTTCGCCCGGCTCGGCTTTTGATCCGGCTTTTTGCTCGTCTTTTGATCTTGCCTTCGCCCTTGATCTCGGGGCCTCGTCAACCGCGGCACCCGCAGCGCGTAGGGCGGGAGAAGCCGCGCAGCGGCGCATCCCGCCGTTGCCGTACATGACGCGAAAGGCGGGATGCGCTTCGCTTCTCCCGCCCTACGGGGCCGCTTTTGATCTTGCTCGGTTTTTTGACCTTGAAGCCTCGTCCCCGTGCCGCGCGCCGAACGTCAATAGGCCAAACTCACCGACTTCGTCACGAGGAACGCATCGAGCCC
>CBJLOV010000160.1:0-10290 GCA_966424745.1 uncultured bacterium
CCGTAGGCGACGATCTCGCTCATGGTCTGGCCGATCTCGGCGGAATCGAACCGCATCATGACGATGCCGTTCGCGCCCATCGCCTTGGCGTTGGTGGTCAGCCGATCGATCGCGTGGCGGCGCGCTTCTTCGAGCATCTGCGTGTATTCGTGAATTTCGCCGCCCACGATCGAGCGCAGGCTCGCCATGAAATTGCCGCCGATGCCGCGGCTACGCACCACCACCCCGAATACCTGACCCTTGGTTTGCTTGACCCGATAGCCCGCGACATTTTCGCTGGTGACGATGATCACGCTATTGCTCCCGGCCGCCTGTTTACAGCTCTACAGCGGGATTCTGGCACGGCGGTTCCGCCTGCGTCACGCGGATCTCGTCGTTCCCGCGCGGTCCGCTCGAAGCGGGCGTCGTCAAATGCGCAATCGGCGAAATCGGTGCCGATGCGCGTCCGGGCCGGCGCGCGGGACGCGACAGAGGCGAAGAAGTGCGATGAACGATCCTCGGCGCGGATCAGCCGAGCGCAGCGAGCTTTGCCTTGACCAGTTCCGACAGTTTGCCCATATCGGTGCGGCCGGCAACCTTGGGTTTGACCAGGCCCATGACCTTGCCCATGTCCTTGGCCCCGGTCGCGCCCGATTCGGCGACGGCGGCAGCGATGGCGGCGTCGACTTCCTCGGCCGTGAGCTGGGCAGGCAGGTAATGCTGGATCACGCCGACCTCGAACTTCTCCTTGTCGGCGAGATCGTTGCGGCCCGCGGCTTCGAACTGCGTGATCGAGTCGCGGCGCTGCTTGAGCATCTTCTCGAGCACGCCGAGCACGGCCGCGTCGTCGAGAGTGATGCGCTCGTCGACTTCGCGCTGCTTGATCGCGGCGTTGATCAGGCGGATCACGTCGAGGCGATTGCGGTCGCCGGACTTCATCGCGGCCTTCATGTCGTCGGTGAGTTGCTGTTTCAGGCTCATGGGGGAATCCAATGTCGGAAAATGCGGCGGCGGTTGCCGATGCCGGCCGATGCCTAGGCCGGCAGACAGCCGCGGCGCGAATCAGGAGATGTGCATGATACTGCGGCGCAGCTTGCCGCCGATACGCTCGATGCGGCGCCAGCTGCTGTGGTCGTTCAACGTGATCCAGCGGCGTTCCTCGCTGCGATAGAACCAGTCCTTGTCGTGCTGGTAGAAGATCTGCACGTCCCCGCCCTCGAGGATGTTGAGGATCTCGTTGCCGTGCGCGCGCGATTCGTCGAAGTCCGTCGTCGCCTTCTGACCCATTTCGCTGTAGAGGCGATTGAGTTCGAGCAGCAGCTCGTTGACGTCGGTCGGCAGGGCCGCGGCGTTGAGCCCGATCTTCTGCGCTTCCTTGAGCAGAATCGGGTAGCTGTGCGAGGGGTATTTCGAGTTCAAGGTCGCCGCGATGTCGTGCGCCTTGGCCTCATCGGCGATGTGGTAAGCCAGCAGTTCGCGGCAGAGCATCACCGACAAGGATTCGGCGCGGTCGACGGCGCCGATCACGAGCGGGTGCACGTAGCCGAACAGGCTCTTGTACGGATTCTCCTGCGCGTTCGCCTGCGACTCGACGGCCTGCCAGCGGCGGATGACGCGGTTGAGTTCGTCCAGGCTCACGCTCACGCGGTCGTTGTCGCGGTCCACCGGCGACAGGGCGTGGTTGAGCGAGGTATCGACGGCGGTGAGGTAGGCGGTCGGGCCCATCAGGATCTGATCGGCGCCGAGCGTGATCATGGTCGCGGCCGAGGCGCACTCGAACGGCACCAGGGCGACCAGGCGCCTGCAGTGCTGGCGCAGCAGATTGACCAGGCGCAGCGAGACCTGGCCGCTGCCCCCGTCGGACTTGATGAACAGGTAGATCGCCTCGTGCTGCCCCTGCCGGGCGAGGATCTCGTTCAGGGCGACGACGTCGTTGCTGCACACCGAGCCGCGCGGGTTGTTCCAATAGGTGATGACCGGACCGCCGAGGCGCTGCGCCAGCTGATGCAGGACTTCCTGGGTCTTGGAAAACAGCACGGGCGGTTGCTTCACCTTCGGGGACTTGGTCTGTTCGGTCTGTTCGGTCTCGGCCATGGGATTGATTCTCGTCGGGTTGGCTCGATATGTGGCTTGCGGGGTCAGCGTGTCCTGCCGAATTCCGGGCACGAAAAAGCCGGCAGGCGGTAACCGCTGCCGGCTTCGATGGGAAGCCGGCTCGATGCGTGAGCGTCGAGCCGGCGGATCAACCGATCAGTACAGGCGCTGACGCTTGGTCACATCGCGCGACACGCGGCGCAGATGGCGCTTGACGGCTGCGGCGGCCTTGCGCTTGCGCTCCTGGGTCGGCTTTTCGTAGAACTCGCGCTTGCGGGTCTCGGCCAGGACGCCGGCCTTTTCGCAGGTGCGCTTGAAACGGCGCAGAGCGAACTCGAAAGGCTCGTTCTCGCGAACTTTGACGCTGGGCATGGAAACTCCGGATAGAATAGGCGCCCTTACCGGGCGGAGAGCCGCGCATTCTAACGTGAACACTAAGCAAAACGCAATCCCTGCTTCATCATTGCCCGTACTCGGGATCGAGACCTCGTGCGACGAAACCGGGGTCGCCGTCTACGACGTCGCCCGCGGCCTCGTGGCGCACACGCTGTACAGCCAGATCAGGATGCACGCCGATTACGGCGGCGTCGTGCCGGAGCTGGCCAGCCGCGATCACGTGCGCAAGTTGCTGCCGTTGATCCGCGAAACCCTGCGCGAAGCGGGCATGACCACGCGCGACCTCGGCGGCGTGGCCTACACGGCCGGTCCCGGGCTGGTCGGCGCCCTTCTGGTCGGCGCCGCCTGCGCCCGCTCGCTGGCCTGGGCGATCGACGTGCCGGCGATCGGCGTGCACCACATGGAAGGCCATCTGCTGGCGCCGATGCTCGAGCCCGACCCGCCGCGGCCGCCGTATGTCGCCCTGCTCGTCTCGGGCGGGCATTCGATGCTGATCGAAGTTTCGGGCATCGGCCGCTACCGCCTGCTCGGCGACACCCTCGACGACGCCGCCGGAGAAGCTTTCGACAAGACCGCCAAGCTCATGGGCCTGCCGTACCCGGGAGGTCCGGCCCTGGCCAAACTGGCCGAATCCGGTGAGCCGGGGCGATTCAAGTTCTCGCGCCCGATGACCGACCGGCCGGGCCTGGATTTCAGCTTTTCCGGGCTGAAGACCCAGGTGCTGCTCGCCTACCAGGCGAACACGGACGATCCGACGGCGAAAGCCGACGTCGCGCGCGGCTTCGAGGAGGCGATCGTCGACACGCTCGCGATCAAGTGCCGGCGTGCGCTCGCGCAGACCGGCGCCCGTCGGCTGGTGATCGCCGGCGGTGTCGGTGCGAACAAGCGCCTGCGCGCGCAGCTGGCCGAAGCCGCGCAGCGCGAAGGCTTCCGCGTGTATTTTCCGCGTCCCGAGTTCTGTACCGACAACGGTGCGATGATCGCCCTCGCCGGCGCGCTGCGCCTGCAGGCTGGACTGCACGAAGACGCGCAGATCAAAGTCGCGCCGCGCTGGGACCTTGAAGCGCTTCCGGCGGTGTAGCAATGCACCGGGCAAATACGCCCGGCATTGGCGAGCCAAAGATAAATCGAATGTCGGCTGCACCGACCTGGTTTTCAGGTCGGTCGCGTTGCGCCAGGACTTCGAAGGTCTCGCCGCGGTATAGAATCCAGGGCCAACGATAAATTGAATGCCGGTTGTGCCGGCATAACTTCCATGTCGGACACCGTATTCATCGAAGACCTGCGCATCGAAACCGTGATCGGCATCTACGACTGGGAGCGCAAGATCCGCCAGGTCGTCGCGCTCGATCTGGAAATGGCCTTCGACAACCGCAAGCCGGCGGCGACCGACCGCATCGAGGACACGCTCGATTACAAGGCCGTGTCGAAGCGGCTGATTTCATTCGTGGAAGGTTCCCGCTTCGAGCTCGTCGAGACCCTGGCCGAGCGCTGCGCGGAAATCGTGCTCGGTGAGTTCAAGGTCTCGTGGTTGCGGCTGAAGCTGGCCAAACCGGGCGCCGTGCGCGGTTCGAAGTCGGTCGGCGTCGTCATCGAGCGCGGCGCCAAGTCCGCCGCATGAGCCGCGCCTATCTGAGCCTCGGTTCGAATCTCGAACCGGAGAGGCACCTGCGTGCGGCGCTCGCGGAATTGCGCGCCCGTTTTGGCGACATCGTCGTTTCGCCGGTCTATCGCTGCAGGGCAGTCGGCTTCGATGGGCCGGATTTCCTCAATCTCGCGACGGCGATCGATACCGATCTCGCGCCCGCCGCGCTCAACGACTGGCTGCACGCGCTCGAAGACCGCCACGGCCGCCGCCGCGACGTGCCGCGTTTCTCCAGCCGGACGCTCGACGTCGACATCGTGCTCTACGACGATCTCGTCATGCAGGGTGAAGGCCACCTCGAATTGCCGCGGTCCGAACTGAAGCACGCTTTCGTGCTCAAGCCGCTGACGGACATCGCTCCGCAAGCGGTGCATCCGGTGTCGGGCAAGACCATGGCGCAGCTCTGGGCGGAACATCCGGCGAAGGCGGACGCGTCGATCGAGCGGGTCGAACTGTAGCCGCAAAGCGTGACTTCCAGCGCTTTACCCGCGGATCGGGCCGATGCTAAAAAATGGCCTTGATCAACATGAGGGGGCATGGAATGTTCGAAAAGCTTTCGCGCAGCTGGACCCTGGTCAAGGCCAGTGCCGCAGTGCTGCGGGACGACAAGAAGCTGCTCGTGTATCCCGCACTGTCCGCGTTGTGCACGGTGATCGTGTCGGCGAGCTTCTTCGTTCCGGCCGCGCTCGCCGGCATCTTCACGCGTCACATGAGCGGCCATCTCACGCCGGGGCGCATCGTCCTGCTGTTCGCGTTCTATCTTGCGCAGTACTTCGTCATCATCTTCTTCAACTCGGCTTTGGTCGCCGCGGCGCTGATCCGCCTGCGCGGCGGCGAGCCGACCCTGGCCGACGGGTTCAACGCAGCGAAGGCGCGCCTGCCCGCGATCCTCGGCTACGCGGCGATCGCGGCCACCGTCGGCATGGCGTTGCGCGCGTTGCAGGAGCGCGCCGGTTTCATCGGCCGCTGGGTCGTCGGTCTGATCGGCCTGGCCTGGTCGCTGGCGACGTTCCTCGTCGTGCCGATCCTGGTCAACAGCGATCTCAATCCGATCGACGCGATCAAGCACAGCGTCGAGCTGCTCAAGCGCACGTGGGGCGAGAATCTGATCGGCAACGTCGGCATCGGCGTCGTGTTCGGCCTGCTCAGCGTCGTCGTGATCCTGTTCGGCGTATTTCTGGTCGTCCCGGCGATCGGGGCGCATTCCGGCATTGCGGTCGGCGTCGTCATCGCCTTGCTCGTGCTCACGGTCACCTTGCTCGCGCTCGTGCAGTCGGCGCTGCAGGGCATCTACGCGGCGGCGATCTATCGCTATGCCGAGGAAGGCGCGGCGAGCCCGGGATTCGACCGGGTCTTGATCGCGAACGCGTTCCAGCCGAAGCAGGACGACAGCGTTTTCCGCAGCCGGAACGGCTAAATGCCGAGTTCGCGCCCGCCGTCGACGTTGAGTATCTGCCCCGTCGTGAACTTGGCGTCGCGCAGCAGAAACAGCACGGCGGCGGCGATGTCTTCGGGCGTGCCGGTGCGGCCGAGCGGCGTGCGTGCGATCAACGCGGTCTGATCGGCAAACGGTTTGCCGGCCTCGGGCCAGAGGATCGCGCCGGGCGCGACGGCATTCACGCGCACCTCGGGGGCGAGTTCGAGCGCGAGCGAACGCGTCATCGCCGCGAGTGCGGCCTTGGCCATCGAATAGACCGGATGGCGCGCGAGCGGATGCTGCGCATAGACATCGACGATGTTCACGACGGCGCCATGCGCGAGTCTCAAATGGGGTGCCGCGGTCTGGACGAGAAAGAACGGGGCCTGGGCGTTGCTGGCGAACAGCTCGTTCCATTGCCGCGAGGTGACGCCGCCGACCGGCGTCGGGTAGAACGTCGAGGCGTTGTTGACGAGGCCGTCGAGGCGACCGTAGCGCGCCATGCAGGCGTCGACGATGCGCGGCAGCCTGTCGATATCGGCCAGTTCCGCCTGTATCGCCAACGTGCTGTCCGTGCGCTGCGCTTCGAGTTCGGCGGCCAGCGCGTCCATCTCGCTGCGCGAGTTGCGGTAGTGCAGGGCGAGATCGTAGCCGGCTGCATGCAGCGCGCGTGCGATCATCGCGCCGACGCGCTTGGCCGCGCCGGTGATCAGGACCACGGGACGTTCTTTCTGAGGTTCGCTCATGCGCCATTCTCGCCGCGTAGTCGGTATGCTTCCGCTTTCGTAGGGGCGCAATTCATTGCGCCCGGCCGTCATCGGCCCCAGGCGCAGGCGAGCGCGATGAATCGCGCCCCTACGCACAGCGTTTTCTTCACAACGAACGATTCTTCCATACCCCGGCATGCGCGTCGAACTCCCCGAGCCCACACCCGAAGAATTCGTGCATAGCGCGCACCTGGCCGAACTCATTCGTGCCGAGATACGCGACGCCGGCGGCGCGCTCGATTTTTCTCGCTACATGGAACTCGCGCTGTACGCGCCCGGCCTCGGCTACTACAGCGCGGGATCGACGAAATTCGGCGCGGCCGGTGATTTCGTCACCGCGCCGGAACTCGGCTTCGTCTTTGCGCGCTGTCTTGCGCGTGCGCTGGCGCCCGAGCTCGCGGCGGGCGGCGACGTCGTCGAACTCGGCCCCGGCAGCGGCGTTCTCGCCGCCGAGCTGCTGCTCGAACTCGAACGTCTCGGTGCGCCGCCCGCGCGCTACCGCCTGCTCGAACGCAGTGCGGATCTGCGCGCGCGCCAACGCGAGACTTTGCATACGCGCAGCGCGCATCTCGCCGGGCGCGTCGAATGGCTCGATTCGCCGCCGTCGGAGCCCTGGCGGGGGGCGCTGATCGCGAACGAGGTGATCGATGCCCTGCCGGTGCGCGCGTTCGCGCTGCGCGAAGAGGGTCTCCGCGCGCGCGCGGTCGGCACCGATGCGCAGAATCGTTTCGTCTGGCGCGAAGTCGAGGCCGACGCGAAATTGCGCGCGGCGGTCGACGGCGCGGTCGGCAATCGGCTCGCGAGCTTGCCGCGGCCGTATCTTTCCGAAGTCTGCATCTTGCTCGATCCATGGCTGCGCGAAGTGACGCGCTCGCTCGAGAGCGGCAGCGCCTGGTTCGCCGATTACGGCTATGCGCATGGCGAGTACTACGATCGGGCGCGCCGCGCCGGCAGCGTACGCTGCCACTATCGCCATCGTGCTCACGACGACCCGCTGATCCTGCCCGGACTGCAGGACATCACGGCCTGGGTCGACTTCGACGCCCTGGCGCGCGCCGGCGAATCGGCGGGACTCACCGTGACCGCCCATTCGACCCAGGCGCAGTTCCTGATCGCGCACGGCCTGGAC
The DNA here is from genome assembly GCA_966424745.1 of uncultured bacterium. GTDB lineage: Bacteria > Pseudomonadota > Gammaproteobacteria > Xanthomonadales > Rhodanobacteraceae > Rudaea. The sequence goes on from CBJLOV010000160.1 coordinate 7,428, forward strand.
GAAGTCTTCGCGGAAGGCTACGCGCAGGCCGCGGACGAGGCCGCGCGCTACGCGCTGGCGCAGCAGGTGAAGCGCCTGACCTTGCCCGGCGAAATGGGCGAGAAGTTTCGCGTGATGCGTTTTGAAAAGCGCCTGCCAAGGATTGATGCGGATGAGAGCCGATGAACACGGATCAAGCAAAAACTCCATCCGGAAAATGCTCTATCCGCGTTCTTTGCTTTGCATCCGGGTAAATCCGTGGCCGAAGGCCCTTTGCTCTTCTCTTCCGCGCGAAGTATTTCGTGCGCCGTATCGGAAAGAGCGTCGGCCGTGGATTTGCGCGAATGAGCGTCGATGTGCACGGATAAGGCACAAGCTCCATTCGCAAGTACTCTATCCGGGTTAAACGCTTTTGCTCTTCAACTCCGCAATCGCGGCGACACGCGCCTCGCGAATCGCTTCGCCGATCGCCGGGCCGCGCAGGCCCCGGTCGACGAATTCCTTTGCGCCGATCGCGGCGGCTGCGGCAAAGGCGCGGCGTAGGTAGTCGGCCTGCGGATACGCGGCTTCGCTGAGCCCCAGCCGCCCGCGCTTGTCGGCCTCGCAGGCGATGAGGAACGGCTCGATGCGATCGGGCCGGCGGAAGGCGTCGAGTTGTTCGAAGACGCCGAGCACGGTCGCGGGTTTGAGTTCGAACGCGGTGTGCGCGAGCAGATGCAGCTTGCAGGCGAGCTGTGCCAGCGCCGCGTATTCGGCGGGGACCTTCAAGCGAGCGTTCAGCGCCGCGACGGGGGCGAGGCCGCGGTGCTCGTGGCCGATGTGCCTGGGCAATACGTCTTTCGGCGTCAGCGCCTTGCCGAGATCGTGTACGAGCGCGCACCAGCCGATCAGCGCGTCGCCGGGGGCGAGCCGCGCGGCCATGTCGACGACCATCTCGGTGTGGATGCCGCTGTCGATCTCGGGATGAAATTCGGCACGCTGGGGCACGCCGTAGAGCGCGTCGATCTCCGGAAACAGCACGCGCAGCGCACCGCAGTCGCGCAGCGTGCGCACGAACGCGCTCGGCGTTGTCTCGGTCAGCGCCTTCTGCGTTTCCGCCCAGACACGCTCGGGCACGAGATGGTCGACCTCCCCGTCGGCGACCATTCCGCGCATGAGGGCCGTCGTTTCCGCGGCGACGCGAAAGCCGCGATCGGCATAGCGCGCGGCGAAGCGCGCCACGCGCAATACGCGTACGGGGTCTTCGGCAAATGCAGGCGAAACGTGGCGCAGCCGCTTCGCCTCGAGATCGCGTGCGCCGCCGAACGGGTCGATCAAGGCGCCGTATTCGTCCTCGGCAATCGCGTTGATCGTCAGGTCGCGACGGCGCAGATCGTCTTCGAGCGTCACGCTCGGATCGGTGTCGAAGGCGAAGGCGTGGTAGCCGCGGCCGGTCTTGCGTTCGGTGCGCGCGAGGGCATATTCCTCGTGCGTCTGCGGATGCAGGAATACGGGGAAATCCTTGCCGACCGGCTTGTAGCCCGCGCGCAGCAGGTCGTCCGGCGTGGCGCCTACGACGACGTAGTCGCGATCTTTCACGGCGATGCCGAGCAGGCGGTCGCGCACGGCGCCGCCGACGAGATAGGTCTTCATGCGCGCATTATGCGCGTCGTTTGGCGGGTTCGGACAAGGCTTCGTTCGCGGCGCCGTGCCGCGTCGAGGTTTCCGTTGCGGCGACGTCGGCGCGCGCGCGGCTCGCGCACATCGCGACCTGCGCGGATGCGTGATGCGCATCGATGACGCGCACGGGCCGATAGGTTTTTTCGTCGAACGACACTTCCGCCGGCAGCCAGCCGTCGAACCGGCGCACGCAGGCCCAGAAGCGTTTCAGCGCGCGCAGCTGCTGCGCGATCATGCCGTGGCGGTTGTCCGCGTCGACGGTCGGGTCGCCGACGCCGGTCGGACGCACGGGTTCGCCGTACAGTGCCGTGCCGAACAGCATGTCCCAGATCGGGAAGACGAATGCGTAGTTGCAATTGTGCAGACCGGGCCGCGCCGGATCGACGCGCATGTGGTGCAGACGGTGATAGCGCGGATCGACCAGAATCTTGTCGAGCACCGGGCCGAAGCGCAGGCGGATGTTGGCGTGGTCGAGGTTCTGCAACAGCTCGCCGCCGAGCACGAGCAGGGCGTATTCGACCGGCGCGACGCCGATGAACACGGCGACCGCGGCGACGATCAAGGCCTCGAGCATGTCGTCGAGATAGTGGTCGCGATCGTTCGACCAGCAGTTCAACTCGCGCTGGCTGTGATGCAGGCTGTGCAAGGCCCACCACCACGGAATTGCGTGCTGCAGACGATGGATCAGGTAATAGACGAAATCGTAGATCGCGTAGTACGCGACGAACAGCAGCAGCGGATGCTGCCCGAACCACGGAACGACTCGAGGCAGCAAAGACGCGGACCCGCCGCCTGCGCCGCCCGCGAACAAATGCGCGAATTGAGCGAGAACGAAATAGGTGAACAGCGGCAGCACGCCGAACAGCTTGATCAGCGTGTAGAGGCGGTCGATCGATCGCAGTCCGCGCTCCTGCTCGGGTGCGGCAGACCAGAGGCGCTCCATCGGCCGCAATACGCAGGCGATGATTGCGACCTGGATCGAGGCGATGAGGAAGTACTGCGCGAGCTCGCGTGGATCGGTCGCGGTAGGGGGAATGCCGAGCAAGTCGAGAGCGGGCGCAACCGCGTAGCGCGCCAATCCGTCGACGAGCAACGACCATGTTGTCGTTATACCGAACATCTACTGCGGGACTGCATACAGCCAACTACGGCCGCAAGCGTACCCGTCAGTGCGTTAATGTTTGCTGTGCGCGCGGCCCTCGCAAACCTTGTGCCGCAATGGGTT
>CBJLOV010000161.1:0-10144 GCA_966424745.1 uncultured bacterium
GCAGCGGCATATCCATGACCGGCGGGGGGAATCGCGGTGCCGATCCTGGCGACGAGCTGGACACTTTGCCCGAACACGGCGCGGGTGACGCTTGCCTCTAACGTCACCGTCGTTGTGGTGGATGGCGATGGCGCGCAAACCACGATGATGTTGACGACGTTGCCGCCGTTGACCGTGCCGCTGTCGTTACTGACGGTGCAGGACTGCACGGGCGACGCGGGCTGGGTCTGCACGGCGACCGCATAGCTGGCGCCGTCGGCGAGCGGAGTCGGGAAGGCGAACGGGCCGTTCGCGTTGACCGGCAAAATCTGCGCACTCGCGTTGAGGCCGAGCACCACGCTGCTGCCGGCAGCCAGACCGGACACGCTGCCCCCGATCGTGTAGGCCGATGCGGCGTTGACGACGAGGATGGTCGTTGCGCTGGAGCCGGCGAAACCGACATCGCCGGAATAGGCGGCGGTCAAATGGTGCGGACCGGCCGCGGCGAAGGTCAGCGTGCACGTGGTCGTGCCGGCATGCAGCGTGGCGCTGCAACTGGCGCTGCTGTCGGCGTCGACGACGGTCGCGCTGCCGGTTGGCGTGCCGCCGGCGGAACTGACCGCCACCGTCATCGTCACGCTTTGACCGGCCAGGGCGGGGCTCGGATTCGCGTTCAGTGCGGTGGTTGTCGCAACCGGTGTGATGCACGCGACCACGATATTGGTGATGTCGGCCGCAATGACCGTTCCGCTGGAGTTGGTCGCGAAGCAGGTCTGCGTCGGCGAAGCGGGCTGCGTCCGCACGCTGACGGAATAATCGGCGCCGGCGGCAAGAGGGGTCGGAAAGACGAAACCGCCGTTGGCGTTGATCTGCAGGGTTTGCGCGCCGTTGAGGCTGAGCACCAGTCCGCTGCCCGCCAGACCGGACACGCTGCCGCCGACGGTATAGACCGGTCCTGCGACTTTGCGCACGCGGTTGTTGAGGCTGTCGGCGATGTACAGATTGCCTGCGCTGTCGATCGCCGCGCCGGAAGGCTGATTCAATTTTGCGCTGGTCGCAGGACCGCCGTCGCCGCCGTAGCCCGCGATACCGTTGCCCGCCTCCGTGTTGATCGTCCCGTCGAGTGAAACCTTGCGCACGCGGTTGTTGCCGCTGTCCGCGATGAACAGATTGCCGGCGCGGTCGACGGCAACGCCGAGAGGGAAGTTCAACAACGCATAAGAAGCGAGGCCGCCGTCGCCGGCGTAGCCGGAAGCATTGAAGCCTGCCACCGTGCTGATCGTGCCGTCGGGCGCCACTTTGCGCACCCGTTCGTTGCCGGTATCGGCGATGTAAAGATTGCCTGCGCCGTCGACGGCGACGCCGTTGGGAAAGTTCAAACGCGCATTGATCGCCGGACCGCCGTCGCCCGCGTAGCCTTGGGTACCGTTGCCCGCGACGGTGCTGATCGCACCGTCGGCCGTCACTTTGCGCACGCGGCTGTTCGCCGTATCGGCAATGTAGAGCGCGCCGGCGCCGTCGATCGCGACGCCGGAAGGCAGATTCAATTGCGCAATCGTCGCCGCACCGCCGTCGCCGCTGAAGCCCTTGGCACCGTTGCCTGCGACCGTACTGATCGTGCCGCCGGGCGTCACCTTGCGCACGCAGTTGTTGCCGTAGTCGGCGATATACAGATCGCCTGCAACGTCGACCGCGACGCCGGCGGGACTTCGCAGTTGCGCGCCGACGGCGGGGCCGTTGTCGCCGCTGTATCCGGAAGTTCCGTTGCCTGCGACAGTGCCGATGGTGCCGTCGGGAGCCACTTTGCGTACGCGTTCGCCGCTGGTGATGAATAAATTGCCGGCGCTGTCGGTGGCGACGCCGATCGGGTAGTTCAACGCCGCATTGACGGCAGGCCCGCCGTCGCCTCCGTACCCTCCGCTTCCAGTGCCGGCCGCGGTGCCGATCGTTCCGGCCCACGCCGAAGGTGCGGTCAAGATAGTGGCGACGAGGACAAGGAGCTTTGGAAGTTGCGCTCGGTTCAATCCGCGTCGGCTGACAACGGTAAAGGATGGTGGCGACATCGCGTTCTATTCCTGGAGAAAGGGAAACCGGTTTCTCGCCGCTGCGCGCTGATGTGTAGGGCGGTCCCGGGTCGAAGGGTCGTCGGGGGAAGACCGACGAATTTCGGCTGCGTTTACGGTCCCGGGTTCGGGTTGTTCGGCAACGGCGGAATGGCGCGCAGGTATTCGTAGATCGCGCGCAGATCCAGGTCGGTCAGCGATGCGTATTCGGGCCACGGCATGACTTGCATGACGTGGCCGGAGGGGTCGGTTTTGCCGGTCGTCATCACCGACCGGAATTGAGTGAAGGTCAGGCCGGCGGGCTTCCCCGCGGCATCGGGAGTCAGGTTGCTCGATACGATCACGGGGCCGAATTGGCGGCCGCCCGTGAGGTATTGGGCGATGTTGACCTTGGCCGGCTGACCGAGATAAGGATTGCCGCCGCTTTCATACGCGGGATGAGTGTGGCAACCACCGCAGCCGCCCTGCACATTGACCAGATAGCTGCCCAGGCCCACCAGGTTCGCACTCTTGTTCTGCAGATCGAGCGGCACCGGCGCGATTTCCAGACCGACGCGCGCGCGCAAGATGTCGCCGAAGTCCCTTTCGAAGAAGGCGAACGGCCGGCACAGTTCCATGGCGATCGAGCAAGCGTCGGATTGCTCCGGCTGCGCTGGTTGCGTGCGCCCGGTCGTGACGAGCGAGGCGGCCGGCACCAGGCCGGCTGCCGTGATCAGGGCGATGTGCGCGAAACGTTTCATGATGGGATTCCTGTCTTCAAAAAAAAGGAAAAGAAGTCGTCGCGGGCGATCTACAGAGCGCGCAGAAAATCCAGGACGGCTTGTTGATCGAGCGCGCCGAGTGCGTTGAATCGCGCGACGACGGCATTCGCTTCCGAGGGGCCGTAGCAGGGCGGGCGAGGTCCTCGACGGCGGCCCGCCGAGGCGGCGTCCGCGTAGACGTCGGCATGCTGGGCCTGATCCTGACGATCGTTTTCGCATGCCTCGCCGGGCGTCGAGGCGTGCGCTCTGACGGCTGCGAGCAGGTCGTCGGTGCGGCCGTCGTGGAGGAAGAAGCGCCGCTGGCCGATGCCCCACAGCGGTGTCGTGCGGAACATGTCGCCGGTCGCGAGGCCTTGCGTGATGTCGTCGGCGAGCCCCTTGCCCATGTGATGGATCAGGAGATCGGAGAACAAATGCGCGGTGACGTTCTGCAGCGCAGGCGTTTCGCTCTTGGACGGCGTCGTCATCGTCGCCGTATGGCAGGCGACGCAGCCGATGCCCGGATCGTCCGGACCGCTGCCGAAGAGCTGTCGCCCTCTTGAGGCGCTGGCCGACAATGCGGCCGGCTGGGGCGCATCGAGGAAACGCATGAACATCGAGAACGCGAGCCAATCCGGCATCTGGTGGAACGGATTGAAGAAGCTCTGGTTGCGCGCATCGTCGGCATCGAAGCGCGCGATATCGTTGGGCTCGCTCTTGTCGGCCGTGCAAGCCGGCGTTTCGTCCATGGCCTGCGGGAATGCGTCGTTGGTCACTCCCATCTCGACGTTGTAAGCCTCGCCGGCAAAAATCGCGATTGATTTGTTCTGCGCTTTCCAGCCGAAGCGCGTGATGGTGCCGTCGTTCGCGCTGCGGTTCGGAATCCCGCCGATGCCGAGCTGCGCGCGCAGGGCGGAACTTGCAGCATGGCGGGCGAGGATTTCGCGATCCTGGATTCCGTCGACGATGCCGAGCCCGAACAATTGCAGGGGAATGCGAAATCGCGCGTTGCCGTTGCGGTATTCGCCTTCGAAATCGGTCGGCGGCAACTCGGCGTCGGTGCAGGCCCCGGACTGGCCCACGGGAAACACGTCCGTGCGCCCGGCGATCGTGAATAACGGATGCACGCCGCCGTCCGGGCTGCCGTCCGGCTTGTAGGCAAAACGCACTTCGCGGATCGGGCCGTAGCGGCTGATGAAAGACGGCACCGCGTTGGTCGCGCCCTTGCGGTGCGGGATCAAATCGAACATGGGGTTCTCCGGCGCCCGTCGCTGCGACGCCGGGGCCTCGGGATTCGGCACCATGAATCCGCCCGATCCGCCCAATGCAGGCTGATTGTGGCAGGCGGTGCATTGATCCGCGTTGAAGCGGACGCCGAGGCCGGAGGAATTGGTCTGCGCCATCACGCCGGCCGCGGCGGGATCGACGTGCGTTCCGAGCGTCAGATCGGAACAGTCGTCGCACACGGCCTCGAGTTGGATCGCCCTCTGCACGGCCTCTTCGAACATCGATTGTTCGGTCGCGGTGAGACCGGCAAGCGGCTTGCCTGCGCCCGGCGTACCCGGCCGGATTCCGGGATCGTGTTGCGCGTGGCAGACGGCGGAAACAAGCGACAACGCGGCCATGAGGCAAACGCCCATCTGAAACGCGGCGCCGGGTCGGCGCCTGCAGAGATTCGACAGACGCAGGTCGCGTTGCCCGGAATCGATGTTCACGTTCATTGCGGCTACCCGTGGCACGTTGCGATTGACGGTCGGCGCAAGGCATCACTCGTTGCACAGATGCCTGCATTCTTGTCTTACGGAAAACGAACCGGGCAATTGACAAGGGCGCGAAAAATTTTTCGCGGCTTCGCGGCGGGGCCGCGAAAGTCGTCGCGAATGCGCGGATTGACGCTCGAGCGGCGATGCGAGGATGATCCCCGGCATCGTGTCGGCCTACTCACCCTCCGCTTCCGTTTCGACAGGGCTGCATCCGTGGACGAGAGCATCACCTCCTTGATCGAGGCCGTGCGCAACGGCGACACCACCGCCTTGGGGGCGCTGTTCGAACGCATCTATGCGGAACTCAAACTGCTCGCGCACAGGGAGCGCCGGCGCACGCCGGCCGATACCTTGGGCACGACCGGGCTGGTACATGAGGCCTACCTGAAACTGCTGCAGTCCGGGCAAATCCGTTCGGACGGCCGCCAGCACTTTCTATCGCTGGCCGCCAAGGCGATGCGCCAGGTCGCCATCGACCGCGCGCGCGCAAGGCTGGCCGACAAGCGCGGCGGTACGCAATTGCAGAAAGTCGACCTGAATTTTGCGGCAAACATGGCCGATGCCGAGCCGAGCCCGGAAGAGTTGCTGCAGTTCGAGGAAGCTCTGACCAGGCTCGAAGCCGAGGAGCCGCGCCTTGCGCAACTGGTCGAGCTGCGCTTCTTCGGCGGACTCCCGATCGAGGAAATCGCCGCAATGCAGTCGGTGAGCGCGCGAACCTTGCATCGCGACTGGCGGCGTGCCCGCGCGCAGTTGTACGCGGAGCTGTATCCGGAGGCCAAGTGAATCCGCGCGTGCTCGTTGCATCGCGTTGCCGGCGAAGCGGCGATCGGCGTACGGACCGCGTTATGGCTGTCGGAGTTTCGCCCCGATGCCGGATGGACTGCGTCGTTTGGCAGGACGGCCCACGAATTTTCGTAGGATAGAACGGAGAGGCTTACTCCCGTCCGAAATCCGATGAGGCGAGCATGAGGCATTCTCGCGCGGCAGCGCTTTTCGATCTCGCCCTCGATGTTCCCGCATCGGACCAAGCGACGTGGCTCGAAACCGCCTGCGCCGGCGACGAAGCCTTGTATGCGGAGGTGGCCGCGCTGCTTCGTGCGGACGCGCGTGCGGACGGTTTACTGGAACGGCCGCCGCGGTCGTTCGCCGCCGGTTCGGAGAACGCCGAAGATCGGATGCCCGACGCGTTCGGTCCCTATCGCGTGCTGCGCCGACTGGGAAGCGGTGGAATGGGCGAGGTCTGGCTCGCGCGACGCGAAGACGGTCAATTCGACCTGCTCGTCGCGATCAAGCAGGTGACCTATGCGTTGCCGGATTTGCTGCGGCGCTTCCGCCGCGAGCGCAGGATCCTGGCGAAGCTGGAACATCCCAACATCGCGCGCCTCATCGACGGCGGCACCGACGCGCACGGCCTGCCTTATCTGGTCATGGAGTACGTCGAGGGCGAACCGTTGTTGAAGTGGTGCAATGAGCATCGTCTCGGCATCGGCGCACGCATCGAGCTTTTTCTGTCGGTATGCGAAGCGGTCCAGTACGCCCACCGCAACCTCGTCGTGCATCGCGACCTCAAGCCCAACAATATCCTCATCAACGCCGAGGGCAGGGTGAAGCTGCTCGATTTCGGCATCGCCAAACTGCTGCACGAAGAGGGCAGCGACGGCGAGCGCACCGGCACCCAAATAAAAGTATTGACTCCCAACTACGCCGCGCCGGAGCAGGTCCGCGGCGGTGCGGTGACCACCGCGACCGATACGTATCAGCTCGGCCTGGTCCTGTACGAACTGCTCTGCGGACAGCGCGCTCTGCGACGTCCGGATTCCGGCGGCGGCTACGACGTCGGCGCGCGCACTCCGACGCGCTTGTCCGCGGCGCCGTTTGCGGACGGAGCGCCGACCGCGGCGATCGCCGCCGCCCACGGAACGACTGCCAAAGCCCTGCGCGGCGCTTTGCGCGGCGATCTCGAGCGAATCACGCAAAAGGCGCTGCTCGAGGAGCCCGCGCTGCGCTATGAAAACGCCGGCGATCTCGCCGCGGACCTGCGTCGTTATCTGCGCCGCGAACCCGTGCTCGCCGCGCGTACTTCGCTGCGCTATCGCGTCGGCAAATTCGTCCAGCGCAACCGTTGGGGCGTGCTCTTCGGCGCCCTGGCCATGATTGCGGTTCTCGTCGGTACGGCGGGGATCGCCTGGCAGGCCGGGCGCGCCCGCGAAGAAGCCAAGGCGGCGATCCAGACCAAGAACTACCTCATGCAGCTGCTGCGGCTGTCGGATCAGACCAATAGCGGTGTGCTGTCCGGTTCCGAGGTGCTCGACGAGGCGGCGCGCCAGATCGAAGGTCTGCCCGGAGACGATGCGCTGCGCCTCGTTCTGGCCAACGAACTGGTGCATATCTACAACGGCAAGGGCGAACGCGAGCGTGCCGCGAAACTGGCCGAGGCGGAGCTCGGATCGCCGCCGGATCCGCGGCGCTGCGGGGATCCGGCGCATCTTCATCTGTTCCTCGGCTGGGCGTGGGCGAAGATGGATTCCATGCCGGCGGACACGCTGCGCCCTTTGTTGCGCGAAGTCATCGACCGCTATCCGGATCCGAACGAGCTCGATCTCGCCAACGCACTTTCCGCATTGGCAAGGCTGGACATCGATCAGGACCGGTACGACGAAGCCGAGGCGGGCAGCCGACGCGCGTTGGCCGTCCTCGGCGGCCGCGTTCCGCCGAGCGACGATCGCGTCCTCAACGGCAGGATCGATCTCGCGTTCGCTCTCGCGGCCAAACGCGATTGGCGGGCCGCGCGCGAGCAGAGCGAACGCGCCCTCGCCGACACGCCGGCGAGCGACACGCGGGCACGCGTCCACGCCCTGGCGGTCGCCGCTCCGCGCCGCGCATTGTTCGGCGAGTTCGCCTCGGCGGAGGAACTCTACGAGCAGATCGAAGCGATCGAGGGCCGCACGAAATTTCAAACCGGCTATGCCTACCTGCACATGTTGTCTCAAGCGGAGAACCAGTTCGATCTGGGGCGAACGTCGAAGGCCGTGCAGAAGCTGCAGGAATTGGCCGAACTCGCCTCCGCCTTGTCGATGCCGGGGTTTGCGCAGAACGACGAATCCGCCTGGCTGCACGGAGAAATTGCGCTGCAGGCGCACGATTACACGGCGGCGGCGGACTATTTCGCGTTGGATGCGAACAAGGCCGGCAAGGACGACAGCGGGGATGCCGTCCGCCGCCACGTCTATCTTGCCGCGTTGCGCGTCATCGCTTTGGCCGAGGCGGGCAGGATGGAGTCGGCCCAGGCCTTGCTCGCGCAGCTGCGCGCCCGCTCCGCGCAAGCATCGATCGAGAACACGTATGCGACGGCGATGGTCAGCGCCGCCGAAGGAGTGGTTGCCGACGGTCTGGGAAAGAAGTCTCAGGCAATTGCGGCTTTCGATCAGGGGTTGTCCGAACTGCGCAATGCAAAAGGACATCCGGCCGGACTGGAAGAGCAACTGAAGGAAAATCGCGATGCCGTTCGCATCCGTGCATGGAAGGCGCGCGCGCAGTTTTCCGCGGGCTCCGTGGCCGACGCTCGCCGGACATGGAGTGAAGCGCAACGCATCGGTGCGTCGACATTGGGCGACGGCCACCCCTTCGTTCTCGAGCTGGAACGGATCGCGAAGCAAGGCCGGCCACGCCGAGGCAATTCCAACTGACCCGGCCTGCGAGCGATCATCGATGCTTGCATCGGCGACGACGTCGCCATGGCCGTGCTCGCCGCCCACCCCGCCTGTCCTTCTGATCGAGAAGCAGGCTCAAGCGATGTCTGCACGAAGAACCAGCGAGGAGCCGAGTCTGCGCCGCTTTTCTTCGCGGCTCTGCTTCGGATTCTCCGTGCCGACCCTTACCTGACGACCAGGAGCGTCCGTTTTCGAGTACTCCGACGACGAGTTTCGTGCCGCGCGCATCGACAGCATGCCACTGAGAAACTCGAACAGTCCGTGCGTTTCCTAGCGCGACGGCGGCTGCCATTTCTCGGCGAGCGCCAACACGGCGGCAACGGTGAGGGCGAGGGTACGCACCAGATGCGCGGTTTGCAGCTGCCGGTACGCCGCTTCGGCGTAGCCGTGATCGTGCAAGTCGTCCAGTGCGGAAGCGGCCCACGGCGTGCTCAGGATGGCGAGAACGCAGAGCGTCGCAATGCCCCAGACGGTCTTGCGCGAAATCCGCACGGGCGTGCCCCAGAGTGCGAGCGTCCATGCCAGGCAGGCGGCGCCGAAAGGCAGCACGACGATCGGCAGGCGGCGCGTATATCCGCGGGTGAAGGCTTGGAATGCCGCCTCTCCGACCGCGCTCATGTCGACGTGGATGCAGTACACGTTGAAGAACAGCAGCCAGCAGACGCCGACGCCGAACCACAGCAGGGCGAGCCCGAAGGCCTGCAGCCAGAGCATTCCGCCTTCGGGAATGAAAGCCGACGGCGGACGCCGAGTGAAGGCCACCTGCGCGACGGCGCCCAGATACAGGAGCAGCGAGACGGCGAGCGTGCCGAGAAAGAACAGGAAATAGAGCGGCATGGCAGCGGATTCACTCTAGGGAGAAGGGAGGTCGTTTGCCGAGCTTCGCACGAGCGGCGAACGCGCGCTCATTCGCGGCTCTTTCCGCCCGCATGGTAGCGACTGCGCCAAACCGCCGCCATCATGCAAACTCCCAGCAGCAGCATGCCCCACGTGCCGAGCGAGGGCGCCTGCGTTGCCGGCGTGGCGGGCGGCGCGGCATTGACGGTGACGTTGATGCTGGTCGTGCTGCCGGCGTAGGTAGCATCGCCGGAGTATGTCGCGGTGATCGTGTGCGTGCCCGCACTCAGGCCTGCGTAGGCAAACGTGGCGACGTTGCCGCTCAGCACGACGTTGCTGGCGAGCGTGGTCGCGCCTTCGCTGAATCTCACCGTGCCGGTCGGCGAAGCGGAGGGAAGCCGGGCCGCGGACTGCGCCGTCGCGGCGCCGGCGGCTTCGGGCGCCTGGCCAACACTTACCGTGGCAGCAAAGGTGATGAGCTGGCCGACCACGGCAGGATTGGGCGACGCGTTCAAGGTCGTCGTCGTGTTGGTCGGCGGCCCTGCGCCGACGGAGCCGTTCACCGTCAGGCCTTGTCCCGAGCCGCCCGTGCCGCGGATGCCTCGCTGCAGAGGATTGGTGGCGCCGGAGTTGTTGAACGTATAAATGCGGAACTGCACCGTGCCGCTCTGTACGCCGAGCGCGCCGACATTGGCGGTGATCAACAGCCCGCCGAAATAGATTCCCGAGAACGTGCCCGAATCCAGGGCGGCGGCGTAGCCGTCGACGCTGGAGCGGATTTCCCAGTTCCCGTTTCCGTCATAGTTGTTGTACAGCGAGAAAACGACGGACGAATACGTGACGTTGCTGCCTGTCGTCGAGAAGGCGAGATAGTCGGAAGCATCGAATGCGCCGCCGCTCCAGTTGTCGAACTCGTAGGCGTTGGCGAACAGCCCGGGATTGGTCAGGCCGGGACCGCCGGTCAGATTTCCGGCCGAAGCGAGGCTGGGCGATACGCTCGCCGGCGGCAGCGGCACGCTGCTGTCGAGCGTTCCGGAAGGATTCCAGAACGC
>CBJLOV010000162.1:0-10119 GCA_966424745.1 uncultured bacterium
CGCCGCCTTCGATGCGCGGTCCGGCGCCGATGGCGAGCCGCTCGTTTGCGAGCGCGCCGCGCATGCAGGCACCCCACTATTCGGCGCCGCGTGTGTCCTCGGGCGGCGGGGGCGGCGGCCGCGGAAGTCCGAACGACCGTCATCGCTGAGCCCGCGCGACGGGCCTTCCGGTAAACTAGGCGGCGCGGAATCCTCCGCGCCGTCTTCTTTTTTCGATGCCGAATTACTCAGGCGAACTGCGCCCCAACGCGGCGGCTCGGTTCGCGATCATCGCCAGCCGCTGGAATCCGGGCATCGTCGACGTGCTCGTCGACGGCGCCCGGCGCGCGCTGCGCGAGCACGGGATCGCCGATGCCGCCGTCGATCTCGTGCGCGTGCCCGGCGCATGGGAAATCCCCGCTGCGGCAGCCAAACTCGGGCAGGCGGGCCGGCACGCGGCGATCCTCGCCCTCGGCTGCGTGGTGCGCGGCGACACGCGCCACTACGAGCACGTTGCCGACAATTGCGCGCAGGGCTTGATGCGCGTTGCACTGGACCATGGCCTGCCCGTGCTCAACGGCGTGCTCGCGGTCGAGCGCCATGCCGACGCGCAGGCGCGCGCGGGCGGTGCGCACGGCAACAAGGGCGAGGAAGTCGCCCTCGCCGCCATGGAGATGGCGGATCTTTGGAATAAATTGGAAAGTGCGGCCATGGATGACCGCTTTTCGACGTACGCGATCAAGGACGATCGCAAAGGTGACTCATGAGCAAACATCAACGCCCCGACGGCGTCGACCTGGCCGCGCGTTCGCGCGCGCGCCGGCGCGCCCTGCAGGCCATCTACGCCTGGCAGATGAGCGGCAATTCGATGCCCAAGGTGATGGAAGAATTCCGCCACGAGCAGGACATGGAGGTCGCCGACCTCGGCTACTTCGAGGACCTGCTGCGCGGGGTCAACGAACACTGCGCCGAACTCGATGCGAGTCTTGCGCCCTATCTCGACCGCGACGTCGCCCAGGTCGATCCGATCGAGCGCGCCGCGCTGCGTCTGGCCGCCTACGAGCTGCGCTACCGCATCGACGTGCCGTATCGCGTCGTGATCAATGAAGCGATCGAGGTGACCAAGCGCTTCGGTGCGGAGCATGGCCACACCTACATCAACGGCGTGCTCGACAAGCTGGCCGCGCAGACCCGGCAGGCGGAGTACGCCGCGTACAGCCACGGCTGACGTGGCCGAATTCGCCCTGATCGACCTGATCCGCGCGCGCTGCGCGGTCGCGCGCGAGGACGTCAGCCTCGGCATCGGCGACGATGCCGCCTTGCTCGCGGTGCCGCCCGGACAAGCCTTGGCGGTCAGCACCGATACGCTCGTCTCGGGCATCCATTTCCCGAAGGACACGGCGCCGTACGACATCGGCTGGAAGGCGCTCGCGGTGAATCTTTCCGACCTGGCCGCGATGGGCGCGACGCCGGCCTGGGCGACGCTGGCGCTGACCTTGCCGCAGGCGGATCGCGACTGGGTCGCCGCGTTCGCCGACGGTTTCGCCGCGCTTGCGCGCGAATTCAAGCTTGCCCTGGTCGGCGGCGACACGACGCAGGGGCCGCTGACGATCACGGTGACGGTGCACGGCTTCGTCCCGGAGAAGCGGGCGTTGCGCCGCGACGGCGCTCAGGCGGGCGATGCGGTGTTCGTCACCGGCACCCTTGGCGATGCCGCCGCCGGCCTGCGCTTGCTGCACGACCCGTCCGCCGGCGCGCGTCAACGCACGGCGCTCATCGAGCGCCTCGATCGGCCGACCCCGCGCGTGGCGCAGGGGTTGCTGCTGCGCGGCCACGCGCACGCCTGTATCGATGTCTCGGACGGCCTCCTTGCCGATCTGGGCCACGTCTGCGCGGCAAGCGGCGTCGGTGCGGAAATCGAAACGGAGCTGCTGCCGGCCTCGCCCGCATTGCTGGCCGTGTTCGATGCGCGCGCCCGCGCGATGTTGCAGCTCGCCGGCGGGGACGATTACGAGCTGTGCTTCACCGCTCCGGCAGATCGCGCTGCGGAATTGCTCAATGACCTGGCGCGCAGCGGCTGCGGCGCGACGCGAATCGGCCGCATCGTTGCGGGGGCCGGTGTGCGCGCGCGCGATGCCGCCGGCGACGAAGTGCGCGTCGGCCGTTCCGGTTGGGAGCATTTCGGCGCATGAGCCTGAGCGGCGCAGCGCGGCGCGCCTTGCTCGCCCATCCCGCGGGCTGGATCGCGGCCGGTTTCGGCTCGGGTCTGAGTCCGGTCGCGCCCGGCACCATGGGCTCGCTGGCGGCATTGCTGCCGTGGTTCGCGCTGCGCGATCTGCCGTGGCCGTCGTATGCCGTGGCCGTCGCGCTCGCGTTCGCGATCGGGATTTGGGCGTGCGCATGGGTGGTGAAAACCCTGCGCATCGACGACCCGGGCTTCGTCGTCTGGGATGAATTCGTCGGCCAATGGATCGCACTCGCGCCGCTCGTGGCGGGGGCGTTCGCATGGTGGTGGCCGGCCGTCGGCTTCGTTCTTTTCCGCCTCTTCGACATCGTCAAACCCTGGCCCGTCTCGTGGGCGGACCGGAACGTGAAGGGCGGTTTCGGAGTCATGCTCGACGACGTCGCGGCCGGAATTTACGCAGCGATCGTGCTGGTGGGTTTAACGCACTTCGTGGGATAGTCGCGCACCCTCCCCAAGGTGCGCGCCATGACCGAAGACGAAGTCCGCAAGAACGCATTCGCGATGCCGATCGACAATCCCGCCTACCCGCCGGGCCCGTATCTGTTCGTCGATCGCGAATACCTGATCATCACCTACCGCACCGACCCCGAGGCGCTCGCGAAGATCATTCCCGCGCCGCTGGAGATGACCGATCCGGTGGTCAAGTACGAATTCATCCGCATGCCGGATTCGACCGGCTTCGGCGACTATACCGAATCCGGCCAGGTGATCCCGATCAAGTACAAGGGAGAGGCCGGCGGCTACGTGCGCATGATGTTTCTCGACGACCATCCGCCCACCGCGGGCGGACGCGAGATCTGGGGTTTCCCGAAGAAGATCGGCGAGCCGACGCTGAAGGTGCATCGCGATACGCTGGTCGGCGAGCTGCGCTATTCGGACATGCCGGTCGCGCGCGGCACGATGGGCTACAAATACGCCTCGATGGATCGGAACAAGGCGATCGCGAGCCTCGAGGCGCCCGCTTTCCTGCTCAAGATCGTGCCGCACGTCGACGGCACCCCGCGTATCTGCGAACTCGTCCGTTACTCGATGCAGTGCAAGGAATTCAAGGGCGCGTGGACCGGGCCGGGCGCTCTCGACCTCTTTGCGCACGCGCTCGCACCCGTGGCCGACCTGCCGGTACGCGAAGTGCTTTCGGCGGTGCATCTGAAGGCGGATTTGCTTTTGCCTTACGGAGAGGTGGTGCACGACTACCTCGCGTAGGCGGGCTTACTTTTCGCTGCCTGTCATTCCGGCGAGATCGGGAATGAC
Source organism: uncultured bacterium (assembly GCA_966424745.1). Classification (GTDB taxonomy): domain Bacteria; phylum Pseudomonadota; class Gammaproteobacteria; order Xanthomonadales; family Rhodanobacteraceae; genus Rudaea. Next base: position 3,476 of record CBJLOV010000162.1, read on the forward strand.
GGGCAACTGGGCGCGATGAATCGCGCCCCTTGGGCGGATAGCGTCCGCCGTTATGTTTCGACCGCCCATACTCGCCAAGCGGGAAATTCCTCGCCGGCTTTCGGCGCATCGATCAGCCCGCAGGCGACGAGTCCGTCGTCGCTGCCCGCTTCGCACAGGTAGACGGCGATCGCGCCGCGTTGCTGCGCGGTGCGGACGAGCCGCCACCCCGAGGGCAGGATGCGCGTCCGGCGCGAGTACTCGACATCGAGGTACGAGGAGGCGTTCGCTTCGAGGATCTCGCGGCCGGCCGAGGTGACGGCGCTGCGCACGGTCGCGACTTCGGCTTGCAGGCGAACCCCGTCGGAGGGTTTCTCGATCGCAAGGCCGTGCAGCGCGAGGTGTGCGGCGACGTGAGCCGGCACGGCATAGGCCGGCGGCCGCGCGACGGTTTCCTCGCCGACGAAGCGCGCGTAGTGCGGCACGCGCACGCTGACCGGTTTGCCTTCGAGCGAGTAAGGCTCCCGCGTCAGCACTTCGGCATCGCGATCGGAGAACGCCTCGAGGCGATAGCGCACGGCGATGCGCTCGGGCGGATCAATGCAAGCGTCGAGCAGCGAGGTGATCTCCGCGCCGTTCGCGGCGACGAAGGCGAGCGACTCGCGCAGAAAGCCGTAGGTCGCACGTACGCGCTCGTCGAACGGCTGGTACGAATAAGTTTCGAGCAGCAGATCGAGGCGGTTGCAGAGGCCGCGGTAGTTGCCGCCGAAGCGCGGGTGGTGCGTGTAGGTGATCCAGCCGAGGCCGTTGCCGCCCTCGTCGCGCAGGAAGTTGCCGTACCAGAACGAGTCGATGCCGTCGTTCTGTTTCACCGCGGCCGCGACCGCGGGCATCATGCGCTGGCGCATGTATTCGATTGGCTCGCGGCGGCCGCTCTCGACGGTGTGCGGCACATCGTAGGTCATCGCGAAACGATGGATCGAGCCGTTTGTCGTGTGGCAGTCGATCATCAGATGCGGATTCCACGGCTGGCAGACGCGCTGCTGCAGGAGCCGCATCTCGGCGCCTTCCTGGCGCATGTAGTCGCGGTTGAGATTGATGCCGGCGGCATTGACCCGCGTGCCGACGAGCTGTGGCCCGATCTGGCCTTTCAGCTTGGCGAGGTCGAGGCGGCGGTTGTCGGCGCTGAGCGCATCGTTGCCGTCGGCGTTGAACAGCGGCACGACGACGAGGATGGCGCGGTCGAGCAGGTCGCCGTGGCGGCCGTGCAGCACGTCGCGAACGAACATCAGCGCGGCCTCCTTGCCTTCGACCTCGCCGGCATGGATGCCGCTGACGACGAGTACGATCGGCAGTCCCGCGCGCCGCGCGGCTTCCGGCGTGAAGTGCCCCTGTGCCGAGAGTACCAGCAGCGGCAGCAGTCGCCCCTGCGGCGTGGTGCCGAAATCGCCGACCCGGAGGCGCGGATCGTTCTGCAACTTGAGCTCGTCGATGAAGGCGAGCACGTCCGCGTGCAGGGAAGTTTCGGTATAGCCGCTGCGCTCGGCGCGCGTGAGCGGGGTTTTGTCCGTCGATGTCGTCATGCCATGCCTCTTGGTCGGAAACGCTCGTTGGGAGAAGCAAGCGCGCCGGCTGCGGGAAGCGTGCAGGCCGATCGCGCTTGACAGGCGCGGATCAAAGCGCTATCACTTTATCAAAATTTTTTGACATATCGAACTTCGGTGACCGGCATGTTGCAATGACGGCCGCGATTTTCGGTAGGTCGGTCGACCGAGGCGTCGACCCGTTGCACAGGCACGATGCCGCCGTCCGCCCACTTCACCTCCCTGGGGAACATCCGATGAACACGCTGTCTGCAGAATTCTCCCGCGCCCGCAAACCGGGCGCCCGATCCGTCCTGGCGTCCGCTGCGCGCAACAAGATCGCGCACGCCGTTTTCTGTGCGATCGCCGCGCTGGCATTCGGCGGCGTCCATGCCGCCGACGCCGCGGACGCCGATCCGCAGGCGAAGCCCGCCGACGCGAATGCCGACTCGTCGTCGCTGGAGACGGTCACGGTCACGGCGAACAAGCGCTCCGAATCGCTGCAGAAGGTGCCGCTCAGCATTTCCGCGATCGACGGCAAGGCGATGACCAACGCCGGTTCGCAGAACTTCACCGACCTGATTTCGAGCGTGCCGAGCCTGGGCATCTTCAAGACCGGTTCGGGCCGTTCGCAGATCATCATGCGCGGCGTGAACGCGGGCAATTCGTCGGAGGACGATCCGCAGACGCAGGAAACCGTCGGTCTTTACGTCGACGACGCGCCGGTGGCGATCAACGGCTTCAATCCGGAATTCGGCCTGTTCGATCTCGAGCGCGTCGAAGTGCTGCGCGGCCCGCAGGGCACGCTGTACGGCGCGGGTGCGATGGCCGGCGCGATCCGCCTGGTCACGCGCAAGCCGCTGCTCGACACGGTCGAGGGCAGCGTGGAAACCTCGGTCGCCGACATCGATCACGGCGGCACGAGCTACGACATGCGCGGCGTGATCAACGTGCCGCTGGTCAAGGACGTGGCCGGCCTGCGCGTGTCGATGTACGACGACCGCAACGGCGGCTTCATCAAGAACACGACCACCGGCGAGAACAACATCAATCGCAGCAACGCCGTCGGCGGCCGCGTGGCGCTGCGCGTGTTGCCGACCGACAGCCTCACGGTCGATCTTTCGATCTGGGCCCACGACCAGAACGACCACGGCCGCGGCCTCGACGAGACCGGCAACTACACGCGCGCGTACAAGTCGCCGGAGAATTCGAACGAGGACTACACGCTCTCCAACCTCACCCTGACGCAGACACTGGGCTGGGGCAGCATCGTTTCCTCGACGTCGTATTTCCAGATGAACATGCTCAACCGCTGGAACCTCGACAAGATCTACACCTCGACCTATCCGGCGCTCGGCCTTTCGGCAAACGGGCCGATGGCGTCGCTGGCCGATCAAACGCACCTCAACGACTTCACCCAGGAAGTGCGCGCGGTGTCGAACGACGACGGCGTGCTCAAGTGGCTCGCCGGCGCCTACTACCACAAGCGCAACCGCGGCTACACCAACGCCTTTCCCGATCCGGGCTGGGATGCTTACACCGGATTGCCGAGCGCGGAATTCGGCGCGCCGGCGGACTATCCGTTCTGGGGCATCCAGAACGTGCACATCGAGGAAGCCGCGCTGTTCGGCGAGGCGACTTACAAGCTCGGCAACTTCGCGCTGACCGGCGGTCTGCGCGCGTTCGACTGGAAGGAGCGCCACTGGCAGTACCAGTCCGGCTTCTTCAACGGCGGCGCGACCTCGAACGGCATGCAGCATTCGAAGGAGAACGGCGTCAATCCGAAGGTCAACGTCGCCTACTCGATCGACGACAACAACGAGGTCTACGCGCAGGCCGCGAAGGGCTTCCGTTACGGCGGCGTGAACCAGGTGATCCCGCTGAACCTGTGCGGCGCCGAACTCGCCGCGAACGGCCTGCATCCGTCGACCGACTACGCCTCGGACAACCTCTGGAACTACGAGATCGGCAACAAGTCGAGCCTGCTCGACAACCATCTGACGGTGAACAGCAGCCTGTACCTGATCAAGTGGAACAACGTGCAGGTGCGCCGCGGCCTCAACTGCGGCGTCAACTACGTCGAGAACGCGGCCGGCCTCACCAGCAAGGGCGCGGAACTCGAAATCGCCTGGCGCCCGATCGAGAGCCTGAAGGTCACGGCGGGCGGCTCGTACACGCACTCCACCATCGACGCCGACACGCCCGAATTGCCGGCGCTCAAGGGCGAATCCGCGCCGTTCGTGCCGAAGACGGCGTTCAACGCCACGGCCGAGTACACCTTCCCGCTCGGCGCGGACATGCACGGCTTCGTCTGGGGCGGCTGGAACTATGTCGGCAAGCGCACCACCCAGTTCGATCCGGCCAATCCGCTGTACCGGGTGATGGACGCCTACGACACGCTCAACCTGCGCGCGGGCGTGCAGTGGAGTTCGATGGAAGCCTCGGTGTTCGTACAGAACTTGACCAACAGCGACGGCGTCATCCGCCAAGTGTCGGCGACGCCGTTCTATCCCGACGGCGCCTACCGCGTGCAGCCGCGCACGATCGGCGCGTCGTTCCGCTACTGGTTCTAAGCTTGTGGAATATCCTGTCCGTTCTTCCCGCCGTGAGGGAAGGGCGGGCAGGATACCGCGCTCATCCGAGGACGTCCCGATGGCAGAGCTGCACCGAATTCCGCGCAATCTTTCCCCGGCGCGCGCCGTTTCCCTTTGCGCGCTCGGCCTGGCTATGATGCTGCCGCTCCACGCCGCCGCCGATACCGCCAAGCCGCCCGTGACCGACACCGCGAAGCCTTCCACAGCGCCGACCACCGCCGCCGTCCTCGCTGCCGCCAAGCCGGGCGACTGGCGCGTGCTGGATGCACAGAACACGCTGTATCTCGACCTGCCCACGGGCCGCGTCGTGATCGAACTCGCCCCCGCGTTCGCGCCGAACCACATCGCCAACATCAAGGCGCTGGCGCGCGAGAAATACTACGACGGCCTCGCCATCGTGCGCGCGCAGGACAACTACGTCGTGCAGATGAACGATCCGGACTACGAAAACGAGGCCACGCGCAAGCCGATCAAGACCGCCAAGCGCAGCCTGCCGCCGGAATTCACCGTCCCCTGGGACGCGAAGATCCCGTTCACGCGCTTGCCCGATGCGGACGGCTATGCCCCCGAAACCGGCTTCTCCGACGGCTTCGCGATGGCGCGCGACATGAAGGCGCAGCGCACCTGGCTGACCCATTGCTATGGTGCGGTCGGCGTCGGTCGGCTCAATCCGGTCGACTCGGGCGGCGGCCCGGAACTCTACGTCGTCATCGGCACGCCGCCGCGCCAGCTCGACCGCAACGTCACCGTGGTCGGCCGCGTCGTCCAGGGCATGGAACTGCTCTCGACCCTGCCGCGCGGCACCGGCCCCTACAGCATGTACGAGAAACCCGAACAGCGTACCCCGATCCGCCAGGTCCGTGTCGCCGCCGACCTGCCCGAGAAGGAGCGCACCCGGCTCGAAGTGCTGCGCACGGATACGCCGACCTTCGATGCCTACGTCGAATCGCGCCGCAACCATCGCGAGGATTGGTACGCGGTGCAGGCCGGGCACATCAACGTCTGCAACGTCGAGGTGCCGGTGCGGATGGCCGTTGCGCGGTGAACACCGGCTTCTCGAGCGGAATTGGGTGCCGCGATACAACTCGTTACACCCCCGGCGGCTAGAATCCGTGCGGCGTCCTGCTGCATTCGCGGGCACCGCGCGGGGCGAAGGACCTGGGGAGAAGGGGAGAAAAGAATGAGCATGGTCGCAAAACGCAAACGCAAGCCCGGCATCGGCATGGGCGCGCGCATCCAGCACCGGCGCAAGCAGCTCGGCCTGACCTTGAGCGAGCTCGGTGCTCGCGCCGGTCTTTCCGCGCCGTTCCTGTCGCAGGCCGAACGCAACCAGACCGTGCCGTCGATCATGTCGTTGATGGCGCTGGCCAAGGCGCTCAAGGTCGACCTGCAGTACTTCCTGGAAAGCCCGACCGAGCGCAGCATCGTCTGCCGCGCCAAGGAACGCCCGCGCATCCGCATCAATTCGCCGGTCACCTTCTACGATCTGTCCTCGAGCCTGATCCATCGCATGATGGATGCGATCCTCATGGAGATTCCGCCGGGCCACGCCTTTCCGACCGACCAGCGCGACGGCGAAGAATTCGTCATGGTCATCAAAGGCCGCCTCCGCACGCGCGTCGGCGAGATCGAGACCGTGCTCGGCCCGGGCGACAGCATGCATTTCAATTCGCAGTTGCCGCATTCCTCGCGCAACGACACCAACTCCGCCGTCGTCCTGCTTTACGTCGGCACGCCGAGCGTGATGGGCGAGGAACGGCGCAGCGAGGACTGATCCGGATCCAGGGCCAAGGTGAATCGCGCCTTGGCCTGGTCGCGCGCGCCGAGCCGCCGGTAGAACCGGATCGCGGGCTTGTTCCAGTCCGGCGTCTGCCACTGCATTTCGCGAAGCCCCTGCGCGGTCGCCTGCGCGACGACCGCTTGCAGCAGCGCCGCGCCGATGCCGCGGCCGCGCGCCGGCTCGCGCAGGAAAAGGCAATCCAGATGCAGATGGTCGCGCGCCGCCCAGGTCGAGAATTCGCGTGAAGCGCTGGCGTAGCCGCACGCGTGGTCGCCGTCCCAGGCGATCCACGCATGCAGCCGGGCCGAGTCCGCAAACAAGGCCTCGCCGAGCGGCCCCGCCTTGCCTGACGGGTCGAACGCGGCGCGTTCGTAGGCGGCGTGTTCCGCGCACAAGTCGATCAGGATCGGCAGATCGGCATGTCGAACCGCGCGTACGCAAACGGCAGCGGAAGCCTCCTCCGCGGGCGCAAGGCCGGCCGTCGTGACGCGCATGGATCAGCCGACGGCCGCGGCGGGAGCCGCGGATTCCAGGGCGAAGCCTTCGTCGATCCAGCCGGTGATGCCGCCGTCCATGCGTTTCACCGGCCGGCCGAGCCGGGCCAGACGCACCGCGGCGCGCGCCGCACCCTTGCCACGGGGACCGGAGCAATGGACGAAGAAAAAGGTGTCCAGTGCACCGGCGACCCCGCCCAAGGCGACAATCCTT
>CBJLOV010000163.1:0-10084 GCA_966424745.1 uncultured bacterium
TTACCGAGCGATTTGCTTTATCCGTGTTCATCCGCGTTAATCCGCGTCGAAATCTTCTTTCCCACCGATATGCATTTGCGTCGCTACTTCTTTCGAGCATGGACTGCCACTGCGAGATCCAGATCGATTCGGACGACGACGCCATCGCACGTACCGCCGCGGCCAAGACTCAGACCGAAGAGCAATTCTCGGACGCGGATCGACGCGGATAAAGACAGATCAAGCTGCGATTCTTACCGAGCGATTTGCTTTATCCGTGTTCATCCGCGTTAATCCGCGTCGAAATCTGCTTTTCTACCGATATGCATTTGTATCGCCACTTCTTTTCGAGCATGGGCTGCCCGTGCGAGATCCAGATCGAGACGGACGACGAGGCCGTCGCGCGCGTCGTCGCCGCCAAGGCGCAGGCGGAGGTCGCGCGTCTCGACGAGAAGTACTCGCACTACCGCGGCGACAACTGGCTCGCGCAGATCTGCGCGAGCGCGGGCAGCGGGCGCAGTGTCGAACTCGACGAAGAGGCGGCGAACCTGGTCGACTTCGCCGCCGCGTTGCATGTGCAGAGCGGCGGACGCTTCGACATCACCGCCGGCGCATTGACCAAGCTGTGGGATCTGCAGAGTGGACGCGTGCCGCCGCAGGCCGCGATCGATGATGCGCGCGCGCGCGTCGGCTGGCATCGCGTCGAATGGAAAAGGCCGCATCTTGCATTGCCAGTCGCAGGCATGCGCATCGACTTCGGCGGCGTGGTCAAGGAGTATGCCGCCGACCGCGCGGCAGACATCTGCAGACGACACGGCGTCGCCCACGGCGTCGTCGACCTCGGCGGCGACCTCGCCGTGATCGGCGCGCATGCCGACGGCAGCGCCTGGCTCGCCGGGATCAAATCGCCGCGCCGGCCCGGTCATGTCCATGCCAGCATCGAACTCGACCGCGGCGGCCTGGCCACGAGCGGCGACTATGAGCGCGCGATGATCGTCGACGGCAAGCGCTATTCGCACATCGTCGATCCTCTCGACGGCCGGCCGGTCGAAAGCTTCGCCAGCGTCAGCGTGCTCGCCGACAGCTGCCTCGTCGCCGGTGCGGCTTCGACGCTGGCGATGCTGCTCGGCATCGAAGAAGGCGCCGCCTACCTGCGCGGGCTCGGCCTGCCCTACCTGACCATCGACGCCGACGGGCATTGCGGCGGCAACATCGAGAGCCATTGAGCACTGTCCAGCCCAAGACAGGCGATTTACCGTTTTCGTCTGAGCCGGCACCGCTTCCTGCTCGTCGTTCGTGCGAAGGCGGGGGTCCATTCTTGCCTTTGAGGCTTTTTCCAGAGCAAGTGGCGGGCGCGATGAATCGCGCCCCTACGCTCCCGAGGTCTCGGCAACGACGCCGGAAGTCAGGCGAGGCCATACGCCCACGCTGTTCAGGCCGGATCGCGCGCCAGCTCCGATGTCGAGCGCAGGCGCCAGGCGACGTACACCGCAGCCAGGGCGGCGAGCGCGGACATGCCCGCCAGGCCGGACGTCGTCATGCCGAAATCGCGCAGCACGCTGACGATGCCGACGACGGCGACGTCGCCGAAACGCCACACCGCGGTGTCGACGAAGCCCTTGGCCTTGTAGCGCGTCTCGCGGTCCACGCGCGTGAACAGGCTGTCGATCGCCGGATTGTTGATGCCGTAGGATCCGGCACGGGTGACGATGAGCGCCGCGGCGACCGCGGCCGGCTGCCCGATCAGCGCCAGCGTGACCAGGGTCAGGAACTTCACGACCTCGGTCGCGGCCACGCTCGGCGCGGGCCCGTAGCGCGTCAGCGCGATACGCGTGACGAAAATCTGGGTCAACGCCATCAGCACGTTCGTCGTCGCATCGACGGTGGCGAAGAAGTCCGTACGCGCCGCGCCGTCCGGATAATAGCGATGGGCGATGTCGGTCTGCAGGTTGTAGAGCACGCCGCCGACACTGTCGCCGAGCAGCATCAGCAGGGCGACGCGACGCAGGAACGGCGAGGTGAAGACGAGCTTCGCACCGGCCCAGAATCCGCCGCCGATGACCGCTTCGTTGCGCTGCGCATCCTCGGCCACCGGATGGCGGCGCGACCAGGCAACCAGGCCGAGTATGCAACCCACGGCGCCGGCCAGCAGCGCCGCGGAGACGGCGAGCAGCGGGCTGATGCCGATCACGTGCACCAGCCATTTGGTCAGCAAGGGCCCCGCGATCGCGCCGAGCGTGCCGCCGAGCGCGACGATGCCGAACAGGCGGTAAGCCTGGTCGGCACTGAAAATATCGGCGACGAAGCTCCAGAACACCGCGACGACGAACAGATTGAACACGCTCATCCAGACGAAGAACACCTGACCGAGCACGCGCGGATTGAGCTGCCCCTGCGCCTCGAACGCAGGGATGAAGGCGAACAGACAGGCGATGAAGAACAGATACACCACCGGCACGAAGCGTTTGCGCGGAAAGCGCGCGATCAGCCAGCCGTAGACGGGGGTGAGGATCAGGGTGACGATGAAGGTCGTCAGGTAGAACTGGAACAGCACCTGCGACCCGCTCGCCGCCGCAAGCTGTTCGCGCACGGGCCGCAGCACGTAGTACGCGGCGAGTACGAGAAAGAAATAAGCGAAAGCGAGGATCAGCGCGGGCCATTCCTCGCGCTTCACGCCGGTGAGCGAAACGCGGTCGGCAGCGACTCTGTCGTTCTGTTCGGCCAATGGCAGGTCTTCGCGTGGACGGGCGGCGAAGGGTAACATGGGGATGCGCCACGCCGACGACAACCGCGCACCCGCAGCGGGGATCGGATGCGGATTTCGAACGCAGCGTTCGCGCCGACGGATTTCGCATCGGGCTACCGTCTTTGCCTACCGATCGGTACAAACGCACACGCGCCTTGTCGTATTCTTCGCACGATGACCTTCTCGCTCGCTTCGATCCACATCTACCCGATCAAGTCCTGCGCGCCCCTGGCGCTCAGATCCTCGCCGGTCGAAACGCGCGGGCTCGCGCGCGACCGGCGCTGGATGGTGGTCGATGCCCACGGCAAGATGTTGACCGGGCGCGAGCACGCACGCCTGCCCCTGATCCGCGCACTGCCGAATGCGGACGGCTCGCTGCATCTCGACGCGCCCGGCTCGTCGGGCATCCGCGTCGCGATTCCCGACGCTTACGGCGAACGCATCGCAACGAAGGTATGGGACAGCCCGGTTTCGCCGCTGCTCGCCGACGAAACGGCCAACGCCTGGCTCAGCACCTTCATCGGCGCGCCGGCGCGCCTGCTGTACATGGACGCCGAATGCGTGCGCGCGGTCGACGCGAAGTACGCCGCGCCCGGCGACGAGGTCAGCCTCGCCGACGACTTCCCCCTGCTGCTGATCTCGCAAGCCGCGCTCGACCTGCTCAATGCCAAGCTCGCCAAACCCGTGTCGATGCTGCGCTTCCGGCCGAACCTCGTCGTCGCCGGCACCGACGCCCACGCGGAGGACGGCTGGAAGCGCATCCGCGTCGGCGAAGTCGAGTTCGACGTGGTCAAGCCCTGCGTGCGCTGCGTGTTCACCACGGTCGATTTCGAGCGCGGCGAGCGCGACCCTTCCGGTGAACCTTTGCGCACCCTGATCGGCTATCGCCGCGGCGAGAAGGGCGTGACGTTCGGGCAGAACCTGATCCCGCGCGGCCACGGCGTGGTGCGGGTCGGCGACCCCGTCAGCGTCATCGCCTGAAGAAAGCACCGCGCCGTTCGGCGGGCGCACCGTCTGCCGCGGGACTGCGCCCGGCGATGCGGCAATTTCACCCCCGTCGCCGCTGCCGCTTTGCCCTGATCCCCCGGGCGGGCGCGCAAGCATGACTTTCGGCCTACAAGGCCGCCTCGCGGCCTTTGTTATCCTGCCGGGCCCCCACCAAGGAAGACCGCCATGCGTACACGCCTCATCGCATGCCTATTCGCCGCGGGCGCCGGCGTCACCGCATTCGCCGCCGATCTGGCGATCCCGCCGATCGCCTACAAGGAGCGCACGCTCGCCAACGGCCTGCAGGTGATCGCCGTCGAGGACCATACCAGCCCGACGGTGGCCGTGCAGGTCTGGTATCACGTCGGCTCGAAGGACGATCCGCAAGGCCGCAGCGGTTTCGCGCATCTGTTCGAACACCTCATGTTCAAGAGCACGAAGAATATGAAGGCCGAACAGTTCGACCGCCTGACCGAAGATGTCGGCGGCCACAACAACGCCTCGACCAACGACGACTACACCAACTACTTCGAAGCGGTGCCCTCGAACCACCTGCAGCGCCTGCTCTGGGCCGAGGCCGAGCGCATGGCCAACCTCACCGTCGACGAGGCCAACTTCAAGTCCGAGCGCGCCGTGGTGGAGGAGGAACTGCGCCAGCGCGTTCTGGCCCAGCCCTACGGCCGTCTGCTCAACGCGATCGCGAAGGACTCCTACCTCGTGCATCCGTACAAACGCCCCGGCATCGGCAGCATCGAAGACCTCGAAGCCGCCTCGCTCAAGGACGTGATCGATTTCCACCAGACCTACTACCGCCCCGATTACGCCACCCTGATCGTCGCCGGCGATTTCGATCCGGCCGAACTCGATCAGTGGGTCGATCGGTATTTCGGCGCACTCGCGAAACCGGCGACGCCCATCCCGCGCGTCACCGCCGTGGAACCGACCTGGGACAAGGACCGCCGCTACGACGAACACGGTCCGAACGTGCCGCTGCCGGCGGTCGTGCTGTCCTGGCTCGCGCCGCCGGAGAAGAGCTCCGACAGCGCCGCGCTGGCCGTCGCCGCGGCGCTGCTCAGCAACGGCGAGTCCTCGCGTCTGAACCAGGCACTCGTGTACCGCGACCAGATCGCGCAGGAGGCCGAATTCGGCAGCACGAGCGGGGCCGACAACAGCCTGGTCTATGCCCTCGCCATCCTTGCCAGCGGACACAAGCCCGAGGAAGCGGAGAAGGCGCTGCTCGCCGTCGTCAACGACACCGCGACCCAACCCATTCCCGGCGCCGAACTCGACAAGGTCAAGACCAAGCTGCTCACCCAGGCGCTGACCGGACGCCAGACCGCCGAAGGCAAAGCCTTCGCGATCGGCGAAGCCGTGCTGCTCAAAGGCGATGCGGCCGCCGCGAACGAAGACCTCGCGCGCCTGCAGGCCGTCACCGCCGCCGATGTGCAGCGCGTGCTGAAGCAATACGTACTCGACGCCCACCGCGTCGCGATCGTCTACACCCAGGAAGCCAAATCGAAGGACGCAGCGCCGAAGAAAAAATGAGCGTATTGAAGCGAAACCGTTCGGGCTGAGCGTGGTGTCGAAGGCGCGCAGTCGAAGCCGACGCGACGGCATTTCGACTTCGCCGCCGCGCGGCTACGCCCCATGCGAACGGTTCGCCAGTTTCCCTGTGTCGTAAGCGCGGCAAAGCCGCATCGGGAAGAAGAACATGAACAAAATCCATTTCGGTAAGAATCTGCTGCTCGCCCTCCTCGTCGCCAGTACCGGCGGCGTCCACGCGACCGATGCATCGACCGCGCTGCCCGCACCGGGCCCGGCGCGCAAGGCGAACATTCCCGCGACGGCAGAGAAGACTCTCGCCAACGGCCTGCGCATCGTCGTCGCCACGCGCCATGCGACGCCGCTGGTCACGACCACACTGTATCTGCGCTCCGGCGCCGAGGTCGATCCGCCGCGCCTCGCCGGACTCGCCGGCATGACCGCCGGCCTGCTCGACAAGGGCACGGCCACGCGCACCGCGCCGCAGATCGCCGAAGCGGCCGACTCGCTCGGCGGCAGCATCAACACCGGCGCCAGCTGGGATGCCTCGCAGGTATCGATCAGCGTGACCACGCCGAAGCTCGGCGCCGCGCTCGACCTCATCGCCGACGTCGTCCTCCATCCGAAGTTCGAACAGGACGAAATCGACCGCCTGCGCAAGCAATCGCTCGACGGCCTGCAGCTCGAACTCTCCGAACCGCAGGGACTGGCCTCGCTCGTCGCGCGCCGTGCGATATTCGGCGACGGCGCGTACGGCCATCCGGCGCAAGGCACGTTGTCGGCCTTGCCGCGCATCGCGCGCGCCGACATCGTGCGCCTGCACGAGACGTACTACCGCCCCGACAACGCCCTGCTCGTCTTCGCCGGCGATGTCGATCTCGACCAGGCGGTCAGGCTGGCCGAGTCCGCGTTCGGCACGTGGAAAAATCCCTCCGCGCCGCTACCCGCGGCGACCGCCGCCGCGGCCCAGCCCAGACTTGCGCCCGCCGTCGTCGTCGATCTGCCCGGCACGGGTCAGGCCGCGGTCACCGTGGCGCGCGCAGGCATCGCGCGCGACGCGGCCGACTACTATCCTGGCCTCGTCGCCAACGCCGTGCTCGGCGGCGGCTATTCCTCACGCCTCAACCAGGAAATCCGCATCAAGCGCGGCCTCTCCTACGGCGCGAATTCCTCGTTGACCCCGCTGCGTCACGGCGGCGCCTTCGTCGCGAGTGCGCAGACGAAAAACCCGTCCGCCGCCGAAGTGGCCGGGCTGATGTTCGGCGAACTCGATCGCCTGCGCACGACCGAGGTTCCCGCCGACGAATTCGCTGCGCGCAAGGCGACGCTGTCGGGCAACTACGCCTTCAGCCTGGAAACGACGAGCAGCCTCGCCGGCCGCGTCGCCGGGTTTGCCTTGTACGGCTTGCCGCTCGGCGAACTCGGCCAGTGGCTCGACAAGGTGCAGGCGGTGACGCCGACCCAGGTGCAGACCTTCGCCAAGACCCATCTCGGCCGCGACGGCACGACCCTCGTCGTTGCCGGCGATGCCAAGTCGTTCGGCGATGCGCTGACCAAGGCCTATCCGAAGATGACGCGTTACGAGGCGGCCAAGATCGATTTCGACAATGCGGATTTGAAGGCGGCGGAGCCTGCCGCGAAAACGAGATCGTCGTCGAAAAACTGAAGCTCCGCCTTGGCCCGTCATTGCCGCGAAGAACGCGCGGGAATGACGGGCGGAAGAAAACTCACTTTGCGCTCCACCTAGGGGAACCATGAAAGCACTCTCGCTCGCCCTCGCCGTCGCCCTGTCCGGCACCGCCCATGCCGCGGACATTCCTGCTCCCGCCGACGCGCCCTACCCCGGCACGCTAAGGCTGCAGGTCGATGCGACCGACCTCGACCACCGCGTGTTCCGTGTGCACGAAGTGATTCCCGCCAGAGCCGGCGCCCTGACCCTGCTCTATCCGCAATGGCTGCCCGGCAACCACTCTCCGCGCGGTCCGATCGACAAGCTAGCCGGACTGGTGATCCGCGCGAACGGCAAGACCCTGCCGTGGCGGCGCGACCCGGAAAACGTCTACGCCTTCCACATCGACGTGCCCGAGGGCGCGAACGCGATCGAAGCGGAATTCCAATACCTGTCTCCGCTCGACCCCGGCCAGGGCCGCGTCGTGATGACGCCCGAGATGCTCAACCTGCAATGGAACACCGTTGCGCTGTATCCGGCCGGGCACAACGCGAGCCTGGTGCAGATCGCGGCGAGCGTGGTGCTTCCCGCAGGCTGGGAGTTCGCCACCGCACTCGAACGCGACGGCGCCGCGAGCGAGGGCAAGGTCAACTTCAAATCGATCGATTTCGCCTCGCTCGTCGATTCGCCGATGTTTGCCGGCCGCTATTTCAAGCGTATCGATCTCGACCCCGGCGCAAAGATTCCGGTGCGCCTGAACATCGTTGCCGACGAGCCGAAATACCTCGAGATCAAGCCCGATCAGCTCAAGCTGCACCAGGACCTGATCCGCCAGGCCTACAAGCTCTACGGCTCGCAGCACTACGACCACTACGACTTCCTGTTCGCGCTGTCGAACAAGCTGACCGGCATCGGCCTCGAGCACCATCGTTCGAGCGAGAACGGCGTCGCCCCCGAGTATTTCACCGAATGGAGCAAGCAGGCCGCCGGGCGCGATCTGCTGCCGCACGAGTACACGCATTCGTGGAACGGAAAGTTCCGCCGCCCTGCCGACCTCGCCACGCCCAACTTCAACGTCGCCATGGGCGACACCCTGCTCTGGGTCTACGAAGGCCAGACCCAGTACTGGGGCAACGTGCTCGCCGCGCGCTCCGGCCTGCACAGCGCGGAGCAGGCGCGCGACGCGCTCGCCATGGTGGCCGCGAACTATGCCGACAACCGGCCGGGGTTTTCCTGGCGCAACGTGCAGGACACCACCAACGACCCGACCATCGCCCAGCGCCGCCCGCTACCGTACCGCAACTACCAGTTGAGCGAGGACTACTACAGCGCCGGCGCGCTGGTCTGGCTCGCCGTCGACGCCAGGCTGCGCGAGCTGAGCAACGAGAAAAAATCGCTCGACGACTTCGCCCGTGCCTTCTTCGGCGTCGACAACGGCGATTGGAAGGTGAAAACGTATACTTTCGACGACGTCGTCGCCGCGCTGAACTCGGTCGCACGGAACGACTGGGCGGCATTCCTGCGCGAGCGCATCGACGCCAACGCGCCGCCGCTCGACGGCCTCGCCGCCGCCGGCTGGAAGCTCGTCTACACCGACAAGCCGAGCGAATACCAGAGGAACGCCGAAAGCATGTCGAAGGCGAACAACTTCGCCGCCTCGATCGGCCTCGTGCTCGCCCAGGAGGGCGGCCACATCGCCGACGTGCGCTGGAACGGCCCCGCTTTCAAGGCGGGCATCGCCCCGGGCGGCACGCTCGTCGCCGTCAACGGCCGCGAATACAAGGCCGATCGCCTCGCCGACGCGCTCAAGGAGGCCAAGGTCGGCGACAAGCCGATCGAACTGCTCGTCAAGAACGGCGACCTCTACCGCACGTTCAAGGTCGACTATCGCGACGGGCTCAAGTATCCGCACCTCGAACGCATCCCGGGAACGGTCGATCGGCTGACGGCGATTCTCGCGCCGCGCTGACGGCGCCGTTCGCACGACATCCGATCAATCCAAGGGACTGCGCACGCCCTGGCCGCCCCGGTTGAGCACGTGCGTGTAAATCTGCGTGGTCGCCACGTCCTTGTGGCCCAGCAGTTCCTGCACCGTGCGGATGTCGTAGCCGGTTTCGATCAGATGCGTCGCAAATGAATGCCGCAGCGTGTGCGCGCTCACCGGCTTGACGATGCCTGCCCTGGCGCAGGCTGTTTTCAGCGCGCGCGAGAACACCGCATCGTCCAGGTGATGCCGGCGTACCATGCCGCTGCGCGGATCGCGCGACAACGTTGGCGACGAAAACAGCCAACGCCAGCCGAACTCGAGATTCGCGCGAGGGTATTTGCGCGCCAGCGCGTGAGGCAGCCAGACCTCCGAAACGCCGGCGGCGAGGTCCTGCGCATGCAGGATGCGCGCACGCTCCACTTCGCGCTGCAACGGCTCGACGAGCGAGCGCGGCAGCATCGTGCGGCGGTCCTTTCCGCCCTTGCCGTTGCGCACGACGATCTCGTTGCGCGCAAAATCGATGTCTTTCACGCGCAAACGCAGACCCTCCATCAGACGCATACCCGTGCCATAGAGCAGGCTGGCGATCAGCCACGAACGGCCGTCCAGCGCGGCGAGCAGACGCGCGGCCTCTTCCTTTGCCAAAACCGTCGGCAGGCGGCGAGGGCGCTTCGCGCGTACGACCTGATCGAGCCACGGCAGCTCGACGCCGAGAACCTCGCGATACAAATACAGCAATGCCGCAAGCGCCTGGTTCTGCGTCGCCGCGGCGACATTGCCCTCGGTCGCCAGGTCGCTCAGAAACGCTTCCACCTGCTTCGCCCCCAGTTCGCGCGGATGGCGCTTGCCGTTCGCAAGGATGAACCGTCGGATCCAGGCCACGTACGCCTGCTCAGTGCGCAAACTGTAGTGTTTGACGCGCAACTTCTTGCGAACTTCATCCAGCAAACGCGGCCCCGACGAACCAGCCGAAGCGCTTGTTACGCCCTTGTTTTCGGCCCGATAATCCATTACGCCCCTGCCTTGCGATGATCGCCAGCGAAGATTGGGCGCTACTTGCAATCGCGAATAGCGGGTAACCGACTAAGACTGCGTAAGAAATTTGCTTGACGTACTACGGACGCAGGGCGAACATCCCGCGCAACGCCCCGGATTTGGGGTCTATTTGTAGTTA
>CBJLOV010000164.1:0-9964 GCA_966424745.1 uncultured bacterium
ACGAGGTAGTCGATGAAAGCCGCTTCGAGTGTCTTCGCTCCGCGCCTGGCGACGAGCGCGGCCGGCGCATCGCTGGCGAGCACCTTGCCCGCGTGCATCAGCGAGATGCGGTCGCAACGCTCGGCCTCGTTCATGAAATGGGTGGAGATGAAGATCGTGACGCGGTCGCGCCGCGACAGCTCGACGAGCAGGCGCCAGAAATTGTCGCGCGCGATCGGGTCGACGCCCGAGGTCGGCTCGTCGAGGATCAGCAGCACCGGCTCGTGCACCATCGCCACGGCGAGCGAAAGGCGCTGGCGCATGCCGAGCGGAATCGCCTCGGGCAGGCTGTCCTGCACGCCGCCGAGGCCGAAGCGTTCGAGCATTTCGGCGACGCGCGCCGGAATCTGCGCTTCGGCCACATGGAACAGGCGCGCGTGCAGCACCAGGTTCTGGCGCACGCTCAGTTCGGCGTAGAGCGAGAACGCCTGCGACATGTAGCCGACCCTGCGGCGCGTATCGAGATCGCGGGGATCGACCGCCTTGCCGAGCAGGCGCGCTTCGCCTTCGCTCGCCGGCAGCAGGCCGGTGAGCATCTTCATCGTCGTCGTCTTGCCGCAGCCGTTCGAGCCGAGGAAGCCGAAGATCTCGCCGCGGCGGATGCGCAGATCGACGTGATCGACGGCGACGAAATCGCCGAAGCGCATGGTCAGGCCGCGCGCTTCGATCGCCACATCGCCGTCGTCGGCCGCGAGCGGCGGAATCTCAACGGACGTATAGCCGCGGCGTTTGTCCTCGGGCAGCAGGCGGATGAACGCCGCTTCGAGCGACTGCGTTCCGGTGCGTGCCAGCAGTTCGGCGGGCGTGCCGGTCGCGAGCACCTTGCCGGCGTCCATCGCCACGAGCCGGTCGAACCGCTGCGCTTCGTCCATGTAGGCGGTGGCGACGACGACGCTCATGCCCGGGCGGTCGGCGCGGATGCGCGCGATGAGGTCCCAGAACTGCGCGCGGGCCAAGGGATCGACGCCGGTGGTCGGCTCGTCGAGCACGAGCAGGTCGGGATCGTGGATCAGCGCGCAGCACAGGCCGAGCTTCTGCTTCATGCCGCCCGAGAGCTGGCCGGCCGGACGCGCCAGAAACGCCTGCAGGCCCGTGCTGCGGGTGAGTTCGTCGATGCGGCGGCGGCGCTCGGCGGCGGCGTGGCCGAACAGGCGCGCGAAGAACTGCAGGTTCTCCTCGACCGACAAGGTCGGATAGAGATTTTTGCCGAGGCCCTGCGGCATGTAGGCGATGCGCGGACACACCGCGTCGCGATGACGCCGGCTCGCCATGTCGCCGCCGAGCACGCGGAGCGTTCCCTCCTGCAGCGCGCGCGCGCCGGCGAGCAGGGCCAGCAGGCTCGATTTGCCGACGCCGTCGGGGCCGAGCAGGCCGACCATGCAGCCGGCGGGAATATCCAGGTCGATGCCGTCGAGGGCGGCCGTTTTCGCGTAGCGCAGACGCACGCCGCGCAGGCTGGCGACCGGCGCAAGGGAGGACGCCATCGTCTACTCCGGCACCTTGACCGCGAGCGCCGCCGGCCACGCCGCGGCCGGATCGAGCTTGATCCAGGCGACGCCGGGCACGCCGGTCTTGACCTGGGCGAGGTATTTGCGCAGCAAAGCGCGGTCGATCCGGGCCTTGACCCGGAACATCAGCTTCTGCCGCTCGCTCGCGGTCTCCACGGTCTTCGGCGTGAACTGGGCGACCGCGGCGACGAATGACACCTTCGCCGGAATCACGTATTGCGGAACGGCATCGATGATGAGGTGCGCCTCCGCGCCGAGCGCGACCTTGCCGGCCGCGGTCTCGGGCAGGAAGAACGTCATGTAGACCTCGCCGAGGTCGACCAGGTTGAGCACGTTGCCGCCGGCGCCGAGTACCTCGCCGGGCTGGGCGACGCGATATTGCACTCGTCCGTCGCGCGGCGAAACCATGGTCGAATCGTCGATGTCGGCGTCGATGCGCGCGATCGTCGCGGTCGCGGCGTCCGTCGCGGATTGAGCGCTGGTCACCTGCGACAGCGAGGTTTCGATCGCGGCCTGCGCCGCGGCGACCTGGGCCTGGGTGGCGGCGACGGTGGCCTGCTGGCCGTCGATGTCGGCGCGCGCATCGTCGAGTGCCTGCAGCGAGGCGGAGCCCTTGTCCGCGAGCGCCTTGATGCGGGTGAAACGCTTTCGCGCGGCGTCGCGCGCGGCGATGCGGGCGACGACCTGGGCCTGCGCCGCGGCGTATTCGTTGTGGCGCTGGGCGACCTGGTACGGCGCGGTCTTGATCGCCGCCTGCGCCTGCGCGAGCTGCGCCGAAGCCTCGTCGCGCTGCGCCTTGAGCACGTCGGTATCCATGCGCGCGAGCGCCTGGCCCGCATGGACGAACTCGCCTTCCTCGACGAGCACCTCGCGCAGGCGGCCGGGAATCTTCGCGGCGACATCGATCTCGACGGCCTCGATGCGGCCGTTGCCGCTGACGAAGCCGGGACCCGGGCCCTTCGGGCGCAGATAGATCCATGTCGCCGCGCCGAGCACGCCGGCGGCGGTGACGACGGCGGCGATGCGCAGCGCGGGTTTCCATGAGGGGGGAATCATGCGGAGTCCTCGATCAATTCAGGATGTGCAGTCCGGCGTCGACGAGCAGCGTGTCGCCGGTGATGGCGCGCGCAGCGTCGCCGAACAAGAAGGCGCAGAGCGCGCCGACGTCGTCGCGGTCGATCAGGCGGCGCAGCGGCGCGCGTCGCGCGGCATCGTCGAGCAGGGCGTCGAAGTGCGCGATGCCCGAGGCCGCGCGCGTCGCCACCGGTCCCGGCGAGACCGCGTTGACGCGGATGCCGGAGGGGCCGAGCTCCGCCGCGAGATAGCGCACGGACGATTCGAGCGCGGCCTTGACCGGCCCCATCAGGCCGTAGTTCGCGATCACTTCCTCGGCGCCGAGGTAGCTCAGCGTGACGATGCTGCCGCCTTGATGCATCAAGGGCTCGGCAAGCCGCGCCACGCGTAACAGGGAATGGCAGGAGACGTCCATCGCGCGCGCGAAGCCGGCGCGCGAGCTGTCGACCACGCGGCCGTGCAGGTCGGCCTTCGGTGCGAACGCGATCGAGTGCAGGAGGAAGTCGAGCCGCCCCCAATATTGTTCGATCGCGGCGAAGACCGCTTCGAGCTGGCCGTCCTGCTCGACGTCCAGCGGCAGCACGAGCGGCGCGTCGATCTGCTTCGCCAGCGGCTCGACGAACGGCCGCGCGTTCTCGTTGAGCCAGGTCACCGCGAGCTGCGCGCCCGCCGCATGGCAGTGCTGCGCGCAGCCCCAGGCAAGGCTGTGTTCGTTGGCGATGCCGACGATCAGGCCGCGCCTGCCGGCAAGGTCGACGATGCCCGGCGCCGTCATTTCATTTCTCCAGCACGTAGTTGCCGGGCGCATCGCCGAGCACGGCGTAACCCTTGGCGCCGGTTTTCGGCGGGGCCACGGAGGTGCCGGAACGCGCGTCGAGCCACGCGCACCATTCGGGCCACCACGAGCCGTCCTTGCGCGTCGCCTGCGTCTGCCATTCCTCGGGCGACTCATAGGGCGCGCCCTCCGCGCGCGTACGCAGCAGATAGCTGCGATGCGGATGGCCGGGTTCGCTGACGATGCCGGCGTTGTGCCCGCCCGAGGTCAGCACGAAGGTGATCTCGGCGACCGTCTCGTAGTGCAGCTTGTAGACCGAACGCCACGGCGCGACGTGATCGGTCACCGTGCCGACGCAGAACGCGGGCAGGCGGATGTCGCTCAGCGCGACCGGCCTGCCGCCGACCGGATAGCGGCCTTCGGCGAGATCGTCGTCGAGGAACAGCCGGCGCAGGTATTCCGAGTGCATGCGCGCCGGCATGCGCGTCGCGTCGGCATTCCACGCCATCAAGTCGTTCATCGGCTCGCGCTCGCCCATCAGGTAGTTGCCGACGAGCTTCGACCAGAGCAGATCGTAGGAGCGCAGCATCTGAAACGCACCGGCCATCTGCTGCGCGCTGAGGTAGCCGGTCTGCGCCATCTGGTCCTCGAGATAGCTGACCTGGCTTTCGTCGACGAACAGGGCGAGTTCGCCCGGTTCGCTGAAATCGGTCTGCGCCGCGAACAGGGTCATCGAGGCAAGGCGATCGTCGCCGTCGCGCGCCATGGCCGCGGCGGCGACCGAGAGCAGGGTGCCGCCGAGGCAGTAGCCGGCGGCGTGGATCTTGCGCTTCGGCACGATCGCCGACACCGCGTCGAGCGCTGCCATGATGCCGAGGTCGAGATAGTCCTGCATGCCGAAGTCGCGCTCGGCCGTGCCGGGATTCTTCCAGGAGATGCAGAACACTGTGTGGCCCTGGTCGACGAGGTATTTGATCAGCGAGTCGTTCGGCGACAGGTCGAGGATGTAGTACTTCATGATCCAGGCCGGCACGATGAGGATCGGCTCGGGGCGCACCTTGGCCGTGGTCGGCGAATACTGGATCAATTCGATGAGCCGGTTGCGCAGCACCACCTTGCCCGGTGTGACCGCGACGTTGCGGCCGGGCTCGAACTGTTCGGCGCCGACGGGCGGCCGCCCCGCGGCGGCGCGCTGCACGTCGTCGAACAGATTGAGCGCGCCGCGCACGAGATTGGCGCCGCCCTGCTGCGCGGTCCGGCGCAGCACGAGCGGGTTGGTCGCGAGGAAGTTGCCCGGCGAGAACACGTCGAGCCATTGCCGCGCGGCGAAGCCGACCACGTTGGCGTGGTGCGCGGAGACGCCGTGCACGTCGCGCGTGGCCGCCGCCCACCACTTTTCGGTGAGCAGGAATGCCTGTTGCAGCGGGGCGAATGGCCAGCGTTCCCACTCCGGCGCGGCGAAGCGGCGGTCGTGTTCGGCGGGTTCCACGCACGGCTGCCCGTTTGCGCAGCGCACGTCGAAGCTGTCGCGCAGATAGCGGTTCCATTCGCCCAGTTCGCTCAAGGCCAAGCGCTGCAGGTCGAACTGCTTGCCCGGCGAGACGGCGAGATGCAGCGCCCAGTCGAGCACCGCGAGCAGGCACGAGGCCGGCGACAGCGAGGCCGTCGCGCGGGCGAGCGCGGCGTGGAATTTTTGATCGACGAGTTGCGGGTCGAGCACGGGGGGAAGCTCGAAAGCGGGGCGCGGGGACATGGGCAGGCCGGGCGAGCGAAGGTGCTGCGAGGGTAGGCCGCGGCGCACGGCGGCAGCTTGATCGAAATCAAAAGTTTGATGCGGTGCGTCAGAGCGGCACCGCGGCGTGCACCGGCACAAATTTGATTCGCGTCAAGAGTCGCCGCGCGCTGCGTGCCTAGGCTTGCGCATGCCGCCGGCGAATCCTCCATACCCCGGCGGCCGGAAAGCGGGATACACATGCAGATCCAGTTTCTCGGCGCGGCCGGCACGGTCACCGGTTCGAAATACCTGCTCAGCGTCGGGAGCGCGGCGCGCGCGCTGGTCGACTGCGGCCTGTTCCAGGGTCTCAAGCAGCTGCGTCTGCGCAACTGGGGTGCGTTGCCGGTGGAGCCGTCGAGCATCGGCGCAGTCGTGCTGACCCACGCGCATCTGGATCATTCCGGTTATCTGCCGCTGTTGGTCAAGCGCGGTTTTCGCGGCCGCATCTATTGCACCGCAGCGACGTACGAGCTGTGCAAACTGCTCCTGCCCGACAGCGGCCGCCTGCAGGAGGAAGACGCCGAGTACGCGAACCGGCACGGATTCTCCAAACACCATCCGGCGCTGCCGCTGTACGACGAGGAGGATGCGCTGAAGTCGCTGCGCTATTTCCACACGGTCGGCTACGACACGCCGATCGACCTCGGCGGCGGGATGCAGGCCCAGCTCGCGCCGTCGGGGCACATCCTCGGCTCGGCCTTCGTCAGCGTCGCCGACGGCCACCGGCGCGTCGTATTCTCGGGCGATCTCGGTCGCATGAACGATCCGATCATGCGCACACCGCGCGCGCTCGAACGGGCGGATTATCTGCTGATCGAGTCGACCTACGGCGACCGCCTGCATCCGCAGGTCGATCCCCTCGACGAGCTCGAACCCGTCATCACGCGCACGATCCGCCGCGGCGGCGTGGTCGTGGTGCCGTCGTTCGCGGTCGGCCGCGCGCAGTCGCTGCTCTACTGCGTCGCTCGGCTCAAGGCGGCGGGACGGATTCCGCCCGATCTGCCGGTGTACCTCAACAGCCCGATGGCGGTCGACGTCACCGAGCTCTATCACCGCTTCCACGACGAGCATCGGCTCGATGCGCGACAATGCGAAGCGATGTGCCGCGCGGCGAAGTACGTCAACACGGTCGAGGAGTCCAAGCACCTCAACACGCTGCAGCGGCCGATGATCCTGATCGCCGCGAGCGGCATGGCGACCGGCGGCCGCGTCGTCCATCACCTGAAGGCGTTCGCGCCGAATCCGCGCAACACGATTCTGTTCTCCGGCTACCAGGCCGCGGGCACGCGCGGCGCGGCGATGCTGGGCGGCGCGAAGACGGTGCGCATCCATGGCGTGGAGGTGCCGGTGAACGCCGAAGTCGCTTCGCTGTCCACGCTGTCGGCGCATGCCGACTACGCCGACAGCCTCGCCTGGATGAAAAATTTCCGCGCCCCGCCGAAGAAGGCGTTCGTCACCCACGGCGAGCCGGTCGCGGCCGATGCCCTGCGTCAGCACATGGAACGCGAATTGCATTGGGCCGTGCACATTCCCGAACACCGCGAGAGTATCGAACTCGAGTGAGGCCGCCCATGCGCAGCATCGAATTGTTTTCCGCCGAAGAGGATGCGCGGGGGTTGCGTGCCCGCGATCCCGATTTCGCCGCGTGGGCGCAGGGCTGCGGGGCGATCCGCCACGCGGCGCAGACGCAATTGCGCGTGTACGACATGTACCAGGCGTTGGCCGCGCGCCATGTCGCCGGCGACGGCGTGCCGTTCTTCCGGCTGTTGACCGCGCTCGACCGGGTGACGAACGCGGCGATGTGGCTCGTCGCGCACATGACCTATGCCAAGCACGTCCATCTCGACGGCCGGCCGCTGCAGGCCGAGGATTTCAAGTCGAATCCGCAAGGCCATATGGGCGGTTCGCTCAACATGGCGCCGGCTTACGCGGGCTATCTCGCCGCGAACGCGCTGACCGGCATCACCCGCGGCTGGCTGATGGGGCAGGGGCACTGCGTGTCGGCGGTCGACGCGCTCAACGTGATCGTCGGCAACACGACGCCGGCGCACGCGGAACGCTACGGTCTGTCCGACCGGCAGCTTTCGCGCATGGCCCAGGACTTCTACAGCTATCGTCTCGCGCCGGACGGCTCGCCCGAGTCGCCGCTCGGCAGCCACGTCAACGTACACACCGCGGGCGCCGTCATCGAAGGCGGTTTCCTCGGTTTCGCCGAACTGCTCTATGCGCACATGCCGCTGCCGGGGGAGCGCCTCACCGCGTTCCTCTCCGACGGCGCGTTCGAGGAGCAGCGCGGCGGCGACTGGGCGCCGCGCTGGTGGCGCGCACAGGACTGCGGCACGGTTACGCCGATCCTGATCTCCAACGGCCGCCGCATCGATCAGCGCACGATGGCCTCGCAGGAAGGCGGGCCGACCTGGCTGTCGCAGCATCTGAAGCTCAACGGCTACGATCCGATCGTGTTCGACGGCCGCGATCCGGCGGCGTTCGTCTGGGCGATCTGGGCGATGGAGGAACGCCTGCAGCATTGCATCGACCGCGCCCGCGCGGGCACGATGCGCTATCCGGCACAGCTGCCGTACGGCATTGCCGTTGCGCCCAAGGGTGCCGGTTTCTACGGCGAAGGCACGAACGCGGCGCACGGTACGCCGCTCGGCGAAAACCCGCGCTCTTCGGCGACCGCGCTCGCCCGCTTCAACGAATCGGCGCAGTGCCTGTGGGTGCCGCCCGAAGAACTGAAGGACGCGGCCGCCTGTTTCGGCCGCCATCGCGAACGCCTGCGCGAGCGCGACAACCCGATCGCGCATCGCGACGTGGCGCCGGTCGAAATCCATCCGGCCTGGCACCCGGCCGGCGCCGACGCGCCGGCGCTGTCGGCGATGCAGGCGATCGACGACTGTTTCGTCGATGCGGTGCGGGCGAACCCGGCTCTGCGCCCGCGCTTCGGCAATCCGGACGAAAGCCGCTCGAACCACATGCTGCGCACGCTCGAACTGCTCAAGCACCGCGTGACCGACGTCGAGCTCGCCGATCAGGAAGCCGTCGACGGCGGCGTCATCACCGCACTCAACGAGGAGGCGGTGGTCTGCGCCGCGCTCGGCAACAAGGGCGGCATCAACATCGCGGTGACCTACGAGGCGTTCGGCGTGAAGATGCAGTCGGCGCTGCGCCAGGAAATCATCTTCGCCGCGCACGCCAAGGCGGCGGGTCACCCCGCGCGCTGGCTGTCGGTGCCCGTGGTGCTGACCTCGCACACCTGGGAGAACGGCAAGAACGAGATCTCGCACCAGGACACGAGCATGGCCGAGGCGATGTTCGGCGAGCCTTCCGACATCGCGCGCGTGGTGTTTCCGGTCGACTACAACAGCGCGGCGGCGTTGATGCGCGAGGTCTATCGCACGCACGGCCAGATCTTCGCCGTGGTGGCGGCGAAATCGGAGATGCCGTCGGTGTTCGACGAACGCGACGCGCGCACGCTCGTCGCCGATGGCGCGATACGCGTGAGGCATGCCGGACATCAACCGGAAGAGGCGGAATTGACCCTCACCGCGATCGGCGCCTGCCAGCTCCAAGAGGCGTTGAAAGCGTCCAAGCGCCTGCGCAGCCGCAACGTGGCGCATCGCGTCGTCTGCCTGCTCGAGCCGGCGCGCTTCCGCAGCGGACGCACGGCCGCGGAAGAAACGCATGCGAGCTGGGACCGCTGCGGCGCGGCGCTCTACGGCACCACGCGCGCGCACCTGCTGCTGTGCCATACGCGGCCCGAACCCGTGCTCGGCATGCTGCGGCCGCTGCTCGCCGACGGCGCCGCCGCAGTCGCGCTCGGCTACCGCGGACGCGGCGGCACGCTCGATACGCAGGGCATGCTGTTCGCGAACGGCTGCAGTTGGGCGCATGCGGTGCGCGCCGCCGCCGAGCTGCTGCACATCGACCTGTCCGACCTGCTCGGCGAAGCCGAAATCGATGCCGTGGACGGCGTCGGCAATCCGGTGGATGTCGCGGGGAGATCGCTGGAGTCGATCTGATGAGTCGCGCTGGTGGAGATATCGGTCGTGCCGACGGGACGTCCAACCATCGCTTCGCTCTCGCTCGTCAATCCCGCGCAAGCGGGGCTGTCAACAGGCGTAGGCCTGGTCTTCCAGCGACTTTTGCTTGTGTTGTGGTTTTTTGAGAGCAAGAGTTTCCACCCGCCTGTTGGGCGAGCGGGTTCTTCTCTTGACTGCGGGGATCCTGCTCTACGCTACGCGGCCAGCTCCGCTGTTCGCGCCGCTCTTGCGGCGCCGTGCTCGTGCAAAAGAAGTGACCAAGACAAAGCGCGTAGGGCGGGAGAAGCCGCGCAGCGGCGCATCCCGCCGTTGCCGTATCGGTCAAGAAGGCGGGATGCGCTTCGCTTCTCCCGCCCTACGCGTTTCACAATGGGCTGAACTCGTCGCGAGCTTCAAGGCACCTGCAAGCTGGCGGCTTCGCCTGCGGTGGCGAAACGCTCTTCACGCAGACGGCCGCAAAACGTGAATCTCAATCAGTCCCTATTCCTATCTCTTGGCTCGGCGTTGTCCACGAAATTCGAGATGTCCTCGTCACCGTCAAAGGGCGACGGAAGTAACCACGAGTCGTTAATGATCACGACTTCGCCGGTGGAAATATCGTAGACAACGGGGGTTTTGCCGGAAATGGCGTTTTCTCTCGCGTCGTACTTTGGCATGGCGCCTCCTAAGACGTAGCGGCTTTTGAAACTGAAGGCTGCCCCAACGGCGGTTAACTGGCCGTAAAGAAAAACAGCCATTTGCAAGGTGCGTC
>CBJLOV010000165.1:0-9960 GCA_966424745.1 uncultured bacterium
CCGCAATGCGCGATTCGCGACCTGTGAGAGGACAAACACAAGACGGCGGCCGCGCAGGGGCGCGATTCATCGCGCCGCTCCCCTACTTTCCACACCTAAAAGCCGGGCGCGATGAATTGCGCCCCTACGCGAGCGGACGCAGCCAGAATCGCAGGCGATGCAAGCTGGCATGGGCCGCGCCGATTTCCTGCCATTCGAGCTCGCAGAACATGTCGTCCTGGCGCGCGTAGCCGCGCTTGGTCCAGAACGTATCATTGTCGCGATGGCCGGCGGGACGGCGCGGATCGCCCGCGTCGCGTTCGACCGCGCAGAACGCGGTCGACGCGAAGCGGCCGAGCCGCCGTGCATAGCCTTCGCGCTCGTCGAAGAAACGATGACCGAGGCCTTGGCCGCGGTAGTCGCGCAGCAGCACCGATTCGCCGAAATAGAACACGTCGGGAAGAGCAACGCCGCGATCGAGGAACGGCTTCTGAAAGGCCGCCGTTTCGTCCGTCAGCGGAATTCCGGTCGAAGCGCCGATCACTCTTTCGCCGTCGAAGGCGAGCACGAACAGGCTCTCGGGCGATTTCGCATAGGTCGCCAGATACTGCTTCTCGTAGTCGCGGTCGCCCGCATACAGGTACGGCCAGTCGCGAAACACGGCGATACGCAGCTCGGCGACGGCGTCGAGATACGGTTCGATCTGCGCGCCGCTGCAGGTTTTCACGTCGATCATGCGGCGACGATAGCGGAAGCCGCGCTTGCTGCAAAGCGCACACCCGACACGGCTTCACACAACTTTACGCAAGCCACAAACCGCGCTAACACTCGCCGAGCAGACTTCTTCGCGGGGTATCTTCCCCGCTAAACGAAGGCATCGATCATGACCATTTTCCAATCCATCCGCGACTCACTGCCCGCCGTTCGCCGGGCGCTCGTCAAACCCGCTCTCCTGTCGATCTTTCTCGGCGGCCTCGCCGTCGCCGCGAACGCAGCCTCGACGGCGCATGGCCATGGTCATGGCCACGACATAGTCGCGCACGTGCAGACAATGCTGCAATTCGTCTACGACAATACCGGCGCGACCGACGCCCAGAAGACCAGGATCGCCGCGCTCGCCCAGCAGGCCAGCGCCGATCTCGCGCCGGTGCAGGAGAAGATGAACGGGAGCCATGCGCAGATGTTCTCGCTGCTCACCGCCGACAACATCGATCGCGGCGCGATCGAAGCGGCGCGCGCAGCGCACATGAACGCGGCGGATCAAGAATCCAGACTCGCCGTCCAGTTCGTCGCCGACGTGGCCGAAACGCTCACCCCCGCTCAGCGCAAGGCACTCGCCGAACACGTGTCGCATCACTGAAGTTGACCACGACGCGGAAGCATGCTGCGATCCGCGCACCGATCGGACTGGGCCCGTGCGCATGGCAGAACGCGTTCTCCTCGTTGAAGACGACCCCCGCCTCGCCGAGATGCTGGTCGAGTATCTCCTCAAGGCGGGGTTTCGCGTGGACGCGGCGTCCATGGGCGCCGCCGCGCTGCAACGACTTGGCGTCGTTCCCTACGACGCGGTCGTGCTCGACTTGATGCTGCCGGACATGGACGGTCTGGACATCTGCCGACAGCTGCGCACGAAATCCGACCTGCCGATCCTGATGCTCACCGCGCGCGGCGATGCGACGGACCGCATCGTCGGCCTCGAGATCGGCGCCGACGACTACCTGCCCAAGCCGTTCGAGCCGCGCGAACTGCTCGCCCGCCTCCGCGCCGTTCTGCGCCGGCGCGGGCGCGCCTATCCGGCGGAGCAGCCGATGGCGTTCGGCCGTCTGGAAATCGACCGCGCCGGCCGTGCCCTGCGCCTCGACGGCAGTCCGCGCGACCTCACGTCGTACCAGTTTGCCCTGCTGGTCGCGCTGGCCGAGAACGCCGGCCGGGTGTTGTCGCGCGAGGTGCTGCTCGACCTGGTCAAGGGGGAACATCTGGAGGCGTTCGACCGTTCGATCGACGTGCACATCTCGCGCATCCGCGCGGCCATCGAGGACGAACCCAAGAAGCCGCGGCGCATCATCACCGTGCGCGGCACCGGTTACGTCTTCGCCAAAGCGCAAGATTGAGCCGCATGTCGCATCTGCACACCCGTTTCTTTCTCGCCCTCGTCGCCAGCCTCGGCGCATTCGCGCTCGCCGCAGCCGTGTTCTGGCACCTCGACGACGGCAGCGCGGTCATGCACGGCATCCATGCCTTCAGCATTTTCCCAGGGCTGGCGCTGTGCATCGCCGTCGCCACCTACCCGCTCACGCGGCAACTGACCAAGCGGCTCGAGCGCCTCGAGCAAGCGGTCGATTCGCTGGGCGCGGGCAATCTTTCCGCACGCGTCGCCGTCGAAGGCAAGGACGAGGTCGCCCGGCTCGCGGTGAGCTTCAATCGCGCCGCCGACCGTATCGAAGACCTGGTCGGCGCGCACAAGACCCTGCTCGCCAACGCTTCGCACGAGCTGCGTACGCCGCTGGCGCGCATTCGGCTCGCCGCCGAGCTGATGAAGGAGGTCGCCGATCCGCGCCGCAAGACCGGCCTGGAACAGGACATCGCCGAACTCGATCTGCTCATCGACGAAATCCTCCTCGCCAGCCGGCTCGATGCCATTCCGGCTTTGGATGTAGACGAAGAAGTCGACCTGCTCGGCCTGGCCGCCGAAGAGTGCTGCCGCTACGACGAGGTGGAACTCGAAGGCTCTCACGTCGTTCTTCGAGGCGACCCGCGGCTGCTGCGCCGCATGCTGCGCAATCTGCTCGAGAACGCGCAACGCTACGGCGTCGCCCCGGTGCAGGTGAGCATTGCCGCGAACGCGGACACGGCCGAAATCGCCGTCCGCGACATGGGCGCGGCGATACCCGCGGAGCAATCCGCGCATCTGTTCGAGCCGTTCTATCGGCGCGCGGAAACCACCGCCCGCCATTCCGGCGCCGGGCTGGGACTCGCCCTGGTCAGCCAGATCGCCAGGCGCCACGGCGGCGAGGCGCGTTATCAGGCGACCGCGGACGGCCGCAACGGCTTCTTCGTCGATCTGCCGATGTCGCGGCGAGCCGCATCGCCGGCAGCGCAGCGGGATACGTTGTAGGATGAGAACCGCCATCCGACGGCGCGCAAAACCCAGAGCCTCCGCATGAATCGTGAATCGCCCGAGCTTTCCATCCGCCAGATCGCCCACTACATCGACGGCCGCGAAGTCGCCGGCCGGAGCGGAAGATACGCGGACGTGTTCGATCCCGCGCTCGGCAGCGTCACCGGTCGGGCCGCGCTCGCGGACGCGGGCGAAGTCGACGCGGCGGTCGCCGCGGCGCGCAGGGCATTCCCGGCCTGGAGCGAAACGCCGCCGCTCAAGCGCGCGCGCATCCTGTTCGCGTTCAAAGCCCTGCTCGACGCGCACCAGGACGAGTTCGCCGGGCTGATCACGCGCGAACACGGCAAAGTGTTTTCCGACGCAAAGGGCGAAGTCGCCCGCGGCATCGAGGTCGTCGAATTCGCCTGCGGCGCGCCGCATCTGCTCAAGGGCCAGTACACCGACCAGATCGGCGGCGGCATCGACAACTACAGTCTGCGCCAGCCGCTCGGCGTCGTCGCCGGCGTCACCCCGTTCAATTTCCCGTTCATGGTGCCGCTGTGGATGATTCCGGTGGCGCTGGCCTGCGGCAACACCTTCGTGCTGAAGCCGTCCGAGCGCGATCCCTCGCCCTCGCTGCTGATCGCCGAGCTGCTCCGGCAGGCAGGTCTGCCCGACGGCGTGTTCAACGTCGTGCAGGGCGACAAGGCGGCGGTCGACGCGCTGATCGGGCACCCGGACGTCGCCGCGCTGTCCTTCGTCGGCTCGACGCCGATCGCCGAGTACATCTACACGCAGGGCACCGCGCGCGGCAAGCGCGTGCAGGCGCTCGGCGGCGCGAAGAATCACCTGATCGTCATGCCCGACGCCGACCTCGACCAAGCCGTCGATGCCTTGATCGGCGCCGGCTACGGATCGGCCGGCGAGCGCTGCATGGCCATCTCGGTCGCGGTCGCGGTCGGCGACGTCGCCGACCCGCTCGTCGACAAACTGGCGGCCCGCGTGAAGGCATTGAAGATCGGCAGCGGCCTCGACGCGAGCGTCGAAATGGGGCCGCTGGTCACCGCCGCGCACCGGGAAAAAGTCGTCGGCTACATCGACGCCGGCGTCGCCGAAGGCGCGAAGCTCGTCGTCGACGGACGCGGCCACGTCGTCGCCGGGCACGAGGACGGATTCTTTCTCGGCGGCACCCTGTTCGACCACGTCGAACCCGGCATGAAGATCCATCGCGAAGAAATCTTCGGCCCCGTGCTCGGCATCGTGCGCGTGCCCGACTTCGCCGGCGCGGTCGAGCTGATCAACGCGCACGAGTTCGGCAACGGCGTGTCGTGCTACACCTCGGACGGCGGCATCGCGCGCGCCTTCGCGCGCCAGATCAAGTGCGGCATGGTCGGCATCAACGTGCCGATCCCGGTGCCGATGGCCTGGCACTCGTTCGGCGGCTGGAAGCGCTCGCTGTTCGGTGACGCGCACATCTACGGCGAGGAGGGCGTGCGTTTCTACACGCGCTACAAGAGCGTGATGCAGCGCTGGCCCGACAGCATCGCCAAGGGTGCGCAGTTCACGATGCCGGTGGCGCATTGACGGATCGGCCGAGCGCGATACTTACGGCACATTGAATTTCGGCTGCCCGCGGCCATACTTCCGATCCGTCAATGGCGGAGTTCGACAATGGAACTATGGACGTTGTGGACCGGCGCGCTCGCCGAAAGCATGCAGTATCTGAGCGGACACTTCGGTCTGTCGGAGGCGGCGGCGATCGTCGTGCTGACGCTTGCGGCCCGCATCGCCATGGCGCCGCTGTCGCTGGCCGCGGGCTACCAAGCACATAGAAACCGGCTGGCGATGGAACGAATCAAACCGGCCATCGAGCGGCTGCGCGAGCGGTTCAAGGACAACCCGCAGAAACTTGCCGCACGCACATTGGCGCTTTACCGCGAAAACGGCATCCGTTTCTTCGGCACGTCTTCACTCGGCAATATCGCCGCGCAGAGCGCATTCGGTCTCGGCCTGTACCAAGCCCTGCGCCGACTCGCCTTGCATTCGAATTTCCTCTGGATCGCCAATCTCGCCAAGCCGGACGTCCTGCTGGCGATACTCGCCGGCGCTTTCATGTGCGCAAGCATGCTGGCTATGCCCGGCGCCGAAAACCAGGCATCGCCGGCCTTGATCGTCCTCCCCGTCCTGGTCAGCGTCGTTTCGCTCGCGCTCGCTCCCTCTGCGCTCGGGATCTACTGGGCCACGTCGAACTTCTTCGGCGCGGCGCACAACCTGGTTCTGCGCGGCCTGGTGCACAAGTACGCGGCGCGAGCCCCAAGCTGAGAAAACCAGGCCGGCGCTCAATTCGCGCGTCGAACCCACTGCGCCGCGGCGGCCCCGGCAATGCGCCCGCTCGCGAAACACGCGGTCAGCAGATAACCGCCGGTCGGCGCTTCCCAGTCGATCATTTCGCCGGCACAGAACACACCGGGCAGCGACTTCAACATGAGCTTCTCGTCGAGCGCGGCGAAACGCACGCCGCCGGCGCTGCTGATCGCTTCCTCGAGCGGCCGCGCCCGCAGCAAGGTCAAGGGCAGTGCCTTGATCGCCTGCGCCAGGCGCCGCGGATTCTGCATCTCGTCTTTGGGCAGCAGTTCGTACAGCAACCCCGCCTTGACGCCGTCGATGCCCGCATGCCGGCGCAGATGCTCGCTGAGCGTGCGTTTGCCGCGCGGCCCGGCGAGATCGCGCGCGAGCCGCGCTTCGTCGCGGCCGGGCGCGAGGTCGAGATGGATCGTCGTGCGGCCCTGTGCGGCGATCGCATCGCGCAGGTCTGCGGCGAGCGCATAGATCAAGCTGCCTTCGACCCCGTGCGCGGTAACGACGAACTCGCCCTGGCGCCGGATTTCGTTTCCGCTTTTGTCGCGCCAGGTGACGACGGCCGGCTTGATCGGCTGCCCCGCGTATTTGTTCGCGAAGAATTCGCTCCAGCCCGCGTCTGCGCCGCGCACGATATCGAAACCGCAATTGGCCGGCTGCAATGGCGCGAGATCTACGGCGCGGGATTGCAGTATCTGCACCCACGATCCGTCCGATCCGAGCACGGGCCAGCTGCCGCCGCCCAGCGCGAGCACGATCGCGTCGGCGCGTACTGTCCGCCCGCCATCGTCGTGAGCAAACCGTAGGGCGCCGGCGTCGTTCCAGCCGAGCCAGCGATGATGCACATGAAAGTTCACGCCGCTCGCACGCAGACGCCGCACCCAGCCGCGCAGCAGCGGCGCCGCCTTCAGGTCGCTCGGGAATACGCGGCCCGAGGTACCGACGAAGGTCTCCACTCCGAGCCCGCGCGCCCATTCGCGCAGTGCATCGGCATCGAAGACCCGCAACCATTCGCGCAGCTCGCGCTCGCGGCCGCGATAGCGCGAAACGAACGATTCGAACGGATCCGAATGGGTGAGGTTGAGGCCGCCCTTGCCCGCGATCAGGAACTTGCGGCCGACCGAGCCCATGCGCTCGTAGACGTCGACGGCCGCGCCGGCGTCGCGCGCCGTCTCCGCCGCCATCAGGCCTGCGGGCCCGCCGCCGATGACCGCAACCCGGCCGCCGCCGTCAAACGGCGCCATGGCGCCTGCCTTGTCCGCGAAATCTCGCACTTTCGATCTTCACCGCTGCAAGCCGCCGAAAGCGGCGGCCGCGTAATCTACCATCGCCGGCACCGCGGCAGGATCGAATCGGCGCAGCGGCGGCTCAGAAGCGGAAGCCGCGCATAGTGAACCAGACCCAGAAAACCGCAAACGCAAAACCCGTGAGCTTGCGTCCGGCGCGCCAGATAAGAAAGGCACCGAGCACGGCGGCAATGACGATCAGCCATTTGTTCAGATCGGCCGCGCCCGCAGCCTGTCCGTTTCGCGCTGCACCTGCGTCGGCGTATGCCGACTGCGCGGCCTCGAAACCGCCCGCAAGGCCGTCGCGCGTCACGCCGTCCTGCACACGGCGCACCGTATCGCTCAATATCGTCAATGCCGTACCCATCGTCGTCTCCGTCGCAGCGCGAGCCGTTCGCACCGTGGGCATACATTGCGCGCTTCGCGCGCGTGCCGGCAGTCGCCGCCGTCAGCCGTTCGCAATGACAGATGTCACCGTCGAACCGGCGGCGCGGATCAGGCCGGCGGCGCGGCGAGATGCGTGCGCAGATGCTCGATGAAAGCGCGCACCTTGGCCGGCGGCGCGCGCCCCGAGTAGACGGCGAAGATGCCGCCGTCGGGCAACTCGTGCCGCGGAAGAACGCGGACCAGGCGGCCGCTGCGCAGATCCTCGTCCACGAGATAGTCGGGCAGCACGGAAAGACCGACGCCGGCACGCACGAACGCAAGCACGGCCAGCGTGCTGTTGGCCTGCATCGTCGAATGCAGGCGTACGCCGGTGCGCGCGCCTTTGCGCGTAGCGAACGTCCAGCGCAGCGGCGAACGCAGCGCCGTCAGGGCGATCCACTCGTGCCGGACCAGATCGCGCGGATGCGCCGGCATGCCGCGCGCGGCAAGGTAGGCCGGTGCGGCGACGAGGCGCTGCTTGAACGAAGCCAGACGCGCCGCGCGCTGGCTCGAATCGCGCAGCCAGCCGACGCGGATCGACAGATCGAAGCGCTCGGCGATCGGATCGGCGATGCGGTCGGTAGCGACGAGATCGATTTCGATCTGCGGATAGGTCCGCTTGAAACCCGCCAGGGCCGGCGCGATCACCGCCGGGCCGTAGTCGCCGGCCGCGGTGACGCGCAACAGCCCGGACGGCGTGCTGCGCGCCGCCCCGACGCGCGCGATCGCGGCCCTCGCTTCGTCGAGCAGACGCAGGCTGTCGGCGTGGAACTGCTCGCCGGCGGAGGTCAGCGCCATGCGCCGCGTCGTGCGCACGACCAGGGTGACGCCGAGCTCGCTCTCGAGCGCGGCAAGCTGTTGGCTGACCCGCGACTTGGTCATGCCGAGCCGCTGCGCCGCGGCGGTGAAGGAGCCGGCCTCGACGAGCGCCGCGAAGACGGCCAACCGGTTCAGATCGACGTCGGGCTGATGCATGGCCGATTGTCCAATAAGACTGGACATTGATTTTCAATTTCCGCAGTTTATCGAATCAATGATCGGGCGCAAACTGCGCGGCGTCGTCGATTCTTCGGACCACGCCACAGCCTGCCCGGCGGACATCGCGGTGGCCGACGGCAGTTTTCTCCATCCGCGCGGCCTGCCGATGAAGAAACGACGGCACGAGACTCAGCGTTCCATGGCCGGTCATTTCACCGGGTCGGGTTTTCCCCTATTTTCTTCCGCCTCCCAAGGACCTTTCAGCATGATCATTGCCCTGTTCGGCGCCGGCGGCCATATCGGCCGCGGCATCCTCGACGAAGCCCTCGCACGCGGCCACGAAGTCGTTGCCGTCGTGCGCGATCCCGCTCGCATCCAGATCGACCATCCCAAGGTCAAAGTCGTGGCCGGCGACGTCGGCAACCCGGCCAGCTATCGCGACGCGATCCGCGGCGCCGAGGCCGCCATCGCCAGCCTTTCCGCGCGCCGCGACGCCGATGCCGCCCTGGTTCCGAAGTACGCCGCGTCGCTGCTCGATGTGCTGCCGGCGGCCGGCGTGAAGCGCTTCGTCTGGGTCGGCGGCGCGGGCAGCCTGGAGACCGCGCCCGGCGTGAAAGTGATCGACGATCCGAACTTCCCCGCCGCGTGGAAGCCCGAAGCGCTGGCGCAGGCCCAGGCGCTCGAGATCTTCCGCGCGTCGAAGGCCGGCCTCGACTGGACCTACGTCAGCCCGGCCGCGCTGATCGAGGACGGCGAACGCAGCGGCAAGTACCGCATCGGCGGCGAGCAGTTGCTGGTCGACGCGAACGGCGAGAGCCGCATCACCGTCGCCGACTACGCGATCGCCGTGCTCGACCGCGTCGAGCAGAACGACAAACCGCGCCGGCGCATCACGGTGGCATACTGAGCGCCGTGAATACGGTCCGCATGCCCGTCCTGTTCGTCGGCCATGGCTCGCCGATGAACGCGATCGAGGACAACGTCTACACGCGCGGCTGGCAGGAGCTGGCCGCGCGCATGCCGAAGCCGAAAGCAATCCTGTGCATTTCCGCGCACTGGGAAACGCGCGGCGTTTTCGTCTGCTCGGCGGCGCGGCCGCAGACGATCCACGACTTCTACGGCTTCCCGCAGGCCCTGTTCGACGTACGCTATCCGGCCCCGGGCGACCCGGCGCTCGCGCAGCGCATCGCCGACCTGGTGAAAACCGCCAAGGTGAGCCCGACGCAGGAGTGGGGCCTGGACCACGGCGCCTGGAGCGTGCTGCACGTGATGTACCCGCAGGCCGACATACCGACACTGCAATTGAGCATCGACTCCTCGCGCCCCGGTACTTTCCACCACGCGCTCGGCGACGAACTGGCCGCCCTGCGCGACGAGGGCGTGTTGATCCTCGGCAGCGGCGACATCGTGCACAACCTGCGCCTGCTCAACTTCCGCGATCCGCGCCCGACCGACTGGGCCGTGCGTTTCGACGAAACCGTGCGCGAACGCATCGGCGCAGGCCGCTTCGACGACCTGCTCGACTGGCACGCGCTCGGCCGCGAAGCCGATCTGTCCGTGCCGACGCCCGAACACTACCTGCCCCTGCTCTACGTGCTCGGTGCGCGCCGCGGCGGCGACGTCGCCTCGTTCCACAACGTCGGCTACTTCGGCACCGTGTCGATGACCTCGGTGCTGCTCGAACGCGCACGCTAGCGCCTGTTCGCCGCAATCCGGAAAGTCGCGACGCCGACCCCGGCAAACCGGTCAGTGTTTGTGGCCGTCGTCGTGTTCCTGCTGCGGCTGCGGATGCTCGTGGGGCTGCGCGCGTTCGCCCGCCTCTTGCGCATCGTGTGC
>CBJLOV010000166.1:0-9940 GCA_966424745.1 uncultured bacterium
TCGATCAGCGCGATCAGCTCGCCCGCGGTCGCCTCGTAGATGCGCGGCTCGAGAGTCGGGTTGATTTCGCCGAGCGCGCAGTCGAGCGTTTGCCGCGTGCGCCGCGCCGGCGAACAGAGCACGCGCGCGGGCAACGCTTCGTGTTTGCGCAGCCAGCGCCCGGCGTCCTCGGCTTCGGCGATGCCGCGCTTGGACAGGGCTCGTTGCAGGTCGCCGTCTCCGGATTTCGCGCTTTCGGCGTGGGCGTGGCGCAGCAGAATCAATTCGCGAGTCATGCTCGTTTCGTCGGATCAGTGGAGTTTCTTCAGCCAGCGCAGCAGCTTGTTCCAGTCTTCCTGGTGCGAGCGCACGGTTTCCGACGCGTAGTCGAAGATGCTCTTGCCGAGGCCGGCCATGAGCACGTAGGCCTGCGAGTCGCGGATCTGCGCGACGACCGGGAACGGCAGCGCCTTCATTTCCTCCAGCGCTTGCTGCGAAGCCGTCGTCCATGGCTTGAGCCGATTGGCGACGATGCCGACCGCGACCTTGCCGCGCTTGATCCGCGGCAACGCGGCGATGCCGTCGATGAAGTGCTGGCTCGCTTCGAGATCAAAGCGCGAAGGCAGCATGGGGACGATCACCGCATCGATATCGTCGAGGAACGCGTCCACGTCCTGAGGCCGGATCGCTGCGGGGGCGTCGACGATGATGCGCTGCGCGCCCTGGGGCACGTGCGAGCGCCAGTCGGAGCGAGTGCCGGCGAGCGGCAGGACCGGCGTCGTGTAGCCCGCGCGCTTCTCGCACCAGCTTTTGCTCGAACCCTGCCGATCGGCGTCGACGAGCACGGTGTTCTTGCCGTCCTGCGCGTAATGCGCGGCGAGGCTGGTCGCAATCGTGGATTTGCCGCAACCGCCTTTCGAATTGGCCACCAGAATCTTCAGCATCGGCGCTACTCCTGGGGAACGGTCCTCGTCCCAAGAGTACACGCCGGCGCGTTTCGGCAAAAGCCTCGAGTCCGGCCGTCGCCGCCGCGTCAAATTTTCGTTCTGGCCTCGATGCGCGTGCGGATACAGAGTGCTGCAGCGCGGCAACGGCGTGCCGCGCATCCGCCGTCCGCTGCGGCCGAGCCTTCGCCTCGCCATCGGCGATGCCGCGCGCGTTCGGACGGATTCGAGGGAGGCGAACACGGTCCGCTGCAGCGGCTCGGTCAACGTGCCGGTTCGGGCGACAACTCCAAGGTCACGACCTGGAACGGCGCCAGCGTGATCGTAGTCGGGCGGCCGGCTTCGAACGACAAATCTGCCGATGCGGCCGCGGTGGACCAACGCTCGCGTGCCTTGAATCGCCGCGCTGCGCCGGCCGGCAATTCGAGCTGACGCTCGAGGTCGATCACGGCGATCTGTGCGCGGGCATCGGGATTGCGCAGGGTGAGGATCGCCTTCTGCGGCGTCCACGCCGCCCAGCCGTAGACGTCGAGCCGACCCGGGTCGCCGCCGACCCAGTGCGTATCGCGCAGCACGGCTGCGTTCTCGCGCGACCAGCGCGCCGCGTCGGCGAGCGCGTCCCAATCCTCCTTGCCGAGCAGCTTCGGCGTGATGTACATCTCCTGCAGTTGCGTGCCCGTCGCGAAGTACGAGCGCACCTCGTTGGCGAAGTCGTGGCCGGGGTCGGTGTCGAGGCGCTTGTTCATCTGCGCATAGATGATTCCGTGCAGCATCAGCGAATTGATCGGAAACAGCGGTCCGCGCTGCACGACGTTGTGATAGGTCTGCGCATCGCGATAGGTGATCCAGCGCTCGCGGTTGGTGCCGACGCCGGCGAGGTCGTCGTCCTCGCCGTCGCGCCAGATCGAGTCGGCGTAGCGCAGCCAGAACGGCGACGGATACGTGCCGGTCGTGAGATTGACGAACGTATCCGGCTTGGCCGCGCGGATGTCGTCGATCAGCGCGATCGCCGCGGCGAAGTCGCTGTCGAATCGGCTGCCGGGGAATACCTTGTCGGCGTTGCCGGTGCCGTCGAACTTGAATTGGTTGATGCCGTTCTTCGTCAGCAGCTCCAGTACCGCGTCGTGGAAACGCTGGTAGTACCTGGGGCCGGACAGGGCCAGGCCGTTGTCGATGATCTCGTAGCCGGCGGCGCGGCCGTTGGCGACCCGCTCTTCCTTCGGTTTGCTGTAGCCGCCCCACGGCGACAGCCACACGCCCGGTGCGGCGCCGTACTTGGCAGCGGCGTCTTTGAGCGGGACGAAGCCGTGCGGGAAATCCTTGCTGAAATGCCAACTGCCCGTGCGGTCGTCCCAGCCGTCGTCGAACAGGAACGAGTCGAGCTTGACGCCGCGCTTGACGCTCAACTCCTGGCCGAACGCATGGATGCGATCGAGCGCCTGCTCCTGGGTGTACGGCGTGAAGAAGCCGATGTCGTACCACGAGTTGTAGTGGAGGAACGGCCGGTACGGATGCGCGCGCTCGCGCTCGACATAGGTGCCGAAATCGCGGCGCAGCTGTCCTTCGCGTGCGACGCCGACGACCGCCGAGTACTCGATCGACTGACCCTGGCGCAGCGGCAGGCTGCGCTTGAGTTCGAGCTTGGCGCGCTTGCCGTGCGCTTCGCTTTCAGCAAGCGGATTTTCGAAACCTAGCCAGTAGTTGCCGGCGACGACGGGCGAACCCTTCACGTCGCCGTACACCGTCGCGTCGACGAGATCGTCGCCCGCCAGAAGCGACACGGCGGCGATCGGCTCGTCCTGCTTGAGCGCGGTGATCGCGACGATCTCGCGCAGATAGGCCGAATCCTCGCGCTGCTGCAACTGCCAGTCGATGCGGAAGCGACCGTCGGCGTCGGTAAAGCTGGCTTTGACGCTCTGTCCGCGGCTGCGCTCGGCCAGGCGCGAAGCCTTCGCGTCGGCAGCGAGTTTTTCCGCCTTCGGCGCGGCCGCCTGCATCTGCGAGGCCTTGATCGTCCGGCCGTCGGCGAAGAGCAGGGCGAAAGGTTCGCTGATCTTGATCGGCGCCGCCTCGCCTGCGGCGACGATGTTCATCTCCCCGATGTGCGTCCCGACGAGCCGCCACTGCGCGGAGATGGTGTCGTTGCCGAAGCGCCAAACGCCGTTGCCGTCTTTGCCCGGGGCGGTCACGGCCGGTTGCTTCGCAGCGGCGGTCGCGGCCGGTGCCGATGCCGATGCGACGGTAGCGAGGGCGAGGAGAAGCGCCGCGGCAAGGCCGCGAAGCCGACGCGGGCGGATATCGAGCGGCATGTCGAAAGAGGCGGAATGGGGTTTCGTTACAGACTTCATTTCCGTTCCAGATTTGAGGAAGGCCGCGGGCGGGGACGCCCGATCGGGATGGTTTTCGCTGCAAGACGCGCCGTGGATTGTCTTCGCGCGTTGCGCGGGCCGTGCGAATCCTAGTTCAAGCGAAGTTGCTCCGTACAGACTTTCATTTTACATTATTTATTTACTTTTTCTTTCAAATTTATTGACACGTATTCCGAACGTGACATAAAGTCATTCAATTAGTTTCGAAATGTCCACCCATAGTGGACTTCTTGGGGAGTGAACATGAGGAGACGAGGCCGGGGCCTTTGGCGCCTTGCCCTGATCGCGACGTTCGCGATCGGGATTCGTCCAGCCCATGCCGACGCGGTTGGCAGCCTGCGCAGCTTTGCGCTTGCATCCGATAGCGATAGCGGCGCAA
The DNA here is from genome assembly GCA_966424745.1 of uncultured bacterium. Lineage (GTDB taxonomy): Bacteria > Pseudomonadota > Gammaproteobacteria > Xanthomonadales > Rhodanobacteraceae > Rudaea. Next base: position 3,672 of record CBJLOV010000166.1, read on the forward strand.
CGCCGACGTGGGAATTGGCCACCGACGGCGGCGATCGCATTCGCATCGAACTGCTGCGCGCCGACGTGTTGCGAGTGCAGGCCGGCCGCGGCGGCAAGCTTCTGCCGGCCGGCGACAAGACCACGCCGATCGTGCTGCCGCAGGCAGCGGTCAAGACCTCCTTCAACGTCGAAGAAAGTGCGGACGAAGTGCGCATCCGTACCGAGGCGCTGGTGCTGCACATCGAGCGCCGGCCGTTGCGCTTCGCCCTCGACCGCATCGAAGCTGGCAAGCCCGTGCCGTTGTGGCGCGAACTGCAGCCGCTCGACCTGGGCGACGCGCAAAGCGTGCAAGTGTTGTCGAGCGCTGCCGACGAACATTTCTATGGCGGCGGGCAGCAGAACGGCCGCTTCGAGTTCAAGGGCCGCGAGCTGGAAATCTCCTACTCCGGCGGCTGGGAGGAAGGCGACCGACCGAGCCCCGCGCCGATGCTGCTCAGCTCGCGCGGCTGGGGCATGCTGCGCAACACCTGGAGCGACGGCAGCTACGACCTTCGCCAGCCCGACCAAGCGACGTTGCTGCACAAAGAAGACCGTTTCGATGCGTACTACTTCGTCGGCGACGGCCTGCCGGCATTGCTCGACCGCTACACCTCGCTGACCGGACGCGCCGGTCTGCTGCCGCGCTGGGCGCTCTCCTACGGCGATGCCGACTGCTACAACGACGGCGACAACAAGAAGAAGCCCGGCACCGTGCCCGAAGGCTGGAGCGACGGCCCGACCGGCACCACACAAGACGTGATCGACAGCGTGGCGAAGAAGTACCGCGAGTTCGACATGCCCGGCGGCTGGATCCTGCCCAACGACGGCTACGGCTGCGGCTACACCGACTTGCCGAACGTGGTGCAAGGCCTGGCGAAGTACGGCTTCAAGACCGGTCTGTGGACCGAGAACGGGGTCGAGAAGATCGCCTGGGAAGTCGGCAAAGCCGGCAGCCGCGTGCAGAAACTCGACGTGGCCTGGACCGGCAAGGGCTACCAGTTCGCGATGGACGCGAACCGCTCCGCCTATTCGGGCATCTTCGACAACTCCGATTCGCGCCCGTTCTTGTGGACGGTGATGGGCTGGGCCGGCATCCAGCGCTATGCGGTGGCGTGGACGGGCGATCAGAGCGGCAGTTGGGACTACATTCGCTGGCATATCCCGACCCTGATCGGCTCGGGGCTGTCCGGCTACGCCTACGCCACGGGCGACGTCGACGGCATCTTCGGCGGCAGCGCCGAAACCTTCACCCGTGACCTGCAATGGAAAGCGTTCACCCCGGTGTTGATGGGCATGTCGGGCTGGTCGGCGAACGAGCGCAAGCATCCGTGGGCGTTCGACGAGCCCTATCGCAGCATCAACCGCGATTACCTGAAATTGAAGATGCGGCTGACGCCGTACATGTACGGCCTGGCGCGCGAAGCCGAGCGCAGCGGCGCGCCGATCGTGCGCGGCCTGATGTGGGACTACGCGCAGGACCCGCAGGCGGCAGGCGAGGCGCACAAGGACCAATTCCTGCTCGGCCGCGACCTGCTGATCGCGCCGATCTACCGCAGCCAGGCCGCGAGCCGCGGCTGGCGGCGCGGCATCCACCTGCCGCCCGGAACCTGGATCGACTACTGGGACGGCCGCCAGATACACGCCGGGGCGCAGGGGCGCGATCTCGACCGCGAGGTCGATCTGGCCACGCTGCCGATGTTCGTGCACGCGGGCGCGATCCTGCCGATGTATCCATCGATGCTGTTCGACGGCGAGAAGCCGCTGGCCGAGGTCACATTCGATCTGTATCCGCAGGGCGAGTCGCACTACGTCCTGTACGAGGACGACGGCAACACGCGCCGCCACGCCGAGGGCGAATCCAGCGAGCAGACCGTCGCGATGCAGGGGCCCGCGCAGGGCAGCGGCGAAGTGCGCGTGCGCATCGACGGAGTGAAGGGCCGCTACGCCGGGCAGCTGCCGAAGCGCCGCTACGCGCTGCGCGTACTGAGCCGCCGGCAGCCCGCGGCGGTCGAACTCGACGGCCGCGCGCTGCCGAAGTTCGCCGACCGCGCCGCATTCGACGCGGCGAACGAAGGCTGGTACTTCGATGCCTCCGAGCGCCGCGGCAGCGTGCACGTGCGCACCGCGCCGGTCGATATCCGCACGGCGCTGGCGTTTCGCCTGGACATCCCCGTCGCTGCGGCCGTGCCCGACGACGCCTTCCCCTCCGCGCCCGCGCTCGGTCGCGCCCTGCCGGCCGACAGCCTGCTCGTGGTCAACCGTCCGGCCGAAGAACCCGGCCATCCACTGGAGAAGGCCTTCGACGACGACCCCGCCACCTGGTTCCGCAGCGTGCGCAATCAGGCCGTGCGCACCGGCGCGCACGAATGGACCATCGGCTTCGGCGATCGCAAGCTGATCGACGGCATCGAGCTTGCGCCGCGCAACGACAAGAACTGGAAGTACGGCCAGATCCGCGACTACGAGGTCTATCTGGCGGACAGCAACGGCGAATGGGGCAAGCCGGTCGCCGCCGGCCGGCTCAAGCTGGAACAAGGCATGCAGAAGATCGAGTTCGCGCCGCAAGCCGGCCGCTTGCTGCGATTCCGTGTGCTCAGCGTGCAGAACCCGGACGGCGACGGCGCCGCAGACACCGATCCGATGGTCAGCGCCGCGCAGGGCGGCACCGCGCGCGCGTTCGACGCGCTGCGCCCTCGCGACGTCGGTCCGATCGCGCTGTCGACTTTCCACATCCTCGAACACCGGGTCGACGAGCGCACGCAGCAGCAGCGCCCGCTGTCGGAGCTGGCGCTGCCGCCGGCGCTGGCGGCGGCGGTCGCACGCGACCGCGCGCACGGCGGCCAGGTCGGGATGCGCATGAACGGCCTGCAGTTCCACCGCGGCCTCGGCGTCGGCGCCGGCAGCCGCGTCGACGTGAAGCTGGACGGCAACTGGCGACTGCTGCGCGCCGATCTCGGCATCGACGACCGCTGTCGCGAAGCCGGCGGCATGCAATTCCAGGTCTGGGGCGACGACCGGCTGCTCTACGACAGCGGCTTGGTGAAAGCGCCTGCCGTGGTCAAACCCGAACTCGACATCCGCGGCCTGCACCGGCTGAGCCTGCGCACCCTGGGCGCGCAGGGTCCGCGACCGGCACAAGTCTGCGGCAATTGGGCCAATGCCGCGCTGATCGGACAGGAGGGCGATACCGCCAGCATCGTTTCGCCCTGATCCGTTTTTCGACCCCATCGCCCGCCACACCGTAAACCATCCAACGCCACAGCGGCTTCCGCTGCCGAACGAGGAAACGAAGATGCCTTCCAGCCGTCCACACCGCATTGCCCTGACCCGCCTTTCCGTCGCCCTGGCCGCGGCCCTCGCCGCCGCTCCGCTCGCCGCACAGGACGCGTCGCAGGACCAGGACAAGAAGGACGATAAAAAAACCACGCAGATGGAGCGCGTCGAGGTCACCGGTTCCAACATCAAGCGCACCGACGTCGAGACCGCCTCGCCGCTGCAGATCGTTACCCGGGCGGACATCGAGAGCATGGGCGCGCGGACCCTGCTCCAGGTGCTCGACAACCTGCCCGCCGCGCGCCCCGCGCAGCAGGACTTCAAGTCGCTGTTCACCGGCTCGGACGGCGCATCGCAGGCCAACCTGCGCGGCCTCGGTGCACAGGGCACCCTGGTGCTGCTCAACGGCCGCCGCCTGTCGTACTACGGTGCGCCGGCGGGCTTCCAGACCCAGTTCGTCAATATCGACGCGATTCCCGCCGCCGCGATCGAGCGCATGGAAGTGCTGACCGACGGCGCCTCGGCCGTCTACGGCACCGATGCGGTGGCCGGCGTGATCAACGTCATCACCAAGAGCGCCTACCAGGGCGCCGAAGTGAGCCTGACGACCGACAGTTCGACGCGCATCGGCAGCTACGGCGAGCACCAGGCCAGCATCACGGCCGGCATCGGCAACCTCAGCGAAGACCGCTACAACGTCTATGGCTCGATCAACCTGTACCGGCGCGACCCGATCCCGCTTTCCGACTGGTACGACAAGAAGCCGCATCAGTTCTACGTCAACAACCCGAACTACATCAAGAATTTCCGCCTCGACACCGGCAGCGCTCCCGGCGTCTTCAATCCCGGCTCCTATTTCGCTTTCGATCCGACGACCCATAAGCGCGTCCAGGAAGCGGCGCCGGGCTGCACCACCGCGATCGTCGAAGCCGCCGGCACGCGCTGCGTATGGCAGACCTGGCTGAACAACCAGATCGATGCAGGCGCTCAGTCGGATCGCGCCACCGGCTACCTCCACGGCACGTTCCAGCTGACCGATTCGCTGCAGGCGTTCGGCGAGGTGACCTATACCGACATCGACCTGAAGGCCAACGGCGGTACGCCACGCACCTTCAACACCACCACCGGCAACCCGACCAGCTGGTTCGCGCGCAACACCGGCACGAGCGTCAATCAGTTCTTCTACCCGTTCCTCGGCCCGAACAACGAGTACAACCACGCCAGCCCCGCGTTGAAGGCGCTGATGGGCGGTGTCGTGGGCCTGCAGTACCTGTTGCAGGACGTGGGCAATCACTATTTCGGCCAGCACAACACCGACAAGAGCTATCGCGCGCTCGCCGGCCTGCGCGGCGACCTCGGCGACTGGAATTGGGAAACCGCGCTCACCACCGCCGGCTCGGCGTCGGTCACCTACCAGACCGTCAACGTCAACCTCGACGGCTTCAACAAGGCGTTCGGTCCGTTCACGATCGATCCGGGCACCGGCCGCGTGATCATCTCCGACCATCCGGCCTACAAGTTCGGCGTCATCAGCGAGGCCAACGCAGCGCTGCTGCGCGAAGCCTATCCGACCTTCGACATCCGCTCCTGGACCCGGCTGACCACCTGGGACGGCAAGATCGAGGGCCCGCTGGCCACGCTGCCCGCCGGCGAAATGCGCGCGGCGTTCGGCTTCAGCGTGTCGCGCGAGAAGTTCTACACCCCGGGCAACACGGATGCGGCGAACGGACTGATCACCCAGCAGGGCGGCTCGTGGTTCGACGGCCAGCGTACGACCGGCGCGCTGTTCGCCGAAACGGTCGCGCCGATCACCGACAAACTCGAAGTCGACGGCGCGCTGCGCGTGGACAAGTACCCGAACTTCGACGCCAATGTCGCGCCGAAGATCGGCATCAAATTCCAGGCATTGCCGGAACTCATGCTGCGCGGCACTTATTCCGAGGGCTTCCGCGCGCCGAGTCTGGCCGAGGCCGGCACCGGCGGCGTCTTCGCCCAGCTCGGCGGCTACAAGGACCAGACCCGCTGCGACGAAACCAACGCCATCGCCAGCCTGCTGCGGCAGTCGAAGCGGCCCGGCGACGTCGATCTCGGCAACTCCCTGTTCAACGCCGATTGCAGCCGCACGGTGGCGCGCATGACCGAGCCGAACCCCAATCTGCGGCCGGAAAAAGCCCGGATCGGCACCCTCGGCTTCGTCTTCGAACCGATGAAACAGCTGTCGATCTCGGCCGACTACTGGTTCGTCTTCCGCCGCAACGAGATCGTCGCGCCGGATTTCACCCGCGCCTCGGACATCGTTTCCTCGACCCGTTTCCCGATCACCGACACCGACCGCGCCAACCTCGCGCAGCTCGCGGCGATGTGCGCCGATCCGGCGAGCGGCGTGAGTTGTCCCGGCGTATTGCCCACCTATACCGTCGGCAACGTCGCCAGCGTCATCGGCCAGTACAAGAATCGCGGCCGTACCCTCGTCGACGGTTTTGATATCGACGCGCGCAGCCGTTTCTCGCTTGATCGCTGGGGTGATTTGAGCCTCGGCGTGGCCGCGACCATCGCGCGCCGTTTCGACACCGTTCTTCTCGATCCGACCCAGGGGCCGGCCTACGGCAATACCGTCGGCTACTACGGCACTCCGCGCCTGCGCGCCACGCTCAATGCCGACTGGACCTACCGGAGCGTGACGACGAGCCTGTTCGTCAACTACACCGGACGCACCCGCTGGGCCTACGACGTGACGGACGTCGGCTCGGCGCCGGGTACTTGCAGCGCCTACAACGGCAGTGTCGATCCGAAGGACTGCGACGGCGTTCCGGCATGGTGGACGGCCAATCTCGGCCTGACCTGGAGACCGATCGAACACATGAGCGCCGGATTCACGATCAAGAACCTGTTCAACCGTCGGCCGTTCTTCGATCCGAACAGCTTCCTCGGCGACGCCAGCGACTATACGAACAACTACGGCCGCGTTTACAGCGT
>CBJLOV010000167.1:0-9912 GCA_966424745.1 uncultured bacterium
CGATCCCGCGCGCGGCGAGTGCGTGCTGGATCGCCAGCGCCTCGTCATGGGTGGCGACGAGCACGGCGACGTCCGCCGGCTGCAGCGGCCGATGTTCCGCCGCCGCGGCACCTTTCTTGTCGCGCAACGAGGCGCGGCCGGGAACGAGCAGATCGAAGATGCCCGCGGCGCAGGCGGCGGCCAGTCCTTCAGCCGCCGCGGTCTTGTTGCTGCGCGAAATCGCTGTGTCCTCGTCGCGCCAGAACGTCAGCGGCACCGCCGCTTTTCCATCGATCAGCAAATCGTCGTCGGCCGCAGAGCCGCCGGACTCCAGCGGCTGGTAGTCGATGCCGGTTTCGGCGAACGCACCGTCGCCCGCGTTCGCGTACAGCGCGTTGAGCGCGCGCAGGTAGGCAGGCGAGGAGCGAAAATTGCGCGCAAGCGTCTGCACTTCGGCAACGCGATCGCGTGCGCGCAGATAGGTGTGCACGTCGCCGCCGCGAAAACGATAGATCGCCTGCTTGGGATCGCCGATCAGAATCACATCGCCGCGCGCGGGCGCAATCGGGGCGGAGCGAACGCCGGGTCGGGGGTTTCCATAGATCGCGTCGAAGATCGCGAACTGCTGCGCATCGGTGTCCTGGAATTCGTCGATCAGGGCCACGGGGAAGCGGTCGTGCAGGCGCGCGGCGAGGCGCGCGCCGTTCGTGCCGGCGAGGGCGTCGTGCAGCTCGCGGATCTCGTCGTCGTGCGAATAGCGCGCGCCGACGCGCTTGGCCTCAGCGACGCGCGCCCGCACTTGTTCCAGCGCTTCATGCAGCAGGATCGATGCGCGATCGTCCGCGCCGGCTTCGGGCAGTACGCGGCGCGTGCCCGAAACAACGCGGGCCAGCAGCCGCGCCAGGGTTTCCGGCTGCTTGAACGCGGCCTGGAGCGCGGAGAAATCCGCGGCGTCGGCCGCCGTCGCCTTGCTGCGCCAGTAGTCGGCCGCGGCCGTGTCGATCAGATCGCGGTCGCTCGCGACCAGCTCGCCGTTCAGAGCGCGCCCTGCGAGCAGGCCGAATTCGTCGAGCGCGCGCCGGCAGAAGCCGTGGATCGTCGAGATCGGCGCATGGTCGACGTCGAGCGCGGCGAGGCGCAGGCGGCGCGTCAGCTCCTCGCGCGATTCGTATGCGAGCGCGGCGGCGATGAGGTGCTTGGCCTGCTGCATTTCCGCCGCATCGAAGTCTTCGGATGGCGGCGGCACCGCGGCCTCGACGAGCGCCGCGCAGGCCGCGAGACGCTCGCGAAGACGGCTCTTCAGCTCCTGCGTCGCGGCGTCGGTGAAGGTGACGGCGAGGATTTCGCGCACCGCGCGGCGGCGTTCGACGACGAGGCGCAGATACAGGCCGGCCAGGGTGTAGGTCTTGCCCGTGCCGGCGCTGGCCTCGATCAACTGCATGCCGGTCAACGGCATGGTCAAGGCGAGATCGGTCGCGCTCACCGGCCGCTTCCCTTGCGCCGCGGCGCGGTCGCCGTCGTTGCCGGTTCCGCGTCCGCGAGTTCGACCGGCCGCAGGTTCGTCAGCAGCGGCGCGAATACGCGCAACGCGCAGTCGCCGAACGCACGGCTTTCCGGCGCGGCCGGATTGAACAGGTCGACGCCGCGCGCGGCGAGCGCGAACGCCGGGTCGAGATCGTCGCCGCGCTGGAAGCGGCCGCTGAAGAAACTGCCGCGCGCGGCGTTCAATGCGCTCTCGTGATCGCCCGCGCTGCGCGACGTCAGCCAGCATCGCGCATAGGCGTTCGAGGACTTCGGAAAGAACCACAGCGGCGTCTTCAATCCCTCGGCATACAGGTTCGCCAGATCGGCGAGCCAGAGACGCGCCTGTTCAGGGGCAATGCCGCCGGCGTCGCGTCGCATCACCTTCGATTTCTTTTCGTCCCATTCGAGCAGGATCGATCGCGCACCGTCATGCTGCGTCGCGAGCAGCAGGTGGTCGAGCCACGCTTGCAATAAACGGTTGCCTTCGGCCGGCCTGAGCAGTGCGTGCACCAGCACGCCGCTGCGATGCGCGGGCAGCGCGCCGGACAAAACGAGGGCGCCGAACTCCAACTCGAACGCCGCACCCGCCGCGGGCTCGACCGCACCGGCCAGCGCATCGCGCGCGGCGACGAGCGCGCCGAGCGGCGCCTGCAGTTCGGCGAACGCCCGCTCGCCGGCGCTGCCGGCGGGCAAGGCGCCGGACGCGCGCAGCCAGCGCCGCTGCGCGGCCGCGTCGGCCCTTCCATGCATGTCGAGCAGGGTGTTGAACACGGTGTAGCGGCCGAGGCCGGAAAGGACGAGATCGTCCGCATCGTCGTTCGCCTCGGGCGGCGCGGTCAGCTCGACGCCGAGCGAACGCGCGAAGCAGGCGGCGGCCGGGTTGCGCCAATAGCGTTTCCACTCGCGCAGATCGACCCGCATCGGCGCGGCGGCCGCGGCGAACCCATCGCCCTCGACGAAACGCGGCACCCGCGCCGATGCTTCGCCGCTGCCGAGCCAGGCCTTGTCGTAGGTGAACAGCGCGGGATTCGCGCCGTCGAAAAGCCGCGGCGAAAACGGCTGCAGCGGATGGTCGACGACGCAGACGTTTTCTTCCACGCCATAGCGGCCGAGGATCGCGATCAGCTCGGCAACGACGGCGGAGGGCTCCTGCTTCGAGCCGTCGCGGGCGTCTTCGCCGACCCAGCTCAACTGGAAATTCTCGCGCGCAGCCATCAGCTGCTGCAGGAACAGATAGCGGTCTTCGTCGCGCGTCGACGGTTCCTTGCCGCGGTCTTCGTCGCGATCGAAGGCGGAGGCGCGGTCGCGGCGCGGAAACGCGCCTTCGTTCATGCCGATCAGGCAGATGACGCGGAACGGCACGGCGCGCAGCGGCACCATGCCGCACACGGTGATGCCGCCGCCGAAGAAGCGAAAGGCGCGTTCGGGTTCGCCGAGGCGTGCCGCGAGCTCGTCGCGCACACAGCGCCAATCGAGCGCATCGCTCGCACCGGCCTGTTCGGTTTCCTCGACGAGATCGGCCAGGGCCGTGCGCACGCGCTCCATGGCCTGCGCCTCGATGCGATCGCCGCTCGTATCGAACAGGCCGGCGAATGCGTCGTTGTATACTTTTTGCCATTGCAGAGGCGTGTGCTCGCGGCGCTGCGCGTGCAGCAGGCCGGCGAGCACGTCGACGATGCGCAGCATCGCGCCGAGCACGGCGGCGTTGGTGCCTTCGACCGCCGCGTCGGGCGCGATGCCGGTGACGAGCTCCGCGTCGAGATCGCCGCTGGCGTAACCGAGCAGCAGGCGTTCGAGGCCGAAGCGCCAGCTGAATTCCGCGTAGTTCCCCGCGCCGACCGCCGCGTGCTGCGCAGCGTCGAGCCCCCAGCGCACGCCGGCCTCGCGCAGCCAGCCGGCCAGGTGCGCGACGGCGCTCGCGTCGAGGCCGAAGCGCCGTTGCAGCGCCGGCAGGGTCAGCCATTCGCAAACCTCGGCCAGCTCCAGCCGCGACGCCGGCAGCGCGGTCAGGCGCAAGGCCACGCCGACGAGCGGGTGGGTCTCGCGTACGGGGCAGTCGGACAGCGCATAGGGCAGATAGCGGACGTCGTCGCGCGCGATGCCGCCGAACACGGATTCGATATGCGGCGCGTAGGTGCCGATCTCGGGCGACATCACCACCACGTCGCGCGGAGTCAAGCTGTCGTCGCGGGCAAACAGGTCGAGCAGGCGATCGTGCAGGGCCTGCACCTCGCGCAGGCGCGAATGGCAGCGATGGAATCGGATCGAGCCGTCGTAGGCGATCCGGTCCGGCGACGGCGGGCGCCGGTCGAGCACGTCGCGCTGGATGCGCGCGAGCAGCGAACCGGACTCGGGTTCGCGCGAGCAGTCGTCTTCTTCGTTCGGCTGCACGAGGTCGTAGGAGAACAGCCGTTCGATCAGGTCGCGTCCGGCGCGGCCCCAGGCGGCGAGCGCGGGATTCTCGTCCGCGGCGAAAGCGTCGCTGTCGAACGCGGCGCCGTCGCGCAGCTGTTCGCGCGCGCTGCGCACGTCGCCCCAGTATTCGCGGCAGGGATTGGGCAGATAGAAATCGACCTCGGCGTGACGGGCGACCGCGCCGTAAAAACGCAGCAGGTCGGGCGAAATGTTCGCGCAAGCGAAGGCGGACAGGCGCGGAGCCAAACCGGGCGGCGGTGCGGCCGCGTATCGATGCAGCCAGTTCTCGATCAGCTGCGCGCGGTGCGGCTGCGCCGATGCCTCGACGAGACGGCGCCACAGTTCGGCGCGCCAGTCGGCGCGATCGGCGCCGCGTTCCCACCGCGCAAGGCGATCGCTGCGATACGCGATGTCGCGTTCGAACGCGTGCGCCAGCGCATCGGCGAATTGCAGGCGTCGGCTCGCGTCGCCGTCTCCGAGCGCCGCCGTCAGTTCGGCGAACGCGGCCTCCCGCGCAAGCGCCTCGAGCCGGGAAAAGATGCGCCAGCGCAGAACCTCGCGCTCGTAGCCCGACTTTCCGGCCAGGCCCGGATTCGCCGCGCGCAGCAGCCGCCAGGCATATTCGGACGGCGCCGCGAAATCGACGTTGGCGACGATGCCGAGCTTCTCGGCCAGGCGGATCTCGAGCCAGCGGCGCAAACCGAACTGCGGCACGAGGACGATCTCCGGCGCGAGCGCCGGGGCCGCGGGATGCGGCGTGCGCAGTCGCTGCGCAAGCCGGTCGAGCAGCGTGTCCGCATCGTTGCCGTAGACGAGTCGAAATCCCATGCGGCGAGGATACGGATTGGCGTCGCGCAGCGCGAGACTCGCCGTCGAAGGCTCGCCTTTCGGCGCGGGAACGCGCGAGCGCGATCGAAGCAGCTGCCCGGTTTTCACCGTGTTCACGCGGCTTCTGCGAGGATGCCTGCGCTTTTGCGTTCCCATCCCCGGCCAAGTAGTATCATCTGTAACTATCTTTCGTCGTGAGCGCACCGTCATGAACGCCCAGCCCAGACGCGTCGAACATCTGCAAACCGACAAGGGCAGCGTGCCCGTCTACACGACGGCCGTGGTCGAGCAGCCGTGGTCGAGCTACCGCAGCGAGGACCACGCCACCTGGGCGGCCTTGTTCAAGCGTCAGCGCGAAGTGCTGGTCGGCCGCGCCTGCCGCGAATTCATCGACAATCAGCAGCGTTTCGGCATGACGCCCGATGCGATCCCGAAGTTCGACGAGCTCAATCGCGTGCTCAAGGGCGCGACGGGCTGGGAACTGATCGGCGTCGAAGGCCTGCTGCCGGAACTGACTTTCTTCGATCATCTCGCCAACCGGCGCTTTCCGGTGACGTGGTGGATCCGCCGCCCCGAGCAGATCGACTACATCAGCGAACCCGATCTGTTCCACGATCTGTTCGGCCACGTGCCGCTGCTGCTCAATCCGCTGTTCGCCGACTACATGCAGGCCTACGGCGCCGGCGGCGTGAAGGCGCACGGGCTCGGCGCCGAGGCCCTGGTCAACCTGACCCGTCTGTACTGGTACACGGTCGAGTTCGGCCTGATCAAGCAGGACGACGGCCTGCGCATCTACGGCTCGGGCATCGTCTCCTCGAAGGGCGAATCGATCCACTGCCTCGAATCGCCGGCGCCGAACCGCATCGGCTTCGACCTCAAGCGCATCATGCGCACGCGCTACCGCATCGACACGTATCAGAAGACCTATTTCGTCATCGACAGCTTCGAACAGCTGATGCGCGCCACCGATCCCGACTTCACCCCGTACTACGCCGAGCTTGCCGCGCTCGAATCGATTCCGGCCGGCACCGTGCTGGCGGGCGATCGGGTCTACCAGCGCGGGACGGGCGAAGGCTGGGCCAAGGACGGGGACGTTTGATGACCGCCGCACCCGCTTCGCCTGCCACGGCCGATCTTTCCGATGCGCATCCCGAGGCGCAGGTGTGCGCGCCGATCTTCCGTGATTTCGGCGGCCGGCACGCCTTTCACGGTTCGATCGCCACGGTGAAGGTGTTCGAGGACAACGCCCTCGTGCGCGCGACGCTGGAAACGCCCGGCAAGGGCCGCGTGCTCGTCGTCGACGGCGGCGGATCGCTGCGCTGCGCGCTCGTCGGCGGCATGCTCGGCGAACTCGCGGTCAGGAACGGCTGGGCCGGCATCGTCGTCTACGGCTGCGTGCGCGACACGGTCGAACTCGCCGGGCAGGACGTCGGCGTGAAAGCGCTCGCTGCGAATCCGCGCAAGAGCGAGAAGGGCCTGCATTCGGGCCAGGGCGAGCGCGCCGTCGAATTCGCCGGCGTGCGCTTCCGTCCCGGCGCCTGGCTCTACGCCGACGAAGACGGCATGGTCGTCGCCGACGGCGCGATCCACGGCTGATCCCCGAGCATCTCGGCAAGCGATTGCGCGCCTCTCTGGCCGAGCGGCGTGCATGGCATAACAATACGCCGGATGGAGCCGACACCGATCCGCATGACATTCGTCGTCGCACTGCTGGCGACGACGGCATTTGCCTTCTTCTCGCTGCTCGACGGCGCGGAATACCTCGAACGGCTGTTGCCGGGCGGGCTGCCGGTCGGCAATGCGCTGACGGCGCTCGGTATGTGCTCCGCCGCCGCCGCCGCCCTGACACTCAGCCCCCAGGGCACGGTGTTGCGCCTGGTCTGCGCAGCCGCGCTCGCCGCAGGCGCAGCATGGCTGCCGGTCTCCATTGCATTGGCCGGAAATCTTGCGCTCGAATTTCAGGGAACGCGCGGTCTCGCCTGGATCGGAATCAGTCTGGGAACGATCGCGGGAATCCTGCTCGCGTTGGTTTGGGCGCTGGTTCGCACGGCGCTGGCGTGGATTCGAAGAACTCGGTGACCCGGTCGATCGCGAGTCGTGTGGGCCCGCTCAACCGGGCATCGCCTCGAACCGTGCGGCGAGGCGATGCCGATGAACGAAGCCGGTATCGCCCTCAACTCCCGCCCTTGCCCGCCAGGCGGAAGTCGAACTGCAGCCACCACTGGCGCCCGTAGGCGTCGTACCAACCGGCCGAGTAGTTCGGCCAGCCCGCACTTTTGTCGACCGGCATCGCATTGGTCAGGTTGTTGACGATGAAACGCAGGCGCACGCCCGAATCGAACTCGTAGCCGACGCTGCCGTTGTACTGCGTATAGTTGCCGCGCAGGCCCGAATAGTCGTTGAGCGGAATGCGGCCCCAGCGCGTGCCGTCGAGCGTGGCGCTCCACGGGCCGAGGTTGAAGCCGACGCCGGCGTTGAGCTTGGTGCGCCAATCGGTCTGCTGCGAGACATCGTTGAGATAGTCGCGCACCGGATCGCCGCCGAACTGCTGATAGGTGTGCTTGAGCACGTGCGTGTAGCCCGCGTGGAAACGGTACTTGCCCCAGCGCCCTGTATCGAGGCGGGCATTCGCGCTGAAGTCGATGCCCTGGGTGATCTCGCTCGCCGCGTTGATCGGCGCGAGGGCGAGATCGTTGACCTGGTTCGGCAGCACCGCGGCGCTGCCCGGATTGCGCTGCACGCGCGCGAGCGCGTCCCGGCATAGCGCCGAGTTGGAGTCCACCGGCGTGCCCGATTCGGTCTTGCCGAGACGGCAATCGGCCTCGGTGCGCAGGATCTGGTTTTCGTCGAGATTGGTCACCTCGTCGCTGATGCGGATGCGGTAATAATCCGCGCTGAAATCGAGATCGCTGTGCGGCGACCAGACGAGGCCGTAGGTGAACGACTTGCCGCGCTCGGGTTTGAGATCGAGGCTGCCGGACTGGCTGAAGTTCATGTTGTAGGAAATATCGCAGCTCGACGTCGGCTGGCCGGCGAGGCGGCATTGGTAGACATCGGTGACGTTCGGGATGTAGCCGGTCGTGTTCTTCGCGAACAGGTAGTTCATGTCCGGCGCGCGGAACGAGGTGGCGTACGTGGCGCGGGCAAGCAGGCTGTCGAACGGACGATACTCGAGGCCGAGGTTGTAAGTGTCCTTGCCGATCGAGCGCCCGCCGTAGCGATAGTTGTCGTAGCGCGCGGCGGCCGTGGCCGTGAGCCGGGAGAAGATCGGGACGTTGGCCTCCACGCCGGCGGCGTAGCGGTTGCGCACGCCGTGGTCGGTCGAGGCGGCGCTTTGATTCCAGATCAGGCCTTCGTCGATGCGCGGATCGGGCGTATTGGTATAGCCCTGGCGTCCGGCTTCGAGCACGCCGGCGAGGCCGAGCGGTCCGGCCGGCAGGTCGAGCGGGCTGCCGTTGACGGAGAACGTCGCGTCTTCGGTCCACGCCTCGTCGCGTTCGAGCGTGCGCGTGGAGATCGAGCGGAACTGAGTCGGCGTCAGCGCGGTGATCAGCCGCGACGGGTCGGCGTCGTAGCTCGGATAGGTCACGCCCTTGTACGTGTGCGTGCCGGTCGACGGGCCGAGGAAGAAGTCGTCGACGCCGGGCAGAAAGGCGAACCGGCCCTGATGGCTGACGTACTCGGAGCGGTTCGCATTCGCTTCGTAGTGCCAGTCCGAACTGCCGAGCGTGCCCTTGATGCCGACGGTAACGTCATAAGTGTGCTGGAGGAAACTGCGCGCACTCTGTTCCGTGCCGCCGATCTCTTCGGGCGCGAGGATGCGCGTCCAGTTCTCGAGCCGACCGGTCGCATCGTTCCAGAACGCGGGTATCGACCAGTTCGGCGAGCGCACGGTGGTGGCGACGTTGGAGAAGCCGTAGAGAAAATCGGCGTACGCTTCGGTCGTGTCGTTCAGAGCGTACTTCACCGTTGCGTAGGCGTCGGCGAGCTGTTTGCGCGTCTGTATCGTGCGGTAGCTGTAGTAATGATCGCTGCTGCAATAAGTGCCGTATTTGGGGCTGGTGAACGCCGTCATGCTGCCGCCCATCAGCGAGGCGACCGCATTGCAGCCGCCGTCCGGCAGGGCGTAGTACTTGCGCGACACCGGATCGCGGTAGCCGATCAGCGCGCCGGGCAGGCTGCCCGGCGCCGCATAGCGCGTGTAACTGTCGGTGAGGTCGCGGTCGCCGTAGAAGATCGGGTCGCGATTGGTCAGCTCCAGGCCGAACACACCGGAAAGCGCGCCCCAGCTGTGGCCGGCGATGAACTGCAGCCGCTGGTTGTCGCCGCCGCCCTGCTGCGTGCCGCCCACGCGCACGGACACGTCGGCGCCTTCGTATTCGCGCTTGAGCACGATGTTGACCACGCCGGCGATCGCATCGGAGCCGTACACCGCCGAGGCGCTGCCGCTGAGAATCTCGATGCGGTCGATCATCACGCTCGGGATGTTGGAAAGATCGACCGCGTTGACCGAACCGTCGTAGGCCACCGGATAGTCGGCGACGCGATGGCCGTTGAGCAGCACCAGCGTATGGTTCGGCCCGAGTCCGCGCAGATTGATCACGTTGGCCGCCGGCGTGAACGTGCTGCCGAAATCCTCGCCCTGCACCGAGCCCGTGTTCTGGTTGATCTGGGTGAGCACGTCGAACACGCTGCGATAGCCGCCCGCGTCGATGTCCGACGCCTTGATCACCGTGACCGGCGCGGGACCTTCGACCTGCGCGCGCGGAATGCGCGAGCCCGTCACCGTGATCTGCTCGAGCTGATTCGCATTGCCCGATGCGTCCGCCTCGGGCGGCGCGCTCTGCGCGAGCAACGACAACGGCAGCAGCGCGAGCAGCGTCGCTCCGCTGCGCGCCGCACGCCGGCGCAACGACAACTTGGTATGGAGGTACTTCACTTTCTCGTCTCCCGGATTCACGCGATGCGTACGTCGCGTTGCAGCAAATGGGCCGCGAGGATAACGAGTTCAACGCGCTCCATTCAGGCGCATTCGACATATGCATATTCGGGCGGCAAGGCGAGGTGCAATTGAAGCGCCGCGTCCATAGATCCCGATGGATGAAGGCTCGAAGACGTCCGCCAAAGCGAGCAAGATCAGAAGACGTCGACACGAAGATCACGAAG
>CBJLOV010000168.1:0-9837 GCA_966424745.1 uncultured bacterium
GCTGGCCGCGCTGATCCGCGTCGCTATCGAAGTGATGAATCGCGTCGCTGCGCTCGGGGCGGTGCAGAGCTGACGTGCCCAGACTCGAAAACATGATCCGTCAAGCGGTGCGCAGTTCATTACCGCAACAGGAAGCAAGTATCATGCGCAGCCCAATCAGGAGAGCATGCCCATGAGCCAAGACCTTCAGGCCCATATCAAAACCCCGCGCGGCACGATCCATATCCGCCTGTTCCCCGAGCATACGCCGGTGACGGTGGCGAACTTCGTCAATCTCGCCCAGCGCAAGTTCTACGACGGGCTGAGTTTCCACCGCGTGATCGCCGACTTCATGATCCAGGGCGGCTGCCCCGAGGGCTCGGGCCGCGGCGGTCCGGGCTATCGCTTCGGCGACGAGTTCGTCTCGCACCTGAAACACGACAAGCCGGGCGTGTTGTCGATGGCGAACGCGGGGCCGGGCACCAACGGTTCGCAGTTCTTCATCACCCACGTCGTTACGCCGTGGCTGGACGGCAAGCACACGGTGTTCGGCGAAGTGCTGAGCGCGGACGATCAGAAGGTCGTCGACAGCGTCCGCCAGGGCGACAAGATCGAGTCGATCACGATCGTCGGTGATACCACGGCGCTGTTCGCCAACCCGAAGGTGGCTCCGCTGGTCGAGCAGTGGAATCACACGCTGGCGGCGCGCACGGCCTGATCGAGAGGTCGGCAATGCACCGGGCGCGGTATTTCTCCGCGCCCGATTGCAGGGATTGCCCACGCGGATTTGCGGGATTTACCGGATCGCCCTCGGCGCCGGTCGCGCCTAAGGTGGCTCGGCCGGTTCGAGACCGATCGGCGAATCGGCACCCTTCCGTAGATTTGAGTGAGGTAGTCCATGTATCGCATCACGAAAAATGAATCACGCCGGCACACGACGCTGGCATTGGCCGCGGCGTTGGCCTGCGTATTGGCAGGTTCCGCGATTGCGCAGAACAGCGCCCCGCCGGCACCGAGCGGCAGCAGCTCGGACAAGACGCAGAGCGGCGCGATCGATCCGAAGATCCTGAAGACGCAGCAGATCCCGGGCATGCCGGTGGGTCCGCATGCGGCGGCCAGCACCAGCGGTGCGGTCGAGCTCGCCAGCGCTACGCTGCATACCTCGGAAGCGCGCGACCTTTCGATCCGCTTCACGACGGAGTGCTTCGTCTATACCGAGGACGGCAACAGCGCCACGCAGGGTACTTCGCAGACCGAGGCGAACGTGACCGCCTGGGTCGAAGTCGACGGTCAGCCGGTGTCGGTGGTGACGACTCCGCAGCCCGACGACGGCAAGGTCGGCATCTGCAGCCGCCAGCAGACCTTGAACTCGTCGCTGTCCGATCAGGAAGTCCTCGACCTGGCCGTGCTTGCCCACGCCGCCCACGGCTTCAACTGGACGGATGTCAATGTCGGCCAGGGCGATCACACCGTGAAGGTGATGGCGACGCTCGACGCGAGCGCCACCGGTACTGGCCAGGGCAATGCGGCGGCGGTGATCGGCAAGCGTACGCTGCAGGTTTCGGCGGTGAAATCGAATACTCCGCCCGCCACCGGCAGCGTGAAACAGCCGGACAACTCTCAGGGATAGTGCGCCAGGGTCTGCGTTAGCTGGCATACGACAACAAGCTGAACGTCCTGCTCGCGGGCACGGTTAACGCCGTGCCCGCATTTCGTTGTGCGTTCAGCGGCGAGTTCTGCGCCCTGTGTTTGAATTCCCGACCCCGGACATAGCCGTATTCGTTCCGGATCAGGTCGTCCCTGGACCGCTTCGGTTCGCGAAACGGCAGTCCAATCACAACTTCCAGCGCATCCACTCCGGCAAGGATTCGCCGCTCGGCGACACGAGGGCCAGCGCGCGGTGCGGGAACGCCTTGAGGCCAGCTTCGGCTTTGCGGTTGAGCATCCCTTTCTCCGACGCGATGATCGTGGGTGCGCGTCTGTAAGGAGGCGGATGCCCGTGGTCGAGAAATTCCAGCTGGCCGTCGCCAGCACCAAAGACATCGTGACGGCGCGGTTGCGAGGGCGCGAATTCGCGCTCGCACTGGGCTTCGAACAGTCCGACGCGATCCTGATCACCACCGCGATCGCCGAACTGACGAGCAATATCCTCGCCTATGCCTCCCCCGGCACCCTCGGCCTGCGTCGCGTCGAAGACAAACAGCAGGGAAACGGCCGTGTCGGCCTCGCCATAAGCGCGTACGATCGCGGACCCGGCATCGGCGACATACAGCGCGCCTTGCTCGGCGGCTATTCCACCTCCGGCCGACTCGGAGTCGGCTTGTCGGGGGTGTGCCGCATCATGGACGACGTGACCGTGAAGAGCGGAGCGGGGGAGGGCACGACCGTGACTGCGACCAAATGGTTGAAAGCGGCGGCGGCCCCGCTATGAGCGCGCCGACGCCGACGAATATGCTCGGACGCTATTCCCAGGCGCTGCACGACTTCCTTCTGCACAACGACGAATCGGACTTGCTGCGCGCCTACGAGCTGGGACGCGAAGCAGTCGCACGCGAGCGCGGATTGCTCAATTTCGTCGACATGCATCGCCGGCTCGTCGAAAGCATCGATGCGCAGATTCCTCCGTCCGTCGGCCGCGAGGACCGTTCGTTGCGGTTTCTTTCCGAAAGCCTGGCTGCTTTCGCCTTGCTGCACATGCGCGACCAGGACGCGAACGCGGCGCTGCGGCAAATGAACGACCTGCTCGAGAACGAGGCGCGGCGCATCGCGCATGCGCTGCACGATCAAGCCGCCACGATGCTCGCGGTGATTTATCTGGATCTGGCCGATGCCGAGCGCGATGCGCGAGATACCGCGCAGATCGAGCGCGTCGCGCGCATCGTCGCCCATCTCGACCGGCTGCGCGCACAACTGCGCCGCCTTTCGCACGAACTGCATCCGCCGATGCTCGATCAGCTCGGGCTCGTGCCGGCGCTGCGCTCGCTCGCCGACGGCCTGACGACAAACGCCGGGGTTCGGATTTCGCTCACGGCGCCCGCCGATTTGAGGCCGCCGACGGCGCTGGCCACCGTGGCCTATCGCGTCGTCCACGAAGCGTTGACCAATGTGGTCCGGCACGCGCAGGCGCGGCACGCGGGCATCCGCCTGTGGCTGCGCGCCGGCCGCTTGCAGTGCGCCGTGCAGGACGACGGCGTGGGCTTCGACATGACCTCGTTGCACAAGCGGTTCATGACGAGGGGGCTGGGCCTGATCGGCATGCGTGAGCGCGTGCGCGCGCTGCAGGGGCGCCTGCACGTCTGGTCGGCGCCGGGGCGCGGCACGATCGTGCGCTTCTCGCTGCCGCGCGCGCAGGTGCGCCGCGCATGAGCGTCCTCCTCGCGGACGACCACGCGATGTTCCGCCAAAGCCTGCGCGCTCTGCTCGAGCGCGAAGGCTTCGAGGTCGTTGCCGAAGCGAGCGACGGCCGTGAAGCGGTGCGCCTGGCCAATCAGCATCGACCGGGGGTCGTGGTGCTCGATTTCAGCATGCCGCTGCTCAACGGCATCGAGGCGGCACGCCAGATCCGCAAGCGCGCGCCGCAGGCCAAGGCGATCCTGCTCACGATGTTCGAGGAGGACGACTATGTGCTCGGCGCTCTTGCGGCGGGGGTGCGCGGCTACGTGCTCAAGGCGCAGGCGGCGGTCGACCTGGTCACGGCGATACGCGAAGTCGCGAACGGTGCGGTCTATCTGAGTCCGGGCATATCGCGCACGCTCGTCGATTACCACTTCCAGCAGGATCGGGCCGGAGCGGATCCGCTGACCGACCGCGAACGCCAGGTGTTGTCGCTCGTCGCCGAAGGGAAGAGCATGCGCGAGGTCGCCGGTCTGCTCAGCGTGAGCGTGAAGACGGCGGAGTCGCACCGCGCCCGCCTCATGCGCAAACTCGATCTGCACAACACGGCGGGGCTGGTCCGCTACGCGATTCGTCGCGGTTTGATCCGCGCCTAGATCGGCGCCCCGATTCGTCGCATGCCTCGGTGCTGCACCCCGCCTAGGCTGTCGCGGCGACGTGGCCGAATGGATGGCGGAAGACAAAAAAGGCCGCTTTGACGGCGGCCTTCGAAGGAAGTGCAAAGATTCGGTTCGCCTACATGTAACCCAAGTGCTTCGCGACGAACAGGATGACGATGGCGCCGATGATCGACATGATGAAACCTGCCGGATGGAACACGGCGCCGTCGGCCGGCTTCTTGAACAGGCTGCCGATCAGGCCGCCGACGATCGAGCCGCCGATGCCGAGCAATACGGTGAAGATGAATCCCAGGTGCATGGCGCCGGGGTAGAACCAGCGCGCGAGCAGGCCGACGATGAAGCCGATGATGATGGACCAGATGATGTGCAGCATGCGATCTCCTTGGACGTGGTCGGAAACAGCGGTTCTGCCGGATACGCCGCGGGCAGGGCGCGCCGGAGTGTAGCAAATCCGATCGTTGGCAGAAGCTTAAAATGCCTGGTTTCCGCGGCTGCGGACGTTCCCTAAGGGCCACGGCGAATCGCCGCCGGAACCAGACGCTGCGCCGCAGCAAATATGCTAAGCTGCGTGACCCCGTTCACCCGTAATCGAGGAGACTGAAATGCCTTTGCTAGCCGAACGCATGAGCCGTGCCAAGCCCAGCGCCATCATGGCGGTTGCGGACAAGGCGAAAAAGCTCAAAGCGGCGGGCAAGGACATCATCAGCTTCTCGATCGGCGTGCCCAATTTCCTGCCCGGCGAGCACGTCTATGCGGCGGCGCGCGAGGCGCTTGCGCACGACAGCGGCCAGTACGGCTCGAACCGCGGCAGCGATGCGCTGCTCGACGCGTTCCTCAAGCACCTCGAAGGCAGCGGTCTGCCGGGCTACGAACGCAAGAACCTCGTCGTCGGCGTCGGCGCCAAGCACACCCTGTACAACCTCGCCGAAGCGCTGCTCGATCCGGGCGACGAAATCGTCTTCCCGACGCCGTACTGGACGACCTACGTCGACATCGCCGACATCGTCGGCGCCAAGACGACGTTGCTGCCTTGCCCGCCCGAACAGAACTACAAGCTCACTCCCGCGCAGCTCGACAAGGCGCTGGCGACGAAGCCGAAGGTGTTCCTGTTCAACAACCCGTCGAACCCGACCGGCATGGTCTACACGAAGGACGAGATCGCCGCGCTGGCGGAGGTCGTCGCCAAGTATCCCGATACCTGGATCATCTGCGACGACATCTACAACCGCCTCGTTTTCGACGGCGTCGGCTATCACAACTTCCTGCATTTCAAGCCCGAACTGCGCGAGCGTACGATCGTGGTCGATTCGCTGTCGAAGACCTACGGCATGCCGGGTTGGCGCGTCGGTCTGATCGCGGCGCCGGAGAAAGTCGCGCAGGCGGTCGTCACGCTGAACTCGAACCACATCACCAACGTGCCGGAAGTGGTCACCGCGGCGGCGATCGCCGCGTTGTCCGGCCCGCAGGACGTTCCGACGCAGAAGGCGGTCGAATTTGCCGGCAAGCGCGATCGCGTGCTCGCCGTGCTCGACGCGATTCCAGGCGTGAAGTGTCCGCGTCCGCAGGGCGCCTTCTACGTGTTCCCCGACATCTCGGTCGCGTTCGGCAAGAAGCACGGCTCGACCGCGATCAACAATGACGTCGACTTCTGCAACGCGCTGCTCGACGTCAAGGGCGTGGCGTGCGTACCGGGTTCGGCCTTCGGCGAGCCGCGCGCGCTGCGCATTTCCTACACCTGTTCCGACAAGCAGCTCGACGAGGGCATGAAGCGGATCAAGGACTTCTTTGCCGAGCTGGCCTAACTCGTAGGGCGCGATCCATCGCGCCCGGCTTTTTGCGCGCGAACAAGAGCCGGGTTCGATGGCGAACCCCTACATCGTTCTTCCGTACTCTTGGAGAAATCGATGAAATCCCCCGTCCGTGTTGTCGTCACCGGCGCCGCCGGCCAGATCGGTTACGCCCTGTTGTTCCGCATCGCCGCGGGCGACATGCTCGGCAAGGACCAGCCGGTGATCCTGCACCTGCTCGAGATCACCCCCGCGCTGCCGGCGCTGCAGGGCGTCGTGATGGAACTGAACGACTGCGCGTTTCCGCTGCTCGCCGGCGTCGTCGCCACCGACGATCTCTCGGTCGCGTTCAAGGACGTCGACTACGCCCTGCTCGTCGGCGCGCGTCCGCGCGGCCCCGGCATGGAACGCAAAGATCTGCTCGAAGCGAACGGTGCTATCTTCAGCCCTCAGGGCAAAGCGCTCAACGATCATGCCAAGCGCACGGTCAAGGTGCTCGTCGTCGGCAATCCGGCGAACACGAATGCCCTGATCGCCCAGCAGAACGCGCCCGACCTGAATCCCGGCCAGTTCACCGCGATGGTGCGCCTCGACCACAACCGTGCGCTCTCGCAGCTCGCCGAGAAGACCGGTGCGCATACGACCGACATCAAGAAGGTCACGATCTGGGGCAACCATTCGTCGACCCAGTACCCGGACATCCACCATACGACGGTGAAGGGCAAGGACGCACTGAGCCTGGTCGACCAGACCTGGTACGAGAAGGATTTCATCCCGGTCGTGCAGCAGCGCGGCGCGGCGATCATCAAGGCGCGCGGCGCCTCGTCAGCCGCCTCGGCCGCCTCGGCCGCGATCGACCACATGCGCTCGTGGGCGCTCGGTACCGATGAAGGCGACTGGGTGTCGATGGGCATTCCGTCGGACGGTTCCTACGGCATCCAGCCCGGCGTGATCTACGGCTATCCGGTCACGGTCAAGGACGGCAAGTATTCGATCGTGCAGGGCCTCGCGATCAACGATTTCTCGCGTGCGCGCATGGACGCGACCGACAAGGAATTGCGCGAGGAGCGCGCCGGCGTCGAGCATCTGTTCGCCAAGCGCTGACCGGCACGAATCAAATGATCCGCGGCGGAACGCGCGATCGATGGAGCGGGCTGGCGATCCTGGCCCTCTCCATCATGGTGGTACCGCCGCTTGTCGGCGCAACGGGACCGGCCTCCGCGCAGGAAGCGCGCCTTCCCTATTCCGGCGAGCCTGCACCCGCGCAATTGCAGGTATTGGCTCCGCTGGCAGGGAGTTGGAAACTCGAAATCGTCGTCCGCTCCGCTGCGGAGCCCGGAAAGGAAACACGAATCACCGGCTCGGCCCTGGGGCAGTGGATGCTCAACGGCAAATTCCTGCGCCTCGACGGGCGCACTTCGGACGGCAGCGTGCGCGAAGAATATACCGTCCTGTACGCATACGATGTCGCCAAGTCTCTCTATCGTCGCTGGTATTTTTCTTCGATCGGGTTGACCAGCGAAGCCGAAGGCCGCTGGAACGAGCCCGAGAAGAAAATGACCTGGACTCTGCTCCATGCCGGGGAGAACCGGTCGGGCATTCTGGTCGATTCGCTCGGTCGCGACACCGTGACCACCGACGTCGTCTACAAGGACGGCAGCGGAAAGGTTGTCCGCAGCGTCGCTATTCGTGCCGTCCGTGCACCGTCGGCGGAAAAGCCTTGAGACAGATCGCGCCGGCTCGTTCGTCTCCGATGAGCCCGTTGCCGATGTCGATGAAATCCGTCTTCGCGCCGGCCCTTTCCGTTCCGGCGAAAGCGTCTCAACGCCAATGGCCCGGGGTCCAGTAGCCGTAGGCGTTCCAATGTCCCGGTACCCAGACGGCCGCGTAACCGGGCCGTGCGGGCACGTAGACGCAGCCGGTCGTCGCCATAAGCGAGAGCAGGGCGACCGATAGCAATACGACTTTGGTCAAATTTTTCATGGCGGGCCTCTCGGGGATACTCGAAGCCTCAAGAACGCGCGCCTTCTGCCGCCGTTTACCACAGCGGGGCCGCCGGCCATAAAGCGTTCAGAATCGCCGCGCGCATGCCGTCGAGCTTTTTTCCGGGCCTGTATGATCGCAACGGCTGCAGCGCCTCCGCCGAGCGGAAGAGGAGGAGATGTGAGTTACGAATCCGAATATCGCCGCTCGATCGAACGGCCGGAGGAATTCTGGGCGGACCAGGCCACGTTGATCCATTGGCACAAGTCGCCGCAGAAGATTCTGGAGTACATAAATCCCCCTTTCCGCAAGTGGTTCGTCGGCGGCGAAACCAACGCCTGCTACAACGCCGTCGACCGTCATCTCGCCGAACGCGGCGATCAACTTGCGCTGGTCGCGATTTCCACCGAAACCGGCGTCACGCGCGAAGTCACCTATCGCGAGCTGTATCACGAAGTGAATACGTTCGCATCGATACTGGCGTCGCTCGGCGTCGGCAAGGGCGAGCGCGTGGTGATCTACATGCCGAACATCGCCGAAGCGGTGTTCGCCGTGCTTGCGTGCGCGCGGCTCGGCGCGGTCCATTCGGTCGTATTCGGCGGTTTCGCCTCGCACAACCTCGCCGTGCGCATCGACGACGCCGAGCCGAAGCTGTTGATCATGGCCGATGCCGGCATGCGCGGCGGCAAGGCGATCGCGTACAAGCCGCTCGTCGACGCGGCGTTGCAGCAGGCCAAGAATCCGCCGCCGCATGTGCTGATCGTGTCGCGCGGCGTCGACAGGGACATGCGGCGCACGCCGGGGCGCGATCTCGACTACGCCGAACTGCGCCGCGCGCACGAGGGCGCCGAAGTGCCCGTCGCGTGGCTCGAATCGAACGAGCCGAGCTATCTCCTGTACACGTCGGGAACGACCGGCAAACCCAAGGGCGTGCAGCGCGACGTCGGCGGCCATATCGTCGCGCTGGCGTTGTCGATGCGTGCGATCTTCGACGTCGGTCCGGGACAGACGATGTTCTCGACTTCGGATGTCGGCTGGGCCGTCGGCCACAGCTACAACATCTACGGTCCGTTGATCGCCGGTGCGACCTCGCTGCTCTACGAAGGCCTGCCGATCAACCCCGACGCTGGCATCTGGTGGCGGCTCTGCGAGAAATATCGCGTGCGCACGATGTTCTCCTCGCCTACCGCGATCCGCGTACTGAAGAAACACGATGCGGCGTGGCTGAAGAAGTACGACCTCTCGGCGCTGAAGTACCTGTTCCTTGCCGGCGAGCCGCTCGACGAGCCGACGGCGAAATGGATTTCCGAGGGGCTAGGCAAGCCCGTCATCGACAACTACTGGCAGACCGAGACCGGCTGGCCCGCCCTGTGCCTGCATCCGGGGCTCGATCTGAAGCCGATCAAGTTCGGCTCGCCCGGCCTGCCGAACTTCGGCTACAAGTACCGCGTGATCAACGAGACCACGGGTCTCGACTGCGCGCCGAACGAGAAGGGCGTGCTCGTCGCCGAGCCGCCGCTGCCGCCCGGATGCATGACGACGATCTGGCGCGACGACGCGCGCTTCGTCCAAAGCTATTTCTCCCATTTCAAGGAGCTGCTGTATTCCTCGCTCGACTGGGCGATCCGCGACGAAGACGGCTACACCTACATCCTCGGCCGCACCGACGATGTGATCAACGTCGCCGGCCATCGCCTCGGCACGCGCGAGATCGAAGAGTCCGTATCGAGCCATGTCAGCGTGGCCGAAGCGGCGGTGATCGGCGTGAAGGACGAGCTCAAGGGCCAGGTGCCTATCGTGTTCGCAACGCTGAAAGCCGCCGGAACCGATGATGCCGGCAGACGCGATGCGGCGAACGGCATGCAGCAGCGTGTCGTCGACATGCTCGGCGGCGTGGCCAAGCCGGCCCGCGTCTACATCGTCAACGCCCTGCCGAAAACGCGCTCGGGAAAGTTGCTGCGCCGTTCGCTGCAGGCCCTGGCCGAAGAGCGCGATCCCGGCGACCTGTCCACGCTCGACGATCCGAATTCGCTCGAGGAGGTGCGCAACGCGCTGAGGCGAGGGCCGGATACCGG
>CBJLOV010000169.1:0-9834 GCA_966424745.1 uncultured bacterium
ATTTATCTTGGCTCTATCCGCGTTCATCCGCGTGTTTCTGCGTCCAAAAACGCTCTTCAGCGTTGGCAGCGCGGGCAATTGGAGAACGCACGCGTGCTGACAACTCCCGTGGCGCAAAGCAAAAGCGTTTTGGACGCGGATTGACGCGGATCGAGCGAAAACGAATTTATCTTGGCTCTATCCGCGTTCATCCGCGTGTTTCTGCGTCCAAAAACGCTCCTCAGCGTTGGCAACGTGGACAGTAGAAGGTCGAGCGTTGGCCGAGGGTGACGGAGCGGATCGGCGTGCCGCAGACTTTGCATGGTTCGCCCGCGCGTCCGTAGACGAAGAGTTCCTGCTCGAAATAGCCCGGCGTGCCGTCGGGCGAGATGAAATCGCGCAGCGTGGTGCCGCCGCGAGTGATCGCATGATCGAGAATGCGCTTTACCTCGTCGACGAGCCGCGCGTAGCGCGCGACCGACACCGAGCCCGCCGGACGATTCGGATGGATGCCGGCCGCGAACAGCGCTTCGGCGGCATAGATATTCCCCACGCCGACGACGACTTTCTGGTCCATCAAAAACGTTTTCACCGGCGCCGAGCGGCGGCGCGACATCTTCCACAGATAAGCCGCGTCGAAATCTTCGCCGAGCGGTTCGGGGCCGAGGCCGGCGAGCAGTTCGTGCGTCGCGCCCGGCGCCTGCCACAGCTGCGAGCCGAAGCGGCGCGGATCGGTGTAGCGCAGGATGCGGCCCGAATCGAGCCGCCAGTCGACATGGTCGTGCGGACCGGGCGCGGTCTCGCCGGCGAGCACACGCAGCGAGCCGGACATGCCCAGATGCAGCAGTGCGCTGCCGACCTGGGTATGCACGAGCAGGTACTTCGCGCGCCGCTCGATGGAGTCGACGCGCTGGCCCGGCAATCCGTCGCGCAATGCTGTCGGTATCGGCCAGCGCAGCCGCGCCTGGCGCACGATCACCGCATCGATACGGCGGCCGAGCAGATGCGGCGCGATGCCGCGACGCGTGGTTTCGACTTCGGGTAGTTCGGGCATGACCTGTTTCGGCGGCGCGGCCTCGTTAGCCGCCTGCGTAGGGTATGCGAACTGCGCGAGCGGATTTCAACGGGCCGCGGATTCCACTGGCAGCGCAAACGCAATGACGTAGTCGCCGCGCGTCGTGCCCACCTTGGCGTGGCCGCCCGCGGCGATGACGACATACTGGCGCCCGCCGGCCTCGTAACTCATCGGCGTGGCCTGGCCGCCCGCCGGCAACCGCGCTTTCCACAGTTCCGCGCCGCTGGCGGTGTCGAACGCGCGCAGGAAGTTGTCGGTCGTGGCGCCGATGAAGGTCAGTCCGCCCGCCGTGGTCAGCGGGCCGCCGAAATTGGCGGAGCCCTGGATGTCCCAGAACGGCCAGGGCGCGGTGTCGCGAGAGGTGCCGAGCGGCTTGCTCCAGGCGATCGCACCGCGGGCGAGATCGACCGCGACGAGCCGTCCCCACGGCGGTGGGGTGCACGGTGCGCCGAATGGGGACTTCAGCAAAGTGCGGCGCATGCCGTACGGAGTGCCGCGCTGCTGGGCGAACTCCCAGCCTTTGTATACGCCTGAATCGTATTCGGTACCGAACTTGTCGCGCGGGATCAGGGCCACGACGAAGGCGAGGTCCATGACGTTCGCGATCAGCAGATGGCGTTGCGGATCCCAGGCGCCGCTGCCCCAGTTCGAGCCGCCGGCGTAACCCGGACGCTCTATCGTGCCGGCCAGGCTCGGCGGCGTGTAGATGCCCTCGCTGTGCAGCTTGGCGATCTGTTCGCGGCAGGCGCCGCGGTCCCAGAAGGTCAGGCCCCAGGCATCGTCGGGTGTGACCTTCGCATGCGGCACCAAGGGCGGCAGTGAAGAGAACGGCTGGGTGGGCGATGGCGTTTCGCCGGCGACGACGTCCTGCGGAACCGGTCGTTCCTCGATCGGAAACAGCGGCTCGCCGGTTTCGCGGTGGAAGACGAAGACCTGACCGGTCTTGTGCAATTGGACGACAGCCGGGATCGTCTTGCCCTCGCGCTCGAGGTCGATCAGCATCGGCTGCGAGGCGACGTCGTAGTCCCAGAGATCGTGGTGGACGAGCTGACGCGCCCAGACGAGTTCCCCGGTCGCGGCGCGCAGGGCGACGATCGAGTTCGCCCAATGGTCGTCGCCTGGGCGCATGCCGCCGAAGAAATCCGGAGCCGCCGAGCCGGTCGGGATGAAGACGAGGCCGCGGCCGGCGTCGACGGAGAAGGGCGCCCAGGCATTCGCGGCGCCGGTCCAATGCGCTTGTTGTTCTTCGATCTCGCCGAAGTCCGGATTGGCCGCGTCGCGCGGCATCTTCGCCGCGCGCGGGATCGGGTCCCAGTGCCACAGCTCCTTGCCGCCGCGCACATCGAAGGCGCGCACGACGCCGAGTTCGACGTCGGTGCCGCGGTTGTCGCCGATCGACGAGCCTACGATGGCCACATCGCCCGCGATCGCCGGCGGCGAGGTGACCTGATAGTTGCCGAGCTGGCGTTCCACCAGGCGCACGCCCTTGGCCAGGGAGATTTCCCCGTTCGTGCCGAAATCCGTACAGCGTTTCCCGGTCCGCGCGTCGAGCGCGAACAGGCGCGCGTCGACCGTCGCCCAAAGAATGCGCTCGGCGCAGGCCGTTTCGGACGATGCCTGCGCATCGCGCCAGTAGCTGACTCCGCGCGTTGCCATTTCGGAATAGCCGCGGCCGCGATCGACCGCGGCGTCGAAGCGCCAGCGTTGTGCGCCCGTCGCTCCGTCGAGGGCGAAGGCGATTCCGGTCGCGGTGGCGAAGTACAAGGAGTCGCCGATGGCGAGCGGCGTGGCTTCGAAGGTAAGTGTGTCCTTCGCGCTGGCGAAGCCTTCGCCGAGCTCGCCGGTGCGGAATGTCCACGCCGGTTCCAGGTGCTCGACGTTGTGCGGCGTGATCTGCGCCAGCGCGGTATGGCGCAGGCCGCGGCCGTCGCCGCCGTAGGCGCTCCAATCCGCAGCCTGGACGGACGCGGCGAGCAACAACGATATCGATGCGATGATTGAACGCATATGGCCTCCTCGGGTCGCGGCCATTGAAGGCGGAAGCAAGTCCGGCCGCAACGGCTTTGGGGCCGGCGGGACCGGGCCTGCCGCAAACGGAGCGCTGCTCAGCGTCCGAGAAAGTCCGCGGCAGCGGATTGCGATAACGCCGGCTCGTTCGAGCCGGTAGAGGAGATGGATAGGCGCAGCCGCCGATGCGGAGCCGGTCGGCATTTGTGCCATCTACTCCCGCGCACTCGTACGGCGGGAACCGCGGCAGAGGTCGAACCCGCGCCAGATGCGTACATGGCCGTCGGCGAAGCTCACGCGCAGGTCGCGCAGGCAACCGTCGTCGTCCTGGCGGATTGCGATCGTCGCCGGCGCACCGCCGGGCAGGCGCTTATTTCGGCCCAGCACGGGATGAAAGCGGCTGCTTCCGGGCCGTGCGACTTCGAACGACACGATGTCGCTTGCCGAGGTGTTCACGAAATCGACGTAGTGGACCGTGCTCGCTTCGGCAAGGCAGGATTGCCAAGCAAACAACACACCGATAAGAAACCTGCGCATGGCGTTCTCCGGATTTGGGGGATGGGAAAATCGAATCAAGCCGCCTCCGTCGGCATCGCGCGGACGCCGTTATTCCTTGCTCAAGATTTGCGCGCCTGGATCGGATGTGGAGCGCGATGAAAGCGTCGCACGTCTACGGCAGATCCAGCCGCGTGCGGAATCGGGTCGGGCCTCGACGCAGGAATTCCTTGCCGCTGCTCTGCGCAGGATGCCGAGTTCGATGCCGATGCCGCAGTTGCCGCCGAGCGACGAACCGACGGATGCGATGAATGGACACACATTGCTTCCTCTTGCCTCGGCAATTTGAAGGCGAAGCGGGTCCGGCGGCAACGGATTTGGGATGGGCGGGACGAGGCCTGCCGCGAGCGGACCGCCGCTCAGCGTTCGCGAAAGTCCGCCGGCAACAGATTGCGGTAGCGCCGGCTCAGCATGAGTTCGCCGCCGTCGCGCAGCGTGAGGCGCAGATCGCCGTGCGCCCACGGCGCGATCGCGGCGATGAAGTCGGCGCGCACGAGATGCGAGCGGTGCACACGCAGGAATTCGGTCGGGTCGAGGCGCTGGGCGAGGCGTGCCAAGGTCGCGCGGATCAGATGGCGCTTCGCGACCGTATGCACTTCGACGTAGTTGCCGGCGGCGCTGAAGCGCTGCACCTCGGCCAGCGGCACGATCAGCGAGCGGCCGCGTTCGTGCACGATGATGCGTTGCAGATGCGGCAGGCGGGTCAGCTCGCTGCCAAGCCGGCGCAGGCGTTCCTCGGCCAGCGCCTCGCCGTCGACTTCGCGCCGCTCGGCCAACCGCTCCTCCACGCGGGCGAGCATGCGCGCGAAGCGCTCGCGGTCGAACGGTTTGAGCAAATAGTCGAGCGCGGCGACTTCGAACGCGCGCAGCGCGTGCTCGTGGTACGCGGTCGTGAATACGAGCAGCGGTAGCGGCGGCGCAGCGCGCGCGAGCAGGTCGAAGCCGTTTTCCGCGCCGAGACGGATGTCGAGGAACAGCAGCTCCGGCTTCGTCTCGCGCAGGGCGGCGAGGCCGTCGGCGACGTTCTCCGCTTCGGCGACGATGCGGTGGCTCGGGTACTCGGCAAGAAGCCGCCGCAGCTTGGCGCGCGCGGGCGGCTCGTCTTCGACGATGACGATGCGCGTCTCAGTCATCGCGGCGCAGCGGAAGATCGATCTCGATGCGCGTGCCGCCGCCGGCGCGCGCCGCGATCGCAAAGCGGTGATCGTTCGGGTACATCAGTTCGAGCCGGCTGCGCACGTTGGCGAGGCCGACGCCGGGCTCGAACTGCGGCGCGACGCCGGCGCCGTCGTCCTCGACCGTGCAGATCAGCCGCTCGCCGCGGGCGCTTATCGCGACGTCCACTCGCCCGCGCCCGCTTGCCAGCCCGTGTTCGAACGCATTTTCGATCAGTGGTTGCAACAGCAGGCGCGGTATGCGGGCATCGCTCACGTCGGCGTCGACGCGGATGTTCGTGCTCAGCTTGCCGCGGAAGCGCTCGCGCATCAGCTCGAAATAACGTTCCAGCCATGCCGCATCCTCGGCGACGCGCACCTGGGCGTCGCCGGACTCGCTCAGCGCGGCGCGCAAAAGATCCGCGAACGCGGCGATCATGCGATCGGCCGCATCGACGTCTTCGTGCATGCGGTTCGAGATCGCGTTCAAGGTGTTGAAGACGAAATGCGGCTCGATCTGTGCGGTCAACTGGGCCAGGCGCGCGGTGCCGAGGTCGCGTTCGAGGCGGATCACGGCCAGTTCGTGCTCGCGCCGTTCGCGCGCAAGGCGCCAGGCGACGCATACGCCGACGATCACGGCATAGGTGATCACGTCCTTCTGGAATTCGTAAGCCAGGCCCAAGCGCCAGTCGCCGAAGTCGTAGCGCTCGCCCCTCATCGCGTAAACGAATTCGCGGATGCCCACCATGGCCGGCGTGTGCAGCAGGGAAAACGCAACGGCGGCGGGGATATGAAAGGCCAGGCGTTTCGGCCAGCCCGGTCCGGACAGCGGAAAGCGCTGCTCGAAACGGGATACCGCAATGGCGAGCAATGCGATGACGACGACGCTGCTGAGCTCCCATGTCATCGGTTCCCAGCCCGGCACCGCGCGGCCGGCATTGCGGAAGCCGACGATCGCGTTGACGCCCAGCCAGGCGCCGAGCGCCAGCCACGCGGCCGCGTAGATCAGCCAGAACCGCAAGCTTCCCAGTGAATATGCGCTGCGCCGCATCGGCCGTCCGTTCGCTCGGGACGGCAATTGGAGCGCAGCGCCGGCCCGCTGACAACGCCCCGGGGACAGGCGGGACTCGGCGTGCGGCGAACGGGCGAGCTCAGACGCGTTCGAGCAGGCCGACCGTGCCCGTGCCGCCGTCGGCGCAGAGCGAGACGATTCCGCGCGATCCGACCGGCAAAGCGGCGAGCTCCTTCGCGGCCTGGCTCAATACGCGCGCACCGGTTGCCGCGAACGGATGGCCGATCGCGACCGAGCCGCCGTGGGGATTGACGCGCTCCCATGGAAAGGCGCCGAGATCGGCATCGACGCCCGCCCGCTCCCTGCGGTAGGCCGCATCGGCCGCCATGCGCAGATTGGCGACGACCTGCGCGGCGAAGGCTTCGTGCACGTTCCACGAAGCGACGTCCGCGAACTTGAGCCGGTGCCGCGCGAGCAGGCGCGCGATGGCGCGCGCGGGCGCCATGAGCATGCCTTCGTCGCCGTCGATGTAGTCGATCGCGGCGAGTTCCCAGTCGACCAGCTTCACGCTCGGCTGCTGGCCCAGACGGGCGAGGCCCTCGCGGTCGGCGACCCAGAGCGAGGCGGCGCCGTCGGTCAGCGGCGAGGCGTTGCCGGCGGTGATCGTGCCGTGCACCGCATCGAACGCCGGCTTCAAGCCTGCGAGCTTCTCCAGCGACGTGTCGCGGCGCGGCAGGTTGTCGACGCCGACGCCGTCGAACGGCAGGATCAGGTCGTCGAAGAAGCCGTCGTCCTGGCCTTTGATCGCGCCCTGGTGGCTGAGCAGCGCGCGTTTGTCCTGGTCTTCGCGCGATATGCCGAAGCGCTTGACCGTGTCTTCGGTGTGCTCGCCCATCGAGCGGCCGGTCTTGCGGTTCGCCCAGCCGCGCGCCGGCAGATTGAAATCTCCCGCGTCGAGCTGGCCGAGCCGTTCGGCCGCAACGGCGCGATCCTTGGCGAACAGAAACATCAGCTCGTCGGCCACGTGCTGCTTCAATGCGATCGGCACGTGGGTCATCGATTCGCTGCCACCGACCAGGGCCAGATGTGCGCCGCCGCGGCCGAGCAGCGCGCCCGCCTCGATCGCGCCCATGAAGCTGGTCGAACAGGCGAGCGTGGTCGAGAACGCGGGGATGGTCGGGTCGATGTCCGCGTCGAGTACGACTTCGCGAGCGATGTTCGACACGTCCGGATGGGTGATGACCTGGCCCCAGACGACGAAATCCGGTCGCGCCTTCTTCGCCATCGCCTGCACGATGGGTACGGACAGCGCGATCGAGGAATGTTTGGCATAGACGCCGCCGGCCTTGACGAACGGGGTGCGCAGGCCGGGGACGAGGAAGATGTCGTTCATGGTGTCGTGTTCCGAAGGGGAGAGGGTGCCGCAGCGCCCGAAGTCTGGTGTGTGTGTGCGGATTGCGATTGACGCGAATAATTGTATGATGATGATCATATAACAGCTTTCAAGCCGATGCGTTACTCCGCCGAACACAAGCAGCAGACACGGGACAGATTGCTGGGCATCGCCGCCGCGGCGATCCGCGCGCAGGGGCCCGACCGCGTCGGCGTCGCCGGCGTAATGGCCAAGGCAGGGCTGACCCACGGCGGTTTCTACGCGCATTTCGGCTCGAAGGACGAGCTGATCGGTGCCGCGATCGACCGCATGTTCGAGGAAAGTCGGGCGCGCATACGCGAAGTGACCCGCGGCTTGCCGCCGCGCGAGGGGCTCGCTGTTTATGTCGACTTCTATCTTTCGCCACGCCATCGCGACGCGCGCGGCGCCGGCTGCGCGCTTGCCGCACTGGCCGGCGATCTGCCTCGGCTCAACCTCGTGACGCGGCGGCGGTTCGCTGCCGGCGTGCGTGCGTTGCAGCAGATTCTCGCCGGTGCCCTGCGCGCGCTCGAACGGGACGAGGCCGATGCGCTCGCCGACTCGATGCTGGCCGAATTGGTCGGCGCTCTCGCCATCGCGCGCGCCGAGCCCGACGGCGAGCGTTCCGACGCGATCCTCGCCCATTCGCGCGGCGCGCTGAAGCGACGTTTTCTATTGGAGCCGGATGCATGAACATCGTTGCCGAACTCCCGCCGGGCCTGACCGGACTGGAGCAGTTGCGCAAGCTGATCGCGATGGGCGGCCGCCCGCCGATCGGCGATACATTGGACTTTACCTTCGTCGAAGCGGGCGACGGCTACGGGGTGTTTGAAAGTACCCCGGGCCTCCACCTCTACAACCCGATCGGTACCGTGCATGGCGGCTACGCCGCAACGCTGCTCGACTCGGCCTGCGGCTGCGCGGCCCATTCCAAGCTGTCGCCGACACAGGGGTATACGACCCTGGAGCTCAAGGTCGCCTATCACAAGCCGATAACGCGGGATACAGGGAAGTTGCGCGCGGAAGGCCGCGTGCTCAGCGTCGGACGCCGGGCCGCGTTCACGGAAGCGACCCTGAAGGACGGGGCCGGCAAGCTCTATGCGTCGGCAACCTCGACCTTGTTGATTTTCGAGCGTTGAGGGAGCTGCCGACCGGCAACGAGGGATTTCACGGATTTCGCCGCCCCGCAGGCTGGGAAAGCCCGCAAGGCCGCTTTCCGGGAAGGCCTGCGGCGCAGTGTCGCGGCCTTCCGCCGCGCGGTCCAAAAGGCAGTGCGAGGAGCTGAACGGACCGGGCGTCCCCCCTTTTACTGGCGTGAACCTTTGGCTTGCCTTATAGTCTCACGTTCAATCGGGGGACGGGGTCTTAAGAGAACCATATGCTTGATAGTATTCTGAATTTTCTCAACGGCGGGCTGCTGCACGCGGGCTGGCTGTTCAAGGTGATTTATTTCCTCATCGTCACTCAGCTGACGATCTTCGCGGTGACCTTGTATCTGCATCGCAGCGCCTGTCATCGCGGTGTGGATTTTCATCCCGCGGTCGCGCACGTGCTGCGCTTCTGGTCGTGGGTGTCGACCGGCATGGTCACGCGCGAATGGGTTGCGGTGCACCGCAAGCACCACGCCAAGTGCGAGACCGAGGAAGATCCGCACAGTCCGAAAATCTTCGGCCTGAACGCGGTGCTGTGGAAGGGCGTCGACTTGTACCGCGTCGCCTCGCTCGACAAGGACACGCTGGAGAAGTACGGCAAGGGCTGTCCGGACGACTGGATCGAGCGCCATCTCTACACGCCGCATGCGTACTGGGGTCCCACGTTGACCTTCATCGTCAACATCGCCTTGTTCGGCATCTGGGGCGTGGCGATCTCCGCGCTGCAGATGATCTGGATTCCGTTCTGGGCCGCGGGCGTGGTCAATGGCGTCGGCCACTGGTGGGGCTATCGCAATTTCGAGACGTCCGACATGGCGACGAATCTTTCGCCTTGGGGGGTCTGGATCGGCGGCGAGGAGCTGCACAACAACCATCACGCTTTTCCGAGCTCCGCCAAGTTCGCTCTGCGCAAGTTCGAAGTCGATATCGGTTGGGGCGCGATCTGCCTGCTGCGCAAGCTTGGCCTCGCCAAGGTGCTGCGCGTAGCGCCGACGCTCGACGTGCGTCCGAACGTGCAGCTGCCGGATACGGAAACGATCAAGGCCCTCGTCTCGCACAAGTTCGAAGTGATGAGCGATTACTTCCGCGGCGTGATCGCGCCAACCTTGCGCGAGGACGCCAAGCACGCCGGGGCGGGCATTGCCGCGATTCCGCGTGCGCTGCGCCGCGCGCTCGGCAACGGCGGCCGCTGGCTCGACGAACATTCGCGTCAGCGCATGCAGGCGCTGGTGGAGAACCGTCCGACCTTGCGCACGGTCTGCGATTTCCGTGCGCGTCTCGCCACCGTGCTCGAACGCAACAGCGGCGGCGCCGAGGCGATGATGAACGGCCTCACCGAGTGGTGCCGCGAGGCCGAGGCGTCGGGCATCGCCGCACTCGCCGCGTTTGCGGCGCGGCTGCGCGGTTATGCGCTGACGCCGGTACGCGCGTGATTGCGATCGGCATTTCGATTGAACCGAACAAAACCCGCTGCGGCGGGTTTTGTTTTT
>CBJLOV010000170.1:0-9710 GCA_966424745.1 uncultured bacterium
TTGTTGTCGGCGAGCGTGTGGTGGGTGCTTTCGCGCCGAGGAGCGGCACGACGGGCGGCGAGGGCGGCGGGGGGCTCAGGCCGCCGCCTTCGCTGCAATCCTTCCGCGCAGGGAGTTGCTCATCGCTTCGGTGATCTGCACGTCGACGAAGCTGCCAACCAGGCCGGGGCCGGCCAGGTTCGACGGTGCCGGAAAATTCACGTAGCGCATGTTCTCGGTGCGGCCGGTCAGTTCCTTCGGGTTCTTCTTGCTCGGACCCTCGACGAGCACGCTCTGCACCGTGCCGATCATCGCCAGGGAGATCGCCTTGGCGTTCGCGTTGATCGTCGACTGCAGGCGTTCGAGGCGAGCGTGCTTGATCGCGTCGCCCGTGTCGTCGGACAGATTCGCGGCCGGCGTGCCGGGGCGCTTGGAGAAGATGAAGGAGAAGCTCTGGTCGAAGCCGACGTCGTCGATCAGCTTCATGGTCTGCTCGAACTCGGCATCGGTTTCGCCCGGGAAACCGACGATGAAATCGCTCGACACGGAAATGCCCGGCCGCACCTTGCGCAGCTTGCGGATCTTCTGCTTGAACTCGAGCGCGGTGTAGCCGCGCTTCATGGCGCTCAGCACGCGGTCCGACCCGGACTGCACGGGCAAATGCAGGTAGTTCGCCAGCTTGGGCACGTTCGCGTACGCCTCGATCAGCGAATCGGAAAATTCCAGCGGGTGCGAGGTCGTGAAGCGGATGCGCCCGATGCCGTCGAGTTCGGCGATCGCATGGATCAGCAGGGCGAGATCCGCCGTGTCGCCGTCGTGCATCGCACCGCGATAAGCGTTGACATTCTGGCCGAGCAGGTTGACTTCGCGCACGCCCTGTTCGGCGAGCTGCGCGATTTCCGCGATCACGTCGTCGAACGGCCGGCTGATTTCCTCGCCGCGCGTGTAGGGCACGACGCAATAGGAACAATATTTCGAGCAGCCTTCCATGATCGACACGAAGGCGGTGACGCCTTCCTTGCGCGGCGCCGGCAAGTGATCGAACTTCTCGATCTCGGGGAAGGAGATGTCGACCTGCGCCTTCTTGGTACTCTTGCGCGCCTCGATCATCTGCGGCAGGCGGTGCAGGGTCTGCGGGCCGAACACGAGATCGACGAACGGCGCGCGCTTGACGATCGCTTCGCCCTCCTGGCTGGCGACGCAGCCGCCGACGCCGATGACGAGATCGGGATTGGCCTGTTTCAGTTCGCGCCAACGGCCGAGCTGCGAGAATACTTTCTCCTGCGCCTTCTCGCGGATCGAGCAGGTATTGACCAGAATGACGTCCGCCTCGGCCTCGTTCTGGGTCAGTTCCAGCCCGTGCGAGGCGGCGAGCACGTCGACCATCTTGGCCGAATCGTATTCGTTCATCTGGCAGCCGTGAGTTTTGATGAAAAGTTTGCCGGACATGATTTGCGCGAGGAACCGGGAGGCAGGGAATTTTTCGGTAACCGCGCATTCTAAGGCCGGATCGTTCGACCCGCCACGTGCCGACGCGATGCGACTCCGCTCACGCTTCGGGTCACTTGGCAAAACCCCAATACTGTCAGAAACTTGGCCGGCTTAATTCGCCCGACTATGAAGCTATCACTGCGCCATTCGATCTGCCTGATCTGTGCTGCGCTGGCCCTGGCCGGGCTGGCGCAGAACGCACGCGCGGGCGCCATGTATCGCTGCAAGGGGCCGAGCGGCGAGATGGCCATTACCAACAAACCTTCCGGATACACAGCGTGTACGAAGCTGCCGAACAGCGACTACGCCGAATCCGCGCCGGCCAAGCCGTACAAGCCCGCCGCGAAAACCGAGGCGACCAAAGCGGTCGAGCCTGCGCCGTCCGCCGTCGCCGGCGCGGAGCCGGCGAAGCCGCCGCCGCATCCGTCCGAAGCAGCGGCAGCCGCCGGCTCGCGAATCGAGTACAAATCCGCGCCCGCTTCGCTTTTCGCCGACGTCGTCAGCGAACTCAGGCTCAACGGCGAGGCGCCGGTCAAGACCGCGTCGAACGCGACCGAACGGCCGGACAAGGCGACCGAGGTGCGCCGCGGTGCCGTGTACAAGATCGCGAAGGCGAATGGCATCATCGAATACACCAACGTCAGACCGAGCGGCGTCGCGTACCAGACGCTGTTCACCTATATCGCCACCTGCTATGCCTGCGACGTGAAGTCTGCGGTCAACTTCGCCACGCTGGCGCTCAATCTCGGAGCGTATCGGGAGGAGATCGCCGCGGCGGCGACCGAGTTCGGCCTCGACCAGTCCCTGTTGCGCGCCGTGATCCACGCCGAATCCGCATTCAATCCGAACGCGATTTCGGTCAAGGGCGCGCAGGGGCTGATGCAGCTGATGCCGGCGACGGCGAGCGACATGGGCGTGGCCAGTCCTTTCGACCCGGGCCAGAACATCCGCGGCGGCGCGCGCTATCTTGCGGCGCTTCTGCGCCTGTTCAACGGCGACGAGCGCCTTGCCGCTGCGGCGTACAACTCCGGCCCGCAGAACGTACAAAAGTACAGCGGTGTGCCGCCTTTCGACGAAACGCGTGTCTACGTCGAGCGCGTCGCCACCTTGCGTCGGCGCTACGGCGAGGCGCGCTGATCTTCCGATTCGCGCCCGCCCGCGGCGATCAATTCTGTTCGGGTTGCTTGGCCGAGGTCTGTTGTTTGGGCGGGAGATTGGGCCGTTCCGCGAGTTCTATGTCGAACTGCTGCAGTTGACCCTTGCGGTTGGCGGCGACGGCGACCTTGGTGCCCGGCGCGAGGCGCGACTCCGCGATGCGCAACACGGACTGGTTTTTTACCCATTTGCCGTCGAAACGCACGATCTCGTCGCCGACCTTGATGCCGGCCTTGTCGGCGGGGCTGCCCGGTTCGACCGATACGACCTGGGCGCCGGCGCCGACGACGGGCATCGGATCGTTGGGCTGCGGCGGCACGTCGCGGTAGTTCGCGCCCATCCAGGCCCGGATCACGCGGCCGTTGCGTATGATCTGGTCCAGGACCATTTTCGCCGTGGCGACGGGCACGGCGAAGCTGATGCCGACGTTGCCGGACGGCGAGTACGTCCTCGAGTTGATTCCGATCAGTTCGCCGTAGGCGTTGACCAGGGCTCCGCCGGAATTGCCTGAATTGATCGCCGCATCGGTCTGGATGAAATCCTCGCCGGTCTCGGGGTTGACCACGCGGCCCACGGCGCTGACGATGCCCATCGTCACCGTCTTGTCGAACCCGAACGGATTGCCGATCGCGAGTACGACGTCGCCGACGGCGGCGGGCTTCTCGGCGATGGAGATCGAAGCAAGGTTCCAGGCGTCCAGTTTGAGAACGGCCAGATCGGTTTCCTCGTCGCTGCCGACGATCTTCGCGGCGACGCTGCGGCCGTCGGGCATCACCGCGCTGATGTTGGTCGCGCTTTGAATCACGTGATAGTTCGTGAGCACGTAGCCATCGGAGTGGACGACGACGCCGGAACCGAGGTTTTGGATCGGCACATTGGTGACGACCTGCGCCGGAACCAGCGGAGGGAGGTTCGGGTTGGTCGTCCTCAATATGACCGGCCTTCTTTGTTCCTCGATCTTGTTGACGAAGATGCTGACCACCGCGGGGCTCGCGGCTTCGACGGCGGCCGAATAGGAAGTCGTGACCGTACCTGAGTTCTCGGGCGCCGAGGGTTTGCCGCTGCTGATCGTCGGGCCGAAAGCTATGCCCTGCTCCGATTTGCGCACGGCAGGTTTGGCCGCCTGCGGTTTCGCCTCTTCGGGTTGCGGGTTGGTGTTTGCGGGAGGCGGCGCGTCGGCAGCCTGACCGCGCAGGCGGGCCGTCCACTGCGGCGCGAACAGCGAGATCACGAAGGCGAGGGCGAGACCCAGGGTGACGAACTGCGCGACGAATTGGATCAGCCGATAGAAATTTTTCATGGGTTTCGACGACGAGGTGGCAGACCGTTCGTTTTTCGTTGTCTGCAGCGGGGAGCTTTGGGTAAACTAGCACGATTTTTGGGGGAGCTCGCACGAGCTGCTCAGCGGATTTTCAGGCTCGGCGCACGGATGTGCCGACGCATCGAGCATGCAAATGCTTGATGCGGCAAACGTGGCGCGGCTTCGCCGCGACCGTTTGTTTGCCCGACCTCGATCAGAATCGGGCGGCAGGATGCCCGGTTTTGCAAATTCGATTCAATATCGTGGAGTGCCGGATGGCAAATGAGGGTGTGAATCAGGGACGCCGCAGGTTCCTGACCGGGACGACTGCGGTCGTCGGCGGTATCGGAGCTGCGTTCGCGGCGGTTCCCTTCGTCAAATCGTGGGAGCCGAGCGAGCGCGCCAGGAACGCGGGCGCGCCGGTCCTGCAGGACATCAGCAAGATCGAGCCCGGCCAGAAGCTTTCCGTGCTGTGGCGCGGCTCGCCGGTGTGGATCGTCAACCGAACCAAGGCGATGCTCGACACGCTTCCGAGTCTGAAGGACCGCCTGCGCGATCCCGATTCCCTCGCCAGCGACCAGCCGAAATACGCGCAGAACGTCGATCGCTCGATCAAGCCCGAATGGCTGGTCATGATCGGCATCTGCACGCACCTGGGCTGTTCGCCCGAGTACGTCCCCGAGATCAAGCCCGAGCCGTTCGATCCGGACTGGAAGGGCGGCTTCTTCTGCCCCTGCCACAAGTCGCGCTACGACATCTCCGGCCGCGTGTTCCAGGGCGTGCCTGCGCCGCTGAACATGGCCGTGCCGCCGTACAAGTTCGTCGACGACACGCATATTTTGATCGGCGTTAACCCGGAGGACAAAGCCTGATGGCCAGCGTATTCACGAGCATCGGCAACTGGGTCAACGAGCGCGCACCGGGCTTGATGCCGGTGTACCGCAAGCACATGACCGATTACTACGCGCCGAAGAACTTCAACTTCTGGTATTACTTCGGCGTCCTCGCGCTGGTCGTGCTGGTCAACCAGATCCTGACCGGCATTTTCCTGACGATGTTCTACAAGCCGGGCGCCGCGACCGCGTTCGACTCGGTCGAGTACATCATGCGCGACGTCGACTGGGGTTGGCTGATCCGCTACATGCACTCGACCGGCGCGTCGATGTTCTTCATCGTGATCTACCTGCACATGTTCCGCGGTCTGATGTACGGTTCGTACAAGAAGCCGCGCGAGCTGGTCTGGCTGCTCGGCATGTTCATCTTCCTCGCGCTGATGGCCGAAGCGTTCATGGGCTACGTGCTGCCGTGGGGCAACATGTCGTTCTGGGGCGCGAAGGTGATCATCTCGCTGTTCGGCGCAGTGCCGTTCATCGGCGACGCGCTCGTGCAGTGGATCATGGGCGACTACAACCCGGCCGATGCGACGCTCAACCGCTTCTTCGCGCTGCACGTGATCGCGCTGCCGCTCGTCCTGCTGCTGCTCGTCGTGCTGCACATCTTCGCGCTGCACGAAGTCGGCTCGAACAATCCGGACGGCGTCGAAATCAAGAAGAAGAAAGATCCGGCCACCGGCAAGCCGCTCGACGGCATTCCGTTCCATCCGTACTACACGGTGCACGATATTGTCGGCGTCGGCTTCTTCCTGACGATCTGTGCATTCATCATCTTCTATCAGCCGACCGTCGGCGGCTGGTTCCTCGAGAACGACAACTTCATCCCGGCCAATCCGCTCGTCACTCCGCCGGAGATCAAGCCGGTGTGGTACTTCACGCCGTTCTACGGAATCCTGCGCGTGATCCCGAACAAGCAGCTCGGCATCGTCGCGATGTTCGCATCCATCGTGCTGTTGTTCCTGCTGCCGTGGGTCGACCGCGGCGCGGTCAAGTCGATCCGCTACCGCGGACTCGGCTATCGGGTCGCCCTGGGCCTGTTCGCGCTGACGTTCCTGCTGCTCGG
This sequence comes from uncultured bacterium, assembly GCA_966424745.1. Taxonomy (GTDB): domain Bacteria; phylum Pseudomonadota; class Gammaproteobacteria; order Xanthomonadales; family Rhodanobacteraceae; genus Rudaea. Next base: position 5,882 of record CBJLOV010000170.1, read on the forward strand.
ATCGATCGGCGCCGGCCTGACCGCGGAGTGGATCCCGAAGATCTTCGGCGCGGCCGCGGATGTGACCAGCATCGAAATGCATTTCGGCTGGCTGCTCGTCGTGATGTATTTCAGCTACTTCATCTTCCTGTGGGTCTACACGGCCTTCGGCTTCGAGAAGACCAAGCCGGTTCCGGAGCGAGTGACCGCCCATGGGCACTAGTGTCATCGTCCATGATGACGAGAATCAAGAAGCGGCCATCCGTGGCCGCACTTCTCAAAAGAAGCTTCCACCTATGATGCTGATGCGCAAAGTCGTTCTCGCTTTTACCCTCGCCGGAATCGCATTCGCGGCGCCTGTCCTCGCCGAAGAGGGCGGCGGCCTGCAGTCCGCGAACACCAAGGTGGGCAACATCGCCTCGCTGCAGCGCGGCGCGCGCCTGTACTTCAACTACTGCTCGGGCTGCCACTCGATCAAGTACCAGAGCTACTCGCGCCTCGCCGCCGACCTCAAGCTCTCGCCGGAAGAGGTATTGAGCAGCTTCGCCTTCACCGGCGCGAAGATCGGCGACCAGGTCGTCTCGAGCATGCCTGCCGATCGTGCGCAGGAATGGTTCGGCAAGGCGCCGCCCGATCTATCGCTCGAAGCGCGCGCGAAGGGGCCGGATTGGATCTACACCTACCTGAAGTCTTTCTATCTCGACCCGGCGCGTCCGGTCGGCTGGAACAACACCGTATTCCCCGGCGCCTCGATGCCGAACGTGCTGTGGGAGCTGCAGGGTACGCAGGTCGCGCATTACGCTCCGGCCAAGGCGGGTGAGGAGCCGGCGATCGAGAAGCTGGAACTGGCGGGCAAGGGCCGTCTTTCGGGCGAGGAGTTCGATGCGGCGGCACGCGACATCACCGCGTTCCTGCAGTACGTGGGCGAACCGGCTGCGTTGAAGCGCGAGGCGGTGGGCGTGTGGGTGATTCTGTATCTCGCCTTCTTCACCTTCCTTGCCTGGCTGCTCAACAAGGAGTACTGGAGAGACGTGCATTAACTCTTGCGATCGTCCTTGATCGCGAAGATCACGAAGCGGCCATCCATGGCCGCACTTCTCAATACCATCTGCTGTTTTGGTAGGTTTGAGAGAGGTATATGCACAAAACCGGCGCTCAGGCGCCGGTTTGCGTTTTCGGGCTAGGCGCGGCTGTCGTGCGGGTGTAAATTGTTGCAAAGGCGTGGCGGCCCGGTTTCGAGTAGCGCGGGCGGCCGCGGTTCCCGAGGGGGCGGAAACATAGGGAAATCTTCGGCATGGTCCTGAATCCAAGGTCGCGTACCGTTCTGACGCTGTACTCCTCGCGCGATGACATGCAATGCCATCGTGTTCGTCTCGTGTTGGCGGCCAAGGGCGTGGTTTTCGATTTCGTCGGCGTCAATCCCCAGTCTCCGCCCGAGGACCTCGTCGACCTCAATCCCTACCACAGCGTGCCGACCCTGGTCGATCGCGACCTGGTTCTCTACGAAACCAGCGTGATCTGCGAATACCTGGACGAACGCTATCCGCATCCGCCGCTGATGCCGATCGATCCTCTGTCGCGCGCGCGCCTGCGCCTGGGCATGGTGCGCATGGAACGCGATTGGTATCCGTTCGTCGAACAGATCGAAGCCGGCGGCCGCCCGGCCGATACCGCGCGCAAGCGCCTGCGCGAAACCCTGCTGGCGAGCCTGCCGCTGTTCAAGGCGGCGAAGTTCTTCCTCAATCCCGAAATGAGCCTCGCCGACTGCGCGCTCGCTCCGCTGATCTGGCGCCTGCCGAACCTCGGCGTCGATCTGCCGCGCGAGGCGCGCGTGATCGAGGACTATGGCGAACGCATTTTCCGCAACCCCGGCTTTACCCGCAGCCTGACCGAAGAGGAAAAGGCGCTGCGTGCCTGACTCAAGCTTTGAAAAGACGATGACTCCTGCTGCAATGACCTCCAACCGCCCGTACCTGCTCCGCGCCATGTACGAGTGGATCGCCGACAACGGCCTGACTCCCTATATCCTCGTCGACGCGAACGCGCCCGGCGTGAAAGTGCCGAAGACGGCGATCAAGGACGGACGCGTCGTTCTCAATGTCGCCGCGCGCGCGGTCGCGCAGCTCGAACTCGGCGCCGATCGCGTGCGCTTCATGGCGCGCTTTGCCGGCGTGAGTCAGGCCGTCGAGGCGCCGATCGGCGCCGTGCTCGCGATCTACGCACAGGAGAACGGGCAGGGCATGATGTTCCCGGCGGAGAATCCGCCGCCCGCGGAAACCGTAGCGCCGGGCGAAGCGCCGGCTGCGCCGACACCCACCGAACCCGGACCGAAGAAAGGTCCGCATCTGCGCGTGGTCAAATAATCGCGATCAGTTCGTCCGGCGCGGCAGCTCGATCACGTTCGAGGTGCGCACGACCGGGTGGACGTCGGCTACCGGCAGGCTCCACGACAGCAGGCGCCCGTCGAGCAGGGTGAGACTGCCGCGATGGCGGTCGCGCCCGTCGATGCTGACTTCGAAGCGGTAATTGCGACGCAGGCGCAAATGTCCCTGCGCGTTGCGCGTCAGGCCCAGTCCGGCCAGCGAAACGCTCTGGTCGAGCAACTGCACGCCGGCCTTGGCGCACAGCTCGTGGCCGAGCATGCGGGCAAGGTCGCGGGCTTTGAGCGCGTTCTGCCACACCGCGAGCGCGGCGAGCAGGGAAATCAGGGCGAGCATGGGACCGATCATCGCCCAAGTGTATCGATTGCCGCACGCGGCCGATACGGCGCAGGCACGCCGCGCGGACACGATGACGCCGACAATTCAGCGTTATGCCTTGCGCCGAAGCGGTTGCTGGGCAATAATGCGCGCCCCGCGCGTTCCGCGCCCGGGCCCAAGTCTCGCCGCAACGGCGTTTCAACGGGCGGTTAGCTCAGCGGTAGAGCATTGCCTTCACACGGCAAGGGTCGCAGGTTCGATCCCTGCACCGCCCACCAGACTTCAGGTCCCACATCGAGCCACTCAGGCGGACGCGGCTTCCGAGGCCGCGCGCGCGCGTTTGACGTCGCCGCGGCGCCGGCGCACGTAGTCTTCGATTCTTCGCCGCAGCACGTCGAACGTATCCGCGACCGCGGTGTATGCGTCTTCCCCGCGCGATTTGGTTTTGAACGTTCCGCTGACGTCTATCTGTTTTCCGCGCATCGACACGCGCGCGTGAATGCGGAAGGGGTTGCCCTGCTGCCGGTGCGCGGCGTCGTGTTCCACGGTGACGCGGCAGGAGAGGATGTCGCCGGCGAAGCGTTCGAGCCGCTGCGCACGGTCGACGATGGCCGCGCGCAGTGTTTCGGATACGTCCACGTCGCGGAACGTCACTTCGGTTTGGATGGTCATTGAGATTTCCCTTGTGTCCGCTTTCTCGATCTTGTGAACCTGCAAGCTACTTGAAGGGTCGAACGGGTTATTGACGCAGGTCAATCCTTGCGCGGGCCGCAATCCGCCGCCGTCCGGTCGTGCGCTGCGACATGCCGGAGGCGGCGGATCGAGGGATTGATCTGGATCAATTCGCCCGGCGGCGCGAGCACTACCGTTGCCGATATCGCGAGGAGTTCCGCCATGCCAACCATCCGCCTGCGACTGACCGGAACCGACAACGATGCGAGCGACCTGATGACGGCCATCCACGCGCTCGACGAGATCGAGCACGTGGAGGAAGTGGGGGACTTGATGCCCTACTCCGAACAGGAAGACTCGAGCTCCTCCGGCCTGACGGACGACGAAGGCCCGGGCCTGCACGAAATCGAGGTCGAGGCGCCGGACGACGACGTGGCGGAGCGCGTGCGCAACATTGCCGACCTGATCAGCGAGAAGCT
>CBJLOV010000171.1:0-9703 GCA_966424745.1 uncultured bacterium
GCTTCGAGGTAACGAACCTTGACGGCCTTACCCTGAGCCGTCGTGTTGACGACGGTCATCAACGTGTTGTTGCCGCCGTTGACGGTGTAGTACGGGTAGATGAGGACCTGACCGAGACCGTCATTGTTCAGATAGACGGCGCTCGCCATATTGGAAATGCCAGCCACACCGGCGATACCGGCGATGACGGCAGTCGTAAGACTGGTTCTTTTCATTACTAACTCCTTTCGGTCACAGGGCTTATGTTTTTGCCGGCCCGCCCATTCGTACCCTTGCCTCTCGGCAAGAAGTCCCGACGAGTCCAAGCAACAGCGCTTCAAGCTTACGATATCCAGACGTTCAACGCAACTCCCTTCGTGGCAGTCCTTTTGGCTCTGCGCCAGGCCATACAGCGCCTCCCGATCCGAGCAAAATACTCCTCGCCCGAAAATAGACCCACGGAACGAGGAGACTGCTTCTGAGGGGGTTACGGCCGTTGGTTCCCTTTCTCTTCGCCCGCTGGGGCCGGGGCAGCCTGAGACGCTTGGTCGGGGGTCTGCGCCTCCTGTCGGGCCTCGCTCTGGGCGGCAACACTCCCCGCATTGATCCTCGCATCAGGCAGGAAATACCACTGCCCGTCGCTGAGTATCCATTTCTCGTCGACCGGAGCGGTATATTCCATGTCGCTCGGACGCTGCAGGACGGCCCCGGGAAGGATCGAAAGGACGATCAGCTTCGCCGAACACACATCCTCTTCACACTTGACGGCATCGACAGTTGCCGATTTCCACCGGACGCGACTGGTAGCGATGAAGGCGATGTATTGTTCTAGCGTATGCGTAGCTCGATACCCCGGACTGAGATAATCGTAAGCTTTAACCAGTTGCTGACCGGCAATCAGGTTCCAACGTTCGACCGCTCGCTGGCGGACAATCTCAGCCGGATCTTTTTTGCCACATCCTGCAACGAACAGGGACACAACGGCGATGGCGCACGCGAGAATCAAATTTCGGTTCGTTTTCGTTTTCATGATCAATGCTTGGGAGTTTCGGTCGGCAGCGGCGCGGTCGTCGCCGGCACGCTAGGCGGAATAGGAGTGGTAACCGCACCCTGCGGATCGCTCGGCGACACCGCTTCGCCTGCCTTTTGAGCTTTTTGCCTGGCGCGCAGCGGGGCGAGGGATTCGAATTTGTCCTGGTATTCCTGGGTCACGGTCCTCGCGTCTTCGGAGTTGTAGATCACCGTAGGGGTGATCAACACGATGATCTCGGTGCGGTCGCGATGGTTGGTCGTGCTTTTGAACAGATTTCCTACCCACGGAATGCTGCTGAGCAGAGGCACGCCCGTATTGCCATTGGAATTGTTCTCACCGATCAAGCCCCCAAGCAGAACCGTCTGCCCGCTTTGCACGGCGATCTGCGTTTGCAACGAGCGCTGCGAGATCGCGGGATTCGGCTGGTTCGCCGTGGTCGATCCCGGCACCGTGAGTTCCTGGGCGACGTCCATGTAAACCAGGCCGCCCGGGTTCACGCGCGGGGTGATCTGGAGGGTCGAGCCGGTGCTGACATAGGACGTCGAACCGATACCCGTGTTCGTCCCTACGCCGGCAAGGCCGGTGTTGCCGGTGTTGCCCAAGCCATACAGTGAGGTCGTCACGATCGGCACCTGGGTGCCTACGGTAATGCTGGCCTGCTGATTGTTCAGCACGACCATCGAGGGGGCGGATAGCGTTTTCGTTGTCGTATTCTGCTGCAGCGCGTTGATCGCAACCTGGAAATCCTTATTCAAGAACGAATAGAAGATTCCCGGACCGCTCGTTGCCTGAGCACTGTTACCGCCGCCCAACATGAATTGGTGACGATCGTTGGGATTTCCGGCGAAATTCCCCTGAGGATCGCCCTTCGTGCCGAAGTTCGAACCGGTATAGCTGTTCAACCCTTGTTTGTTCTTCAGTCCGGACAACCACCACTGCACGCCGTAGTTGAGATCACCGCCCAACGTGACCTCGAGCACTTTGGCTTCGATCTGAACCTGCAGCGGTGGCACGTCGAGACGATGGATCGCCGCCAAAATCGAGTCGTACTCGCCCGGGGTCGCCATTACGAGAAGCTGATTGTTCTCCTCTATCGGAGTGATGCGGATATCTGTCTCTTTGTTACCCCCGGCGAGCGGTGCGCCGGTTCCAGTCGTCGTGAGATTCGGCGTGGCCGTGCGCTGCTGATTATTGATGCTCATCGCTCCGCTGCCTATGCCGCTACCCAGCGAACCTCCGATCGTACTGCCGCGCAGACCCGGCGCGGTGTTGCCAGAGTTACTCCGGGTAGTCCCGCCGCTCCTGCCGGTGAAGATGGCATTCAGATGATCGGACAACTCCACGGCCTTGACGTTTTTCACGTCGTAGACGTAAAGCTGAGTCCCGTTCTCACCCACACCGAGATCGAGGCGGTAAATCCACTCCTGGGCGCGCTTGAGGTAGTCCGGCTGCGGCGTGATCACGACGACCGAGTTGGTCGCCTCCATCGGAATGAAACGGAACATGCCGGCAAGCGGCGTATCGGCCTTTTCGCCGAACATCTTGTCGAGTTCCGGCATGAGCTTGCCGACTTCCATGTTGCGCAGGCCGATTACCCCAACCGACATCCCCTTGAGCCAATCGACGTCGAAAACGTTGATCGTGTGCTCGTAGCTCTGCAATTCAAATGCGGTACCGGCAAGGATGATCATGCCGCGCGAGTTGTCCGCGGACACGATCGCATCGGGCTTCGCATAGGGCTTGAGCAGTTTCTGCATCTCGCTTGGCGAAATGTATTTCAGCGGGAACACACGCACCTGATAACCTGGCACGGCCTTCACCGAATACAAATGCGGGCTGAGACTGCCGGCAATTGCATCCTTGATCGGCACCACTTCGTAGCGCCCCTGTTTCTTCACAAGCGCATTGTTCGTCCAGGCGAGCAGCATTTCGAGGATCGGCATCGCCTGATCGATGGATACCGGTTTCGAGCTGGAGAATGTCACGTTACCGGTGACGGTAGGCGATACCGTGTAGTTTTCGTTCAACAAGCCACCCAGGATGTTCTGCACTACCGCCTGGATCGGAAGGTTCTCGAAATTGAACGTGATCTCGCCAGAACCGGCCGGTGCCGGCTTGGAATCGGACGCTGCCGCAGCGTCATAGTTAATCAACCGCCCGGTACCAGGCGTGAGGGTGGAGTCCGTGCGCGGCTTACCGCCGGTACCTTGCTTCACCGTGATCGGTTTGTCTTCGTCCGGCGCCTTGTGCACGGGCGGCGGCGGGGGAGGCTTTACAGCGCTCAACTCGGCCGTTACGGCATCCTGCTTCATGCCCGGTATATTGGCGCAGCCGGCAACCACCACTGCGAATGCAGACAAAGTCACCAGGGCGAGGCGAAGACGTGGGATCACTTTCAAGACTCCTTTATCGAGCGGCAAGTCGCTCACTCGCCTTGATTTTCTTCGGGATGGTTTTGCAACTGTATCCGTCTTTGCTCCAGTTCGCGCTTAACTGCCTCCGCCTGCATGGCGGCGACTTCCTGAGATTTCCGACGCTCTGCGTCGCCGGCAGGATCCCTACCCGGCGGCAAAGGGGCGAACGGAACATTTTGACCAGGTGGGGGGAGCATCTGGGGCGGAGGCGGAGGTACCGGAGTCGCCTCGGATTTCGGCGGCAGCGTGTTGGCCTGTACCGACGTCGTGTCTTCCTGGGCAACTGCCTCGGCGGTGGTCGCCTTGGATGACGTCGGCTTGGACCGGCCGCAGCCGACCAAAAGCGCGAGCAAGACGCACAAGGTCAAAAAAAACGTTTTCGTGGACATCGTATAACACCTCTTCAAATTCAGTCACTTACTGCTGCTGTTGCACGGCCTGCGGCGGTTCGGCCGGCTGTGCGTGCGGCGGTTGTTGCTGTTGCTGCTCGCGAATCTGTTGCCGACGGGCATCAATGCGCTGTTGCAAATCGGCCGCTGCAGCCGCCTCGGGTGCTGCGGGCTGCCCCTGGGCAGGGGGGAGCTGCGGCGGCTGTGCGGAAGCTGGCGGCTGACCAGGCACAGCAGGCGCCGCCGCGGGGGCGGGCGGCGTCACCCGGGGCGGCGGCGGCGGCGTGGGCTTCTGACTGTTGGCTACGGCGATGAGTTCCACGGTCGCGCTTTCGCCGGCGGCATTCTTGAATACCGCACTGCGCGGCTTGACCTCGGCAAGACTCCACGACGACCATTCGCCCGGCATCGGGCCGCCCTCCTTGACCGTCATCGATTTCTCCTTGCCTTTCTCCTTGACCATCGCCAGACGCACCTTCGAGGTGATGATGACGCCGGAAAGTACCACGTCGAGCGCACGGGCCGGCTTCTGATCGGCCGGCGCATCCGGCGGCATCGGCGGGGTGGGCCTGCGATCTTCATTGAAAAGGGGACGCGCGTTGACCTCGGCGAACGACTCCCAGGGACCAAGCGTGAATTGCGAGTTCGCAAACTTCTTGTTGCCGGCGGCCTCGTCAACCGGATCGAGCTGCCACCAGCTATACCCCCGCCCCACCCCAAACCAGAACAGCAGGACCAGCAGGAGCAGAAATCCGCAAACGCCGGCGAGCACGAAGGTCAGGCCACGAGAAACCCGCAGATTCATTTGCCCCCCTTCGCGCTGCCGGGCTGGCGCAGAAAGCCGGACAGCATGAACTGTGCGTTGACCAAGGTCGCGCCCGGGGGGGCTTTGGTACCCGGGGTAAACATCATCTGCTGGCGGTATATGACGAGTCGGTCGACGAACAGATAGGGATTGCTCGTTTCCAGGGTGTAGAGCACCTTGGCGAAAGTCTCCGCCTGGCAGCTGAGATTGACGTTGGCCGAAACACGCAGATAGACCTCGGGAGCCGGACTGCCGGACGGCGATATGCCGTTGACGACGCAACGAACATCCGGGCTACGGTACTGTTCGACCGCACGCTTCAGCCTTTCGGACAGGTCCGAAAACGCACTGGCGGCATCGGCGTCGTTGAGAAAAGCCTGGTTCTGCTGTTCGAGCCCCGCGACTTCCTTGAGCTGCCTTTCGAGCTGCGGCTTGCTCTGGATCAGCTCGGCAAAACGATACTGCTGATCGCGCAAGTCGTAATACTGATCGCGCATGGTCAGGTATGGAGACACCAGCCACCAATGCACGCACAGCAAATACACCAGCAACAGCGCGGTGAGCAGCAGCACCACGGCCAGAAAGCGTTGACCGCGCGCAGACTCAGGCAGAAGGCGCATCGGCGGCCTCCGCGGTCTGCTTGTCGGCCTTGTCACCCGGTTTTTTGTTCTTGTCGGTCGCCTGCGCGTCGGGGCGCTTGTGCAGCTGGAAGTTCATCGTGAAACGGTCTTTCTTCGTGCGCGGATCGGGCTGCACCGTTCCGATGAAGGCGGCGTTGTCGAGCACTTCCGATTTCTGCAAGCCGTCGATCAGTTTATTCGCATTGCCGCTCTGTCCTTGCACCTCGACCTTGCCCTTTTCATCGACCGTCAGTCGTTCCAGGAAGGTGTCGTCCGGCAGGCGCTTGGTCAGATCGGTCAGCATCGTCGTCATCGGCGTCGTATCGCGCTTGAGCCGATACAGATAACTGGCCGAGGTCGTGTTGTCCTTGAGCCGCTTGGCCAAAGCCGCGGTCTGCTTCGCGTCGTTCTTCGCCTTGTCGACGTCGGCGCTCATCGCATCGAGCGCGGCCTGGCGATTGTTGAGAAACAGGATTCCCGCGACGACGAACAGCACGACGGCCGCCGCGCCGAGCGCGAGGTTGAGACGCAAGCGTCGATTGACGCGCTTGACCCGCCGCTCCTGCGGCAAAAGATTCAATCCAGCGCGACCGCCGCCCGGCAGGTCGCGCCAGCAGTCGACGCCGTCGAGCGCAATGCCGAGCCCCGTCATGGCAGCCAGCTCCGGATCGAGATGCGCCCGCGGCACGACGTGCAGATCGACCTTGAGACTTTTCGCCGCCGCATCGCGCTGAACGATGCGGTAGTCGAAATACACCTGCTCGGCTTTGAAGGGCGTCTGCCGATCCATCTCGAACGCCAGCACTTGGCGGAGCTTGTCTTCGGCGGCGGCCGGCAAATTCAGCTCACGACGCAAGGCGCGCTGCGGCGGAATGCAATAGAACACGCGCAGTCCCGGATCGTCGATGCGATCGCGCAGCCTTAAGAACTCGTTGCGCTGATCACCTGCGGCCTGATCGCGGCGGATGCGTCCGTATTCCGCGCAACGCTCGCCGGATTGCCGCCAAATGCCGAGCTCGGCGGCATTCGCATCGAGGAGCAGTTCCTGCGCGCCTTCGGCGAACAACGCCCGCCAGCGCTGCGGCAGCAAGCTCTTCAGCTCCCGCGCCCACCAGGCGAAAAACTTCGGCAGCCCGCTGTTCGCATAGCGCAGGCGCGCGCGCGCAAGCTGGATATTGATGGCGGAAATCGCACTCATGGGCAAAACATCGGGACGTCAAATAGTTGTATCGATTTCTTCTTGCTCGCAACGCAACACGCGGCTTAAAGACTGTGCCGGAAAGGATAAGTTCTCAAAACGTAACGAAAAGTAACGGAGCCGATCGCAGCCGCAGTCGTTGCGACGCAAATCCACTCCCCCGCCGATGCGGTACCGGGCTAGGACGCCTCACCGTCGCGCCAACGCAACACCGTATACGGCCTCCCCGACGAACTCATGCCGCCCATGCGTATGGTGGCGTCGAATGTGATGTTGACGCCGTTCTGGAGAGTGGCCTTGGACTTGATACTATACGTGAGGCCGCCGCCAGAGGCCACGATCGCCGCGCCTCCGGGCAGGGTCAGGCCCTCGATCGCCCCCGTGGTTCCCGGCGGTGCCGCCTGCCGCGTCGCGATGATCTGCTGCGCGAGCTGCGGGGTCATGCCCGGGATCGCCATCAACGCCTCGTACGGCGCAAATGCCGGATTGGGCGTTCGCGTCCCCGAGTACACCGTGATCGCCGGTTCGATCTTCTTGTACAGGTCGTAGTTCATACCCAGCACTTGCTGAACTTCCGACACCGTCTGGAACGGCAGGTTGGTCGGTCCGTAGTCCAGGCCCGCTGCCGCATATTGCGGCGCCTCGGCACCGTGGGGACGCACATCGTTGTCCGCGTCGCGCCAATCCTGAATTGCGTCGGACAACGCCTCCGCCGCGCCGAGATCGAGCCCGACGGACTGGAACAGCGTGGTCAAGGTGAGAGTATCGGCGACATTGAGATCAATCTTGCCCGATTCGTTGGTGATCTCCACGCGAAGGGTCGCGCCTTCGTAGGGAAATTCGTAGGCTCGACCGTCGGCAACCCAGCGCTGAAGCGGATCAGGATTGCGCAGCTCGAACAGAGCCAGCTCCACCCCCGCGATCGCGTCGTAGCGCGCCGCTGTCGTGTCGAACATGTGGTGCGACTCGAGATTCTCGGTGCGCGCGATCAAGGCGAAGCTACCGAGCAGCACCATCATGAAGGCGACGACCCACATGACGAGGATCAGCGCAACGCCTCGCTGGCGATGCATCGGCGCCGCACCCTTCATCGGCTCAACCCCACCGGACCGGCGCGTCGCGCACCGACGTCCATCATCAGCGGAATCGTCATCGTGGGCCACTGGACCTGGCCGCCGCCGGCAAGGTGCAAGTCGAAGCTCACCAGCAGTGGCGTCGTGCTCGAATCCTTCCAGTTTTCGGCCCAATCCATCAACTCGCCCTGTTGGTTGAGGCCGCGATAGCGAAACGTACCGTCTTCGATGTGATCGAGCAGGACTACGGTCGACTCTTCATTGGTCTTGCTCTTGTCCTTGCTGAACCCATTGAGCAAGGTGCTGGTGAAGACCAGCTGCATGCCCTCGTTGCCGGACGTCAGCGCCAGAGTCTGCACATAGGCGCCGCCGCGCGAGAGATAGCCCGGCATCGGCGCGACGAACCGCATGAACTTGCCGTCGCCCTGGAACACCTCGGTCTTGACTCCGTCCTGCGCATACGGAAACGGCAGGATGCGCGAAACCTGGTGGCGCAGAAACTCCTGCACCGTACGCATCTTGTCCACGCGCTCGATGAGCATTTCGCCCGATCTCATGCTGCGTCGAGCCGTGGTGATGCCGCTGTAGGCACCGGCGAGCAGCAGGCCGAGCAGCAAGATGGCCAGCATCACCTCGAGCAGGCTGAAGCCACGTTGGCGGACCGACACGTCCATGCTCAACCGAACCCGCCCGGCAGCCCGGATTGCGGCGGATTGTTGCCCGGCGGAATGCTGCCCGGCTGCTCAGCCCCCGGCCGCGGCAGCATCGAACGCAACGTGGCGAAGCGTGCATGGTGCTGCAGATACTGGTTGCCCCAGCTCACCACCAGTTCGAGCTGGAACAATTCGGGCCGTCCGGGCGTCGCCATCGCCGGCGCCATCGTCGCTCCGGCAACAGCCTGGGGCTGGTAGCGCAGAACGTTGAGCTGCCAGTGATAAGTATCGTCGAAATCGCCGCTGCTGCTGCCCTCCTTGAGGGGCACGCCGATCCCCTGCGCATCGAGCAGGGACTGCGCGTACAGCGCCGCTTGCGTCGCCTGCTGCGCCTGCCGCGTGCTGCGCATGGCGTCGCCGAGTATTTGCAGCAATATGCCGAAGCCGAGAGCAAAAATGACGAAGGCGGCGATGAGCTCGATCAGGGTGAAGCCGCCCTGCCGCCGGCCCATCGAGCGAGGAGATCCGGCGCTCATCGGCTCAACTCCTCGCGCGTCACCGCGCCGGTCAGCCAATCGACGTTGATGCGCCATTCCACGCGTTCCATCAGCACGGAAATATGACCGCCGGTCGAGGCGCCGTCGGCGAAGAAGCGGATGCGTCCGGACGTTTCGCTCGTGATTTCCTGATCGGCCGTGTACAACTGCAAGCGCATGTTCTTCGGCAACGGGACGGAGGGGCGGCCCGGCGCCTGGTAACTGTTGCCGGCCAAGTCAAGATCGAACGTGGTTTCCTTGCCTTTGACGATGGCCTGCCCTCGCGTATAGCGCAACGCGGCGACCAGGTCGCGCGTCGCCGCCTGCACTTTCGCGCCGCTCATGCTCTTCGAGAACGAAATCGACACCGCCCCCACCGCAAGCGCGATGAGGAACACGACCGCGATGATTTCGATCAGGCTGAAGCCCCGCGGCGGACGCTCGTAAGTCATCGTCGAAGTATCGCTGCACGGCTCAATCGGCTCGTATCACTGCCAACTGCCGACGTCCTTGTTCAAACCTTCGCCGCCGGGTTGGCCATCCTTGCCGAGAAAGATCAGATCATAATCACGACCGTCATCACCCGGTGCCTTGTATTGGAACGCGTGACCGAACGGATCTTTGAGCGCTGCTTCCGACGCATAGGGGCCATTCCAGTTTGCCGCATTACTCGGGCGCGAGACGAGGTCCTGCAGACTCGCCGGAGGACTGCCGTTATCGAGGGCATAGTTCTCGATCTTCGTTGTCAGCGAGCGCATCTGCGCAATACCTGCTTTTACCTTACCTTGATTGATACTGTCGCCAATCTTGTTGGCCACCACCCCCATGATGATGCCAATCAGCACGAGGACAGCAATCATCTCGATCAAGGTAAAGCCTGCGCTGCGAGTCACGTTCGCAGGCAGGTTGCGCCGCACCGCGGCCACGCCGACAGGCGCGAAACTATACTTTTTCATAGCGATTTCTCACTGAATGGAACTGCTCAAACTCAAGATCGGCAGCA
>CBJLOV010000172.1:0-9565 GCA_966424745.1 uncultured bacterium
TTCGCGTCCTTCCATGCGGAGAGCACCGAGGCGATCTGCGCCGCCGTGTCCGCGGTAATCGTCTGGTTGGGATACAGGCCGACCGGCAAATACATCGTCGGTGCGTCGTCGGGCTCGAGGTCCGACGACAGCCGAAAGCCGTAGCGCAATTCCATCGTCACGCGCTGGCCGATGCGGCGATCGCCGAACAGCGCGGCAAACGCCGCGTCCAACGCGACGCCCACCGTCTCGCCGAGAGGGCCGATATCGAGGTATTGCGACCAGCGGTTGAACGGGGTCGCGACGTCCGCGGCATGGACGGTCGCGCTGCGATAGACGAGGTAGTCCTCGCTCGTCCCTTGCGCGCCGAGATCGCCATTGCGCACGACGCTCAGCGCGGCGCGCGCGTTCTGTGCGCCGGACACATTGAGGCCGCCCCAGGTCAAGCCGATGATCGGCCACTCTCCCGACGGCACCGGCGGATCGAACACATAGGCGCGCGCGGAACCTTCGCCCTTGCCGCCGCCAAGCTCGACGGCAGGCCCGCCCGATGTGAGGTATTCGACGCTCGGCCAGGGGCTTGCGCAACCGGCTTCATCCCCCGCGCGCGTCAGTCGCAACGCTTCGATACGTTCGCCGTCCTCGCTGTAGTCGAGCCGCACGCAGATCCGGTACTCGGCGGACGGCGGCAGGCCGTCTGCCGCAATCGGACTTTCGTCCGCCGCCAAAGGGGTATTGAGCGACACGGTAATGAAGACTTCGTCTTGCGCCGCGTGCTCGTGCCCATAGCGCAAGCGATAGCCCCAGAGCGCGGCTTCGGCGAGGTCGGCGGCGCCCTGCGGGACGGCCTCCTGCGACAGGAGCGCCGGCGCTGCGGGCTCTACGTGCAACGGCGCGATGGAACCTGTCGACATAGGAAACCCCCATTTCGCAGTCGGAACGACAAGCCGGACAAGGTGGCGCAGAGGCGCGATGAATCGCGCCCGGCTTCTGGAAATCGATCCTCGAAGGCGGGAACTGGATTCTCGCCTTCGCCGGAGAGATGAACCGGGGCTCGAATGGATTGTACGAAGACATCGAGAGCAACGATTCACTCAAGCGGAAGGTGATCGCGAAGACGGCCGGATGCGCGCCACACCCAGGCCGGCGAGCATCGTGCTCAGCGACAGCAGCGCCCACCACGACAAGGTCGGCGCCGCCACGGCCACGGCCACCGGCGCCGAGCCGACCGCCAGCGTGATCTGCGCCGTCGCCTGCAGGTAGCCGCTGCTGCCGGCGTACGTCGCGCTCAAGGTGTGCGCACCCGGCGCCAGCGGCGCGAGGGTGAATGTCGCCACGCCGCTCGCGTCGAGGTTGCTCGTGCCCAGGCTCGTCGTGCCGTCGTAGAAGCTGACTGCGCCGCTCGGCACCGCGGCCGGTATCGCCGCGGGCAGGCTGCGCCGATCGCCGGCGGACGCGGTTGACGCGATGGCGCGCGCGGGCGGCGTGCTTCCCGCCGACGCCGGCGCCGTGCTCGTCACCGCGGCGGTCAAGGTGACGTTCTGCGCGGAGGTCGGCGGATTGGGCGAGGCGCTCAGCGTCATGCTCGTCGTCGCCGCGCTGACGACTTCCGTCAGCGTGCCGCTCGACGTCTGGTTGTTGGCGTCGCCGCCGTAGCTGGCTTGCACGGTGTGCGTGCCGACGGTCAGCGTGGTCGTCGTGCAGGTGGCTTTTCCGCCGACGAGGGTCACGCCCGAGCAGTTGGCGATCGCCGTGCCGCCGTCGTTGAAGACCACCGTCCCGGTCGGCGCGGAATTGCCGGTCGCGGGCGTCACCGTCGCGGTGAAAGTCGTGCTCTGGCCGTACACGATCGCGGCCGGCGAGGCAGTCAACGTCGTCGTCGTCGCTCCCGCACCGACGCCTTGCGTCAGCGTGCCGCTCGACGCCTGGTCGTTGCTGTCGCCGCCGTAGCTGGCCTTGAAGGTGTGCGTGCCGACGCTGAGTGCCGTCGTCGCACAGATGGCTTGTCCGCCGTTGAGCGTCACGCCCGAGCAGCCCGCGATCGGCGCGCCGCCGTCGGTGAAGGCCACCGTGCCCGTCGGTGTGGAATTGCCCGAAGCCGGCGCAACCGTCGCGGTGAGGGTCGCGGGCTGGCCGGCATTGATCGTCGTCGGTGAGATCTTCAGCCCCGTCGTAGTCGCCATCGGGTTCACGGTGAGTGCGAGTTGCTGCGTTCCGGTCAGACCGTATTTGTCAGTCGCGGTAACCGTGAAGTTCGCGCCGCTCGCGTACGTCGCCGTCGGCGTGCCCGACAAACTGCCCGCCGGCGACAGCGAGATCCCGCTCGGAAGCGCACCGCCGGTCACCGCGAACGTGTACGGCGCGGCGCCGCCCGACGCGCTCAGCGACATGGCCGCATAGAGCTGTCCGTACGTGCCTGCGGGCAAGGTCGAAGGCGTCAAGGTGATCGTCACCGCGCCGACCGTGATCGAATTCGACTGGCCGCTGATCGACGGCGTGACCGTGTCTCTGGCAGTCAACGTTTGCGCGCCCGAGGTATTCAGCGTCGCCGAAAGCGCGCCGACGCCGTTGCTCAGCGCACTGTTGGCGGGCAATACCGCTTTGCTGTCGGTGCTCGTAAATTGCACCGTGCCGGTGTAGGCCTTGGCGGTGTTCTGATACGCATCGAGTGCGGTGACGGTGAAGGGGAATGCCGCTTCGGCCGTCGCGGAGGCGGGGGCGGAGACGGACAAATGCGTGGCGGCGCCGGGCTGGACGGTGAGGCTGTTGCTGGTCCCCGCGATCGAAGCGACGGTGTCCGCCGCGGAGACGGTCTGCGTTCCCGCCGTCTTCAGCGTCACCCCGTTGGCGAACGCGTGCGCACCGGCGTCGCCGGGGGTGAAGGTGTAGTTCGTCGGCAGCGTCGCTTGCGCGTCGCTGCTCGCGAAGCGCACCGTGCCGGTATAGCCGGACACGCGATTGTTTGCCGCATCCAGCGCGGTCACCGTCGTCGTCAACGCGTTGCCGGCCGTCACCGTCGACGGCGAGGCGACCACGGCGAAGTGTGTCGGCGGGTTGGTGATCGTGAGGATCGCCTGCCCGGGCGGGTAGCTGAAATTCGCCGCTTCGCCGGCGGACAGGCCGTTCACCTGGGTCGGGTTCAACGTACCGCTCACCGAGGCGGCGTTGGTGATCAAGGTATAGATCTGGCCGGCAGAAGGCGGGCTTGGCAGGTTCAGGGTAAAGGCGTGGCCGAGGGTGATCGCGCTGCCGCCGTTGTTGAGGCTGAATGCCGATGCGGTGACGGTGCCGAGCGTGCCGATGGCGTTGCCGGCCGAGGTCAGCGTGGCGCTGCCGGTCGACGACGTGCCTGTCAAGTCGGCGGTCAGGCCCGCCGCGTTGATAGGGCTGGTTTGGGTGACGTTGCCGCCGGAGGACAGCATCGACACCGTGCCGGCCGACGCCGACACGGCCCCGTTGACCGCGATTCCCGTTGCCCCGTTCAAGCTGAGGTTGCCGATGCCGCCGGTCAATTGCACGGGCGCCGACAACGTGAGCGAGCCGCTCGACGTCAGGTAGACGCTGCCGGATGCCTGCTGCGAAATGCCGTAGCCAAGCGTGCCGAGATCCGAAGCGGTCAGGTTGCCGGCGTTCGAGACGGCGATGTCGCCCGCCGTCGTGTTCGTCGCCTGCACGTTGGCGACGGCGGTCCGCAACGGCGCATTCTGCGTGCCGATTCCGGTGACGGCGGAAACCTGCAATGAAGCGCCCGTGACCGTGAATCCGTTCGGATCGACGATACCGCCGTAGCTGGTCAGCGCCACCGGCGCGCCAGTGGCCGTGATGGCACTGACTGCGGGGACGCCGCCGATCGCCCCGACGCTGCCGACCTGGAAGCCGCTGGTGTTGAAAAAGCTGAAGCCGGTGGACGATCCCGCCATAGCGGCGATCGTGCCGACCGTGTTGTTGTTGCTGGTGAGCACGACGCCGCCCGTGGTCGCCGTCGCCGACAGGTTCGATGCCATGACGCTGCCCGTCGCCGACTCGGTGATGTCGCCGCTCGAAGTCAGCAAGGCAATCGTATAGCCGATCGCCGACAACGTGCCGTTGACGGCGATGCCGGTCGCCGCATCGAGGGCCACGTTGCCGCCGCCGATGCCGAGCCCGCCTGCGATCGTGACCGTGGCGTTGGACATCAAGGTCAGCTGCGACAGATTCGGGCTCCACGCCGTATCGACGCTGAGATTGCCCGCGCCGGAACCGCCGATGACCACCACGCCGCCGCTCGGCAGCGCCACGCCGAGATCGCCGGTCAACAACTGCAGGCTGCCCGGAAACTGCCCCGCGGTGCCGCCGATGTCGACGGTGCGGCCGCCGCTGGTGGGTTGCAGCGTGATCGGCGCACTGCCGTTGGTGTTGATCGTGCCGCCGGAAAGGCTCATCGCATCGGCCTGCAGCGTGATCGGCCCGCCTTGCGTGCTGGCGTTGCCGTTGAGCGTGATGGCGTAGCCGCCGGTGGTATTGGCGACCGTCACCGCGCCCGAGCCCGACTGGGAGATGCCGGTGACATTGAGATTGCCGCCGCTGTTGGCGATGTTGATGATCCCGCTGCCGCTGTTGACCGCATGCAGCGAACTCACCTGGGTCTGAAGCGGACCGTTGCCGCCGCTGTAAATGCCGCCGTTGGCCGTTGCGTTGAGGGAATTGCCGATGAGGCTGGCGCCGCCCTGCGCCACGATCGGGCCGCCGGCCGCCAGCGTGATCGCGCCGCCCGGAGCGGAGAAGTAGCCGTGCGTGTCGATGATCGTGCCGACCACGATGTAGCCGCCCGCCGTGATGCTGACGTTGGCGCCCGGATTCGGCGCCGAATAGGTATTGACGCCGCGCGTGACGACGTTGCCGCTGGCGATCAAGGTCAGCCTGCCGGCACCCGTCCTGCCGCCGCCCGTTACGACGGGGACGGCCTGGATGTCGGCGGCCTGCGGCGAGACACCCGTGCCGGTCTGCATCGTGAGATTGCTGCCCTGGGTCTGGATGACCAGGTTCGCGCCGCCCGTGCTGGTGGTCAGGTCGATGCCCTTGGTGCCGGTGCCGTCGGTCGAGCCGTTGCGCGTCGTCAGCGTGAGGTTGGTGCCTGGCGGCAGCAGCAGCGTGCCTCCCACACCGGCGCCGGTGAAGCTGCCCGCGGTGTTGATGTAATCCGTTGCCTGCAACACCAGGCTGGTCCCTCTCGGCAGGCCTTGCAATTCGGACTGGTAAATCGCCGTCGGGCCGGTGTCGCTGAAGAGCACTTGCCCGGTCGTGCCGCTGGGGCTGCCCGCGAACGTCGACGTGCCGTCGGAAGCGCCGTCGCCCGTGCCGCCCACGATGGTGATCGTCGACGGGTCGAGCAGCAGCGTGCCGCCCTCGCCGTTGGCCGCGTCGACGTGCACCTCGGCGTGGAAATCCATGTTCCGCCCGCTCGAATTTTCGACGAAGCCGCCGTCGCCACCCTGCGCCCCGCCGCGCGCCGAGATCGCGCCGTACGAACGCGTCGCCGTGTCGGACCAGACGACGATCTTGCCGCCGTCGCCGTTCTCCACCGCATCGGCCTTGAGCGTCGTCTTCGCGCCGACGTAAACGGCATCGGCGTTGTCGATGGCCGGGTTCTCGCCATGGTAATCGCCGCCGATCAGCAGCGTGCCGCCGCCGGTATGGCCGCTGACGTCGATCACGGCCGCGTCGGTCACGCCGACCTGCGGCCCAAGCAGGCGGATCTGGCCGCCCTGGTCCACGCCGGTCGCGCTGGTCCGGCTGTCGCCGGCAAGCAGCGTGGTCGCGCTCGACTTCAACACGATCTCGCCGCTCTGTCCTGCCGCGGCGCCGTCGGCATCGACGCCGCCGCTCTGCTCGATGCGTCCGCCGTAGATGCCGATCTTGCCGCCCGGCGCCGTCACGCTGCCGAGGTTCGATGCGCGGTCGCTCGCATCGCCGGTCACGATGTGCAGATCGAGACCGCCGCCTTCGCTCAGCTGCGCGCGGCGCCCGGCCGCCAGCAGCACCTGCCCCTGTGGCGCGGCAATGCGGCCCGCATTGCGCACCTGCGGTGCGACCAGATACACGCGCCCGCCGGCGCCTGTGGCGATGGCCCCCTCGTTGCTCACCGCGCCGGCGTTGCCGCCGCTGACGAAATTCAACGCGCCCGCGGCGAAATCGGCATCGCCGATATCCAGGCTGGAAGCGACCAGCCCGCCCACATTCACCCGCGAGCCCGCACCGAATACCAGGCCGTCGGCATCGACCAAGGCAACCCGGCCATCGGCCGACAGCGTGCCGGCGATCCGGCTCGCGGCGGCACCGTGGATCCTCACGATCGCCGTTGCCTCGGTACCCCGCGATTGTTCGAAAACCACGGCCGCATTCGCGTCGACGTCGAAGCGGCTGCAGTCGACCGTCAGCGCGGCGCTCGACTGCGAGATCCTCAGCGTCCGCCCGTCCACGGCAGTGATCGAGCCGCTGCCGGTGACGATGCTGCATCCCGTCGGCAACGCGGCGACGCCCGGTATTTGAGCCGACGAACCGCTGCTCGCCATGAACAGGCCTGCGCTCAAGCCGACCAGCGGCAGGCACGCCTGGATGGTGGACGGCAGCGCCCGGCGCGCCAGCGTGGACAACGGCAATCTCACAGCTCGACGCATGGCAATCCCCTGAAAGAAAGCACGGGGACGCTGTCCCCCTGTACACAATCAAGCAAGCGCAAATCGACCGCTCGACCTATCACGCCCAACTGATTCCAATGAGGCGCAGGTGCCGAAAGCATTTCTTCGCCAGAACCGTTCAGCCATGAAATGTTCTTGCTCGTCATTCCCGCGTGCTTCTAGCGGGAATCCAGTGACGTTGTTCTTGATCGTCCGACGAATGACAAGCCGAGGACCTGGGCTAATCAGGAAACCTTTAAACATCTCCCATCCGCCTCCGGATCAAGTCCAGGGCAAGTCCTGATATATCGAAGGACGAACATCACGCCGAGATGGACGCTTTACGTCTTGTTGCGAATCACGCTGGCAGCACTCCCCGTTCCATCCCGCCAAAACGACAACTCCGAATACTTCTCGAACAAATCCGGCGGCAGCACCGTGCGCCTTTCCTCCAAGCCCACCTTCGCCCGCACCCGATGCAGCCCGCTCAACCCGAGCGCCTGATCGAACTCCGGCGCGTCGTATTCCACGTTCTGCACATCGTGCGCATACAAAGGCTCACCGATGAATTCGTAGACCAGCTTGAGCACCTGCTCCGGCGCCTGTGCGAGCAACTCGTACTCGATCAGCAGCAGCGAGCCGGCCTGCGCGCCGTAGTACGCCTCCTTCAGCGCCGACCACGCAAAGCCGACGAGGCGGTTGCGCTGCGCGAGCGTGTCCACGCGGCTGTACACCGTATTGCGCTCGCTGTCGTCGTTGAACAGCTTGGTGTTCTCGTAGGGGTTGGCGCGATAGAGGCGCTCCAGGCTGTCCATCACCCAGGCGACATTGCGCACGCAGGCGATCACCTTGGCCTGCGGAAACAGATCGAGGATCGCCGGCAACTTCGAGCACCACATGCGATTGGTGTCGAACACCACCGCCTTGTCCGCGTAGTCCGCGTACCAGGTGTCGAACAGACTGCGCAGCAGCCGCCGACGCATCGGCGCATCGATCACCGGCCCGAACTCGCTGCCCGCACTGAACTGGCCGAGCATGCCGGAGAACAGCGCGCCCACCGGGCTGGTCATGCTGGCGTGAAAACGGGGATTCTGCCGAAGCAGGGCGGCAAGCAAGGTCGAACCCGATCTGGGCAAGCCCGAGACGAAATGAAACGCCATGCATCCCCCTATGCCAACGGCAGCGGATCGGACGTGCCCCAGGCTGCCCGACCGCCATTCGCGCCTGCTTGAAGCGCTGGCCGAATGCTAGCACAGGCGAGAAAGGCGGCTGCTTGGGGCGAGGGATGAATTTTGTGTCTTACGCACGCAATGTCGCGGCGGGTTGGTTGTGTGTTTCGCCGGCTTTCATCGGGCAGCGGCGGTGCTACCCCTGTTGCTTTATCGGGGCATTGACGGTCATACGGCATTGCCGTATGTTTCGCTCATGCTCACCGTTGCCGAAACCGAAATTTTCCGCACTGACGCTGACGAGATTTGGCCGACCGAAGAACGTGTCGAATTCTGCACATATATCGCGAACAATCCGGAGGCGGGCGATGTGATTCCGGGCAGCGGAGGATGCCGCAAAATTCGCTGGACGCGCCCCGGTATGGGCAAGCGCTCAGGCGTGCGTGTGATCTACTACAACCGGCTCGATGACGGCGTTATCTGGCTGTTGGTGATCTACGCGAAGGCAGAACGCGGGAATATTCCCGCAAAGATACTCAAGCAGATCAAAGAGACACTATGAAAACCATTACCGGGAAAGAGCTGGGCGAAAAGCTGCTCGCTTCCGTCAAGCAAATGAAGGCCGGCGCCGCGGCGCGTGAAACGAAGATTGAGCCGACGGCGGCAGCGAAGGCGCGCGCGAAGGTTGGCCTATCGCAATCGCAGTTCGCTGATCTCATGGGCGTGTCGATGCGCACGCTGCAAGACTGGGAGCAGGGCAGGCGGAAGCCGACGGGCGCAGCCGTCACGTTGCTGCGCGTTGCGGAGAAGCACCCGAAAGTGCTCAAAGGATTGGCCGCGTAGTCGACGGCAGCCTAACAACTTTGTCGCATGCTCTGTTTGGCTGATTTGCTTGCACAAGAACGGAGCCGGGTTCATTTTTTGCTGTCGCGCTTCTGCGCTGCTCGATCTCTTCGCGGCAACGTGAACCCGACCTTGTATTCGCTGTGTTCGGCGATGCAGATCAGCGGGCGGCGATTCGTCGATGCCGCAGATCCAATCCGATGTAAGCGAAGACCAGTAGCGACGCCGCGAGTGTCAAATAGTCGCGCACCGTATGCGGTTCGAAAACATCGTGAAAGGTCAGCCAGTCCACGACGATCAGGACCAGCACCATGGCAATAACCAATAGGCGTTGCGGCATTTCGAAGTACTCCTTTGCAGCGGAAACGAGGCGGTCGGCGACGATTCGAAGAAAGAACGGGCACAAGGCCCGCGCGCCGGCGCTTTTGTAGACATCATTGGCTTCGGAGACAAACGTCAACTGCATTTCCCGGCCGAAGCGATCGCGAAAATGCTTCGGATAGATCAGCAACAAGGCATCGAAGCTCTTTTCCAGAAAGCGGATAGGGAGAGGGTTGGGTCGCTTCATCCGGATCTTCTCCCGGCCGCCTGCAGGTTTCGCGGAAGCAGCTTCCTGGCTTGAGCCGCCGACACGGCGGCGGCCAGCCTGGCCGCCTCGGCCCGGGCGACGCGCAGGCCGAGATCGGTCGCGCGGTAGTAGCGTCGCCGCTCGTCGTCCAGTTCCGGGTCGGGCCGCTCCTCCGATTCTTCAACGAGCCTCGCGGCAAGCATGCGTTTGAGGCACCCATACAAGGTACCCGGCCCGAGCTTCAGAGCGCCGTCGGTATCGCTCGCGACAGCCTGCATGATGCTGTAGCCGTGCCGCTCGCGATCCGCCAGCGCCAGCAAGATGTGGAACACGGCCGGAGAAAGCGGGGG
>CBJLOV010000173.1:0-9547 GCA_966424745.1 uncultured bacterium
AGGGCTGAGGGCTGGCCGGTATTTTCGCACCGCCGACGTTGCGGTGCACCATGCTTGCCGCTCGAATTCATTGCGCAAGGAAGCCCACGTCTTCGTAGGGGCGCAATTCATTGCGCCCGACTCTTCCGCGATCGGGCGGACCTCGATGCGGGCGCGATAAATCGCGCCCCTACGCCCCGCTCCTTCTCTATGTCCAATCCTTTGCTGTGTTGATGCGCTGTGCTGCCGCTGTCGCTATGCTTGCGCCATGTTGAGCGCCGCTCTCGTCATCGTTTCGGGCATTGTCTGGCTCGGCGTGCTGTTCGCCGTGGCGGTGTACGGCGAGCGCCATCCGCACGTGCTCGAACGGCGCTGGTCGATCGTCTATGCGTTGTCGCTCGCAGTGCATTGCACCTCGTGGACGTTCCTCGGCAACACGACGCAGGCCAGCCGCTCGGGCTGGTGGGTGCCGCCGAACTTCGTCGGCGCGATCGCGATGTACGTCTTCGGCATCGGTATACTTTTTCGCCTCGTACGCCTGTCGCGCGAGCACAACTCCAGCTCGCTCGCCGACCTGATCGCGACGCGCCTGGGCAAGAGCCCGGCATTGAGCGCGCTGATCACCGCCGTCATGCTGCTCGGCATCCTGCCCTACATCGCGCTGCAGCTGAAGGCGGTCGCGATGAGCTTCACCACGATCCTCGGCGATCCGCGCGGCCTGTCCGCATGGCGCGACGGCGCGCTCTGGGTCGCGTTGTCGATGGCCCTGTTCGCGATCGTGTTCGGCGCGCGGCGCTCGTCGGCGGTCGCGCACAACCGCGGCCTCGTGCTGGCGATCGCGTTCGAGTCGCTGTTCAAGCTCGTCGCGATGCTGGCGTTGACCAGCCTGCTGTTCATGGCGCCGATTCCGAGCGAAGCGGCGCCGCCGCGCACGCACGACCTCACCGGCTTCCCGGCCCTGATCGTGCTCGGCGCGCTGGCCATGTTCACCCTGCCGCACCAGTTCCACGCCGGCGTGGTCGAATGTCGCGACGTGCGCCATCTGAAGACCGCACGCTGGCTGTTCCCGCTCTACATGGTGCTGATCTCGGTACCGGCGCTGCCGCTGGCGCGGCTCGGCGACGCCCAGCTCGCCGCGCGCGGCGTACCGTCCGACCTGTACCTGCTCGCCCTGCCGCTCGCCCATGGCGAGCACGCACTTGCCCTGCTCGCCTTTCTCGGCAGTCTGTCGGCGTCCACCTGCATGGTCGTCGTCGCGACGCTCGCGCTGAGCCTGATGGTGGCGAACCACTTCATCGCCCCGCTGCGCCTGCGCGCCGGCTGGGGTCAGAACGAAGAGAACGACCTGCGCGGCGAGGTGCTTTGGCAGCGCCGTGTCGCGATCCTGCTCATCGTCGCCATGGCCTGGGCGTACAGCCGCGTGATCTTCGACGACGCCGCGCTCGCCGACATCGGCGCGCTGTCGTTCTCGGCACTCGCCGGCCTCGCACCCGCCGCCTGGGCCGCGCTGTATCGTCCGCGGCTCGGCGCGCGTGCGGTATTCGCCGGGCTCGCCAGCGGCACGCTCGTCTGGATGTACGCGCTCCTGCCCAGCGTCATCGTTCCCCACGCCGCATGGCTGACGAAGGGCCCCTTCGGCATCGGCGTGTTCGCGCCGAAGGAACTGCTCGGTCTCGGCGGCTTCGGCGCACTGACGCGCGCGGTGATTCTCGGCATCACGGCCAACGTCGTCGTCATGCTGCTCGTCGCGCTGTTCGGGCGGCGCCCGGCGGCCAAGGCCGCGGATGCGCACTCGCTCGAATACGGCGAGCTGCGTGCGCTGGCGACGCGCTTTCTTTCCGACGACCAGGCGCAGCGCGCGATCGGCGAAGCCCCCGCGCACAGGCCCGCCGATGCGGCCACGATCGCTGCGGTCGAGCACGAGCTGTCGGCGGTGATCGGCGCGTCGAGCGCACGCCTGCTGCTCGACGTCGCCCGCCGCGACCGGCGCATGCAGCTCGACACGGTCGCGGCGATCGTCGACGAAGCCTCCGCCGACCTGCGTTTCAACCAGCGCGTGCTGCTCGCCGCGCTCGAAAACATGAGCCAGGGCATCTGCGTCGTCGACGCCGAACTGCGCGTCGTCGCCTGGAACCGCCGCTACGCCGAACTGTTCCTCTACCCGCCCGGCCTGCTCAAGGTCGGCCGCCCGGTCGAGGAACTGGCGCGCTACAGCATCGGCGTCGGCATGATCGGCGCGGAGGCGCGCGAACCCGCGCGTCTCGACGCCGCCGTGCAGCGCCGCATGGCGCATATGCGCTCGGGCACGCCGCATCTTTCCGAGCGGCGCTTCCCCGACGGCAGCGTGGTCGAGATCCGCGGCAATCCCATGCCGGGAGGCGGCTTCGTCGCCACCTTCACCGACGTCACCGAATTCCGCCGCGCCGCGCTCGCGCTCGAACGCGCCAACGAAACGCTCGAACAGCGCGTGACCGAGCGCACCGCCGAACTCGAAAAGGCCACGCGCGCCGCCGAGACTGCGAACGAAACCAAGACACGCTTCCTCGCCGCGGTCAGCCATGATCTGATGCAGCCGCTGCACGCCGCGCAGTTGTTCGCGCACAGCCTCGCCGCGCGCGCCGACGAGAACGGACGCGTCACCGCCCGCCATCTGCACAGCGCGCTCGCCGCGACCGAATCGTTGCTCGGCGGTCTGCTCGACATGGCCCGGCTCGACGCCGGCAAGCTGGTGCCGCGGCCGCGAGCCTTCGCCGTCAACGAACTCCTCGGCGCGCTCGCGGCCGAGTTCGCCGCGCTGGCAAGCGAGAAAGGGTTGAACCTGCGCTACGTGCCGACGCGCGCCTGGGTGCGTTCCGACCCGCATCTGCTGCGCCGGGTGCTGCAGAATTTTCTTTCCAATGCGCTGCGCCACGTCGAATCCGGGCGCGTCCTGCTCGGCTGCCGGCGCGCGGGCAAGGAGCTGCGCATCGAAGTCTGGGACACCGGCCCGGGCATCGCGGAAAACGAGACGAAGCTGATCTTCGAAGAGTTCCGCCGCGGCAGCCGCGCCGGCAACCAGGGCCTCGGCCTCGGGCTCGCCATCGCCCAGCGCATGGCGCGCCTTCTCGAGCACGATCTGAGCATGCGTTCCCGCCCCGGACACGGCAGCGTCTTCGCCGTCGCCGTGCCGCGCAGCGCGGCCGCCTATGCCGCCGTGGCGAGCGCAACGTCGGCCCAGGAAGCCTCGCCGCAGACCGACGTCCCCAAAGGCACGGCGCTGATCGTCGACAACGAACCGCAGGCACTGACCGCGTTGCGCACTTTGCTCGAACAATGGGGCTGGCGAGTCCTCGCCGCGCCGGACTCGACCAAGGCGCTCGAACTCGTGCGCGGCGAACGGCCCGACATCGCGATCCTCGATTACCACCTCGCCGCCGGCGAAAACGGGCTCGAGCTGTACGCCAAGCTGCAGACCGCGCTCGGCGACATTCCCGCCGCCATCCTCACGGCCGATCGCGACGTCGCCCTGCGCCAGCGCACCCTCGAGCTTGGCCTGATGCTGCTCTACAAACCGCTCAAGCCGCTTGCGCTGAAACAGGTGCTGAGGCGCAGCGAGGGCGCCGGCGTGCGATTCGTCGCGTCGACGCTGACGCCGCAGGGGTGAGTGTTTTGCCGGCGTTGCCGGCGGGCGCGGCGCGTCCGCCGTCGTGGAACGGATTGTCCGACCTTCGGCTCTTGTTGGTTTTTTCTGTGAACGTGATGGAACCCCGTTGCGCTGTTCTCGCAGTTGGTGTTGAGGTGAGAAGGCTGGCTCTTGTCTTTGTTCGTCGGTCTCGCCTGCCTTTGCTCTTGCTCATCATTCCTGCGAAGGCGGGAATCCAGTGCCTTTGTTCTTGCTTTTTTAGAGCCAGAGCTTCCACTCGTTCTGCGGACGAGCGGGTCACTTCTCTTTGCTCGTGCAAAGAGAAGTAACCAAGAGAAAGCACGCCC
The DNA here is from genome assembly GCA_966424745.1 of uncultured bacterium. GTDB lineage: Bacteria > Pseudomonadota > Gammaproteobacteria > Xanthomonadales > Rhodanobacteraceae > Rudaea. The sequence goes on from CBJLOV010000173.1 coordinate 3,949, forward strand.
CAGAACATTGCGCCCTTCGCGCCTCCTGCGCTCCGGGTCCGCGTCAACGGCCGGGTTCCGCTAATTGCACATCCTGTGCAATAGCGGAATCGGCGCGATCCATCGCGCCGACCCTGCGGGCCTTTTCGTCCGCTGCCGCCGCAATGTAATGGGGCCCCCCGGAAGAGCGAAGAGCAGCGCGCATCGTGCGCGCCGAAGCCAGATCAAGAACAGTAGCCGCCCCGGCTTTCAAGGCTCTGTTTTTTTTCTTGCTCTGGCTCCGTCTTCTGCTCTCGATCTTGGGGTCCCCGTCAGCCGCGGCGAGGGCAGTCCCGTAGGGCGGGAGGAGCGAAGCGTATCCCGCCGTCTTGGTGGTACGCGGCAACGGCGGGATACGCCGCTGCGCGGCTCCTCCCGCCCTACGCATTTTTGCTCTCAAAAAAGCTTAAGGTGTTGGATTCCCACCGCGACGGGGCAATGGGCGAAAGCAAAGACGAATCACCTCTGCTGCAACTTCAATCGTTGCAACACGACGCTCGCCTGCGTGCGATTGCGCACGCCGAGCTTCTCGAAGATCGCGCTGACGTGGGCCTTGACCGTGCGCTCCTGGATGCCGAGCGAATCGGCGATCTGCTTGTTGAGGCGGCCTTCGCCGATCTGCGCGAGGACGCGGAATTGCTGGCCGGTCAGGCGCGCGAGGCGGGCCGCAAGCGCGGTGTCCGCCGGGTCGCTTGCGGACGCGTCGAGCGCGCGCGCCAATGCGGTCGGCACCCAGCGTTCGCCGTCGAGCACGGCGCGGATCGCGGCGATGATATCCGCCGGCGGCGTGCTCTTCGGCACGAATCCGACCGCGCCATGATCGAGCGCGCGCCGCACGACGGCGAGCTCTTCGGAAGCGGAGACCACGAGCACGGCGACCGCCGGACACTGGGCGCGCAAAGCGGCGAGACCGGCCAGACCGTTGCTGTCGCGCATGTGCAGGTCGAGCAGAACGAGATCGGTATCGGGCGCGGTTTCGAGCATGGCCAGCACACCGGCAAGATCGTCGGCCTCGACGATCTCCGCCTCGGGCTCGGCCTCCGCCACCGCGCTGCGCAGGGCGGCGCGGAACAGGGGATGATCGTCGGCAATCAGGATGCGCGTGCTCATCGGCGCAAACTGTAGCAGCTCGCCGCGTGTTTGGTTTAACGATGTACATGCTATCGTCGCCGCATGATGCGCCTCCCCTCGTTGCTCATGCTGGCTGCCGCCGCGCTGACCGTCGGCGCGTGCAGCCATACGCCTCCGCACAAGGAGCCCCCGATGTCGCTCAATTTCCCGATCGGAGCGATCCGCGAAACCGCGCACCGCGGCAACGACGATCTGCTCAGCGCCGGGCTCGGCCTGGCCGGGCTGCGCGCCGCACCCGCGGCGTTCGCCGACACCGCCGCGCCGACCCCGGCCGAGCTGCGCCGCCGCGCGATCCACACCGCCTGGCTCGGCATCGCCGACCTCGGCCCGCTCGGCGGCTTCGGCAGCGTCTACGGCGCCGTGCCCGCGGTGCCCGGCCGCGAGTTCCAGGCGTTCGCGCGCGCGACCGGATCGACGCAGCCGCATCGTGTGCTCGCGCAGATTCCCGATTCGTTCGACGCCAAGGCGCGCTGCCTGATCGTCACCGCTTCGTCCGGTTCGCGCGGCATCTACGGCAGCCTCGCCGTCGCCGGCGCCTGGGGATTGGCCCGCGGCTGCGCGGTCGCCTACACCGACAAGGGCGCCGGCTCGGGCTATTTCGACACGGCGTCGAACACCGGCGTCGCCCTCGACGGCACGCGCGCCGAGCGCGGCGGCGCCGAACTCGACTTCGCCCCGGGAGGCTACTCCGGCGATGCCGGCATCGCGATCAAGCATGCGCATTCGACCGACAACCCCGAAGCGCACTGGGGCGAACATGTGATGCAGGCGGCGCAGTTCGGCCTGGCCATGCTCGACCGCGCGTTTCCGGAGCGGGCGCCGTTCACGCCGCAGAATACGAAGATCATCGCGGTCGGTCTGTCCAACGGCGGCGGCGCCGTGCTGCAGGCCGCAGGCATCGACAACGGCGGATGGCTGGCCGGCATCGTCGCCGTCGAACCGAACGTCAACGTGCCGCGCGTGCAGGCGAAGGGGAAAGACAAAGCGAGCTTCGCGCGGCCGCTCTACGACTACGCGAGCGAGGCCGCCGTGCTCGCACCCTGCGCCCTGCTCGACGAGCGCTTTCGCGACATCGTCGCCTCGTTGTCGAAATTGCCCGGCAACAACGTCGCAACCTGGGCGGCGCGCTGCGCGACCCTGCACGAAGCGGGAATCCTCAAGGGAAGCGATGCGAAGGCGCAGATCGCCGAGGCGTTGGCGCGCATGCATGCGGACGGATGGGAAGACGCGGCGCTCGCGACCGCCGCGAGCACGACCGGCTACGACATGTGGCGCGCGTTCGGCGCGACCTATTCCTCGGCCTACACGCGCAGCGCGGTCGGCGCGATGCCCTGCGGTTTCCGCTTCAGCGCGCTCGGTGCGGACGCGAAGCCGCGCGCGGCGACGCCGGCGGAAAGGGCGGCGTGGTGGAGCGATGCCAGCGGCATCCCGCCCGGCGGCGGCGTCTTCGTCGTCGACGACAAGCAAACGCACGGTGCCGACTCTGCCTGGCCGGGGATCGCCTGCCTGCGCGAACTGTGGACCGGCAGCGGCGCCGCGGCCGTACGCCTGCGCGAATCCGTGCAGGCGACGCAGGCACGCCTGCCGCGCCGCGACCTGCCGATTTTCCTCGTCCACGGCGCCGAGGACGGTTTGATTCCGGCCGCGTTCTCGTCCGACGCCTATCTTGCCTGGCTGCGCGCGAACAAACAGGACGCGAGCTACTGGCGCGTGCCGCATGCGCAGCACTTCGACGCGTTCCTGGCATGGCCTGGCTTCGGCGATCGCTACGTGCCGATGCTACCCTATGCCTACGCCGCGCTCGACCGCATGTACGCGCACGTCGTCGAGGGCAAGCCGCTCGATCCTGGCAAAGTGCCGGAAGCCAGTCCGCGCGGTGCCGGCGCGCTCGAAGCAAAGCATCTCGGACTGCGTCCATGATGTAGCCGAACCAAGCGGACCCGGTCCGCCCACTCATCGATAGGAGGGATCATGAGTAGCACGTCAGTCGACACCACCGGCCTGGCCCGCACCGCCCTGCGTCTGTCGGATTGGGCGGAACGCTGGTTTCCCGATGCCTACATCTTCGCCGCGCTCGGCGTCGTCATCGTTGCGCTTGCGGCGCTCGCTTTCGGCGCCGGCGCGCAGGCCACCGCGGTCGCGTTCGGCGACGGTTTCTGGAGCCTGATCCCCTTCACGATGCAGATGACTTTCGTCGTCATCGGCGGTTACGTCGTCGCCACCGCGCCGCCGGTCGCGCGCCTGATCGACGCGCTCGCGCGCGTGCCGCGCAGCGGGCGCGGCGCGGTCGCCTACGTCGCCGTAGTCAGCATGCTTGCCTCGCTGCTCAACTGGGGCTTCAGCCTGGTCTTCGGCAGCCTGCTCGTGCGTGCCTGCGCACGGCGCGAAAACCTCGCGATGGATTATCGCGCCGCGGGCGCGGCGGCCTATCTCGGCCTCGGTGCGACCTGGGCGATGGGACTGTCGTCCTCGGCGGCACAGCTGCAGGCGACGCCGGCAAGCATCCCGAAGGCGTTGATGCCGGTGACCGGCGTGATCCCGTTCACCGAGACGATCTTTCTCTGGCAGTCGATCGGCCTGACCGCGATCCTGATCGTCGTCTCCGCGCTGATCGCGTGGTGGTCCGCGCCCGGCGCAAGCGCGGCACAGACCGCGGAGCAGTTCACCGCCCTGGAAAAAGATAAAAGTATAGAAAGCGATCATGCCGCGGAGCCCAAGCCCGGCGAATGGTTCGAACGCACGCCGGTGCTGACGATCCTGCTCGGCCTGCTCGCGCTCGGCTGGGTCTGGCACGAGTTCGCCACGAAGGGGGCGATCACGGCGGTGTCGAACCTCAACACTTACAACTTCCTCTTCATCATGGCCGGTCTGCTCCTGCACTGGCGCCCGCGCAGCTTCCTCGACGCGGTCAAGCGCGCGGTGCCGAGCACGACCGGCGTGCTGATCCAGTTTCCGCTCTACGGCGGCATCGCCACCATGCTCACCGCGGCCAAGGGCGCCGACGGCCACACCGTGGCGGAGAAGCTGTCGACCCTGTTCGTGCAACTGGCCTCGCACGACACCTATGCGGTCGTGATCGGCGCGTACTCGGCGATCCTCGGCTTCTTCGTGCCCTCGGGCGGCGGCAAATGGGTGATCGAAGCGCCCTACGTGATGCAGGCGGCGAACGATCTGCACTACAACCTCGGCTGGGCGGTGCAGATCTACAACGCCGCCGAAGCGCTGCCGAACCTGATCAATCCGTTCTGGATGCTGCCCCTGCTCGGCGTGCTCGGCCTGAAGGCGCGCGACATCGTCGGCTTCACCTTCCTCCAGCTCATCATCCATACGCCGCTCGTGCTGTTCCTGCTCTGGCTGTTCGGGCAGACGCTGGGGTACCACCCGCCGGCGGTGCCGTAGACGACCGCTCGAAACCCCTGATCCGGAAGGGTACGACAACCTCCTTCGTTGTCGTACGAGCCGTTGGAAGGAAAAAAAACGTACGGTTTTTGATCCGGCTGTCGCTTTGCAATCCCGAAAAAGAAAGCAAAGCCGGGCGCGATGAATCGCGCCCCTACGAAAGCCGGGGTTTCCGCTCCCCGCTCTTGATCTGGCGTCTGCGTGCACGATGCGCGCTGCTCTTGATCCTCCGAGATCCCCATTACATTGCGGCGGCAGCGGCCGGATCAGCCCGCAGGGTCGGCGCGAGGGATCGCGCCGATTCCGCTGACTGCACAGGGATGTGCAGTCAGCGGAATCCGGCCGTTGACGCGTACCCCGAGCACAGGATGTGCTCGGGGCGCAATGTTCTGGGGCGTGCTTTCTTTCGGTTACCTTTCTTTGCACGAGCAAAGAAAGGTAACCCGCTCGCCCGAAGGGCGAGTGGAAGCTCTGCTCTTACCCAACGACAACAATCAAAAGCAAAGTCGCTGGATTACGCACGGCGGTCCCGCCGTGCGCCCTTCGGGCCATTCGCTTCGCGAATGTTCGCTTCGGCATCCATGCCTACGCAGTCCCGCTTTCGCGGGAATGACGGCAAAGAAGCAAGAGCGCGACAAATCGCGCCCCGAGGCACAGTCAGGATTCGCGCAACGCCGTCGTCACCGGCAGGCGCGCCGCGCGCAGCGCCGGGTAGAGACCGCCGATGAAGCCGATCGCGAGCGCCCACTTGATCCCCGTCCACAGCACCGACGGCGCCACCTTGAATTCGAACATGAGCTGGCCGGTCGTGCCGGCGGTCATGGTCGAGGCGGTGTAGCCGTTGAACACGAGCCACGCGATCAAGCCGCCGAGCGCGCCGCCGATCAGGGCGAGCAGCATCGTCTCGAGCATGATCGCCACGACCACGGGAAGGCCGCGGAAGCCGATCGCGCGCAGCGTGGCGATCTCCCTCGCCCGCGTCGCCACCGCGGCGAACATCGTGTTGAGCGCGCCGAACACGGCGCCGATGGCCATGATCGCGCCGACGACG
>CBJLOV010000174.1:0-9479 GCA_966424745.1 uncultured bacterium
CGCGCCGATTCCTTCGGCCGTCAATCAAGAGCGGCCCGCCGAGAGCCCCTGGGGATGACGAGAAAAAAGACGCGAAACAGCGTGCGCCCGATGGCGTCAGGGCGAAGCCGTGACCCGTTCCCACACCTGGGTGCGCCCGAGCAGCGAGAAACCTTTGAAGCCGCGCACCTGCAAGGTCTTGCCGTCCTCGGAGGGAGTGAGTTTGCAACCGTAGGTCCTGCCGTTCTTCGGGTCGAGGATCGTGCCGCCGTCCCAGACGTCGCCGTCTTTCTTCATGCCCCAGATGATCGTCATGCCGAGGACCGGCTTGTTCTTGCGCTCGCCGTCGCAGTCTTCGCAGAGCGGGTTGGGGCCCTTGTCCGACTGCAGGATTTCCTTGACCTTGCCGACCACTTCGCCGTTGACTTCGGTGATTTCGACGATCGACTTCGGCTTCTTCGTTTCGTCGTCGATCGTGCGCCAGGTGCCGACCGGCGTGGTTTCGATGGCGAACGCCGAACCTGCGTAAAGCGCTGCGACGGCGGCAAAGAGGATGAGGTACGAACGCATGGCGGTTCCCTTGTCTGTTGAGCGGCTGTGTGCGGGAAGGCCGGTCGGCGGGGGTATCTGCCGATGCGGACCCGCATAGTTGGTTACAATTTGCGATCCTATCCAAAGTCTCGCAGTACATCCATGACGCAAAGCATCAAGGAGTCGGCCGAACGCCTCGCGGGCGCGGTAATCGATCCGCATACCGGCAAGACGCTGGCCGAGAGCGGGGCGCTCAAGGGCGTCGGCGTCGACGGCGGCAAGGTCGCGGTCGACATCGTGCTCGGCTATCCGGCGAAAACCTGGGAAGCGGCGCTGGCGCAGCAGGTGCGCGATGCGCTCAAGGCCGACGCCGCGATCGCCCAGGTGACCGTCGGCATCGCCTCGCGCGTGCACGCGCACAAAGTGCAGAACGATCTGACTCCGCTGCCGAACGTGAAGAACATCCTCGCCGTCGCCTCGGGCAAGGGCGGCGTCGGCAAATCGACCACGGCGGCGAATCTCGCCCTTGCGCTCGCCGCCGAAGGCGCCAAGGTCGGTCTGCTCGATGCCGACATCTACGGACCGAGCATCCCGCGCATGATGGGCGTGTCGGGCAAGCCCGATTCGAAGGACGGCAAGACGATCGAGGCGAAGATCGCGCACGGCGTGGCGACGATGTCGATCGGCTTCCTGATCGAAGAGGACACGCCGATGATCTGGCGCGGTCCGATGGTGACGCAGGCGCTGACCCAACTGCTCAACGAAACCAACTGGGTCGATCTCGACTATCTCGTCATCGACCTGCCGCCCGGCACGGGCGACATCCAGCTCACGCTGTGCCAGAAGGTGCCGGTGTCGGGCGCCCTGATCGTGACGACGCCGCAGGACATCGCCACGCTCGATGCGAAGAAGGCGCTGAAGATGTTCGAGAAGGTCAACGTGCCGGTGCTCGGCATCGTCGAGAACATGGCGCTGCACACCTGTTCGAACTGCGGTCATACCGAGCATGTGTTCGGCGCGGGCGGGGGTGCGGCGATGGCGCAGCAGTACGGCGTGCCGTTGCTGGGTTCTTTGCCATTGGACATCCGCATCCGCGAACAGGCCGACGGCGGCGCGCCGACGGTGGCGGCGGAGCCGGACGGCGCGCTGGCGGGGAGCTACCGCGAGATCGCGCGCAAGGCGGCGGCGCAGCTCGGCCTGCGCGCGCGCAGCAAGGCGATGGGCTTTCCCAAGATCGTCATCCAGAACACCTGAATATCCAAACCGGCTTGTCCGGTTGTTTGCCGAAAAGCGGAAGAAAACCACGAAGACACGAAGAGCACGAAGGAACACGAAGAAGAAAACAGGCTAGCGAGATGCGGCGCTTATCGATTTTCGATTCCTTCGTGCTCTTCACGTCCTCGTGGTTCATCTTTTTCTCCCCATCGCGTGACCGGACAATCCCGGTAGTTCGAGTTTTCCGCTCGGTGACTTTCGTCAACGGATCGGATAAGCCCGATCCATCCATCTCGACAGGAAACCCCACATGGTCATTCATCCCAAAGCCCGCGGCTTTATCTGTGTTACCGCGCATCCGACCGGATGCGAGAAGAATGTCATCGACCAGATCGGCGTAACGCAAAAGTCCGGCTTGGGCGCCCCCGTCAATGCACCCAAGCGCGTGCTCGTGATCGGAGCTTCCACCGGTTACGGCCTGGCGTCGCGCATCACGGCCGCGTTCGGCTACGGTGCGGCGACGCTCGGCGTGTTCTTCGAGAAACCATCGAGCGAAACCAAACCGGGCACGGCCGGCTGGTACAACTCGGCGGCATTCGACAAGCTCGCCAAGCAGGCCGGCCTGTTCAGTCGTTCGATCAACGGCGATGCGTTTTCGAACGAAACGCGCGCGCGCGCCATCGAGATCATCAAGAACGAAATGGGCGGCCGGATCGATCTCGTCGTCTATTCGCTCGCTTCCCCGGTACGCAAGCTGCCCGATTCGGGAGAAGTCGTACGCTCCGCGTTGAAGACGATCGGCGCGCCCTTCACCGCCCTTTCGGTCGATACCAACCGCGACACCGTCGTGCAGGCCACGGTCGAACCCGCGACCGAGCAGGAGATCGCCGACACCGTCAAGGTGATGGGCGGTGAAGACTGGGCCTTGTGGATCGATGCGCTGAGCCGTGCCGGCGTGCTTGCCGATCACGCCAAGACGGTTGCCTACAGCTATGTCGGCACCGAGATCACCTGGCCGATCTACTGGCATGGCGCGCTCGGGCAGGCCAAGCAGCATCTCGACAACACCGCGCGCGAACTGCGCGGACGCTATGCGGCACAGGGGCTCGATGCCTACGTCGGCGTGATGAAGTCGGTGGTGACCCAGGCCAGCGCGGCGATTCCGATCCTGCCGCTCTACATCGCGATGGCGTTCCGCATCATGAAGGAAAAAGGCCTGCACGAAGGCACGATCGAGCAGATCAACCGCCTGTTCCGCGACGCGCTGTACCGCGCAGACGGCAAGCCGGCGCAGACCGACGGCGAAGGCCGTCTGCGTTTGGACGATTGGGAACTGCGCGACGACGTGCAGCAGGCCTGCAAGGCGCTGTGGCCGACGGTGACGACGGAAAACCTGCGCCAGGTCACCGACTACGACGGCTACAAGCGCGATTTCCTGCGCCTGTTCGGCTTCGTGCGCGAGGACGTGGACTACGACGCCGACGTCGCCGCCGACGTGCGCTTCGACGTCGTCGAAGTCTGAACCGACGCGGCGCCTTTGCCGTTCGGCACCGCACGCGGGCGACTCCGGCGGTTCTTTCCGATTGGACGGCTATGGCACACGCTGCAACTCGCTCCGGGTGCCTTCCTCGTAGAGTTGGCGCAGGAAGTCGATGAGGATGGGATTGAGCAGATCGGAATGATCGTTGAGCACCGGTTTGGAGGTGTAGACATTCCAGATCGGCGAATTGAGGTTGACTTCTTTGTGCGGGCGCAATGCGATCGCGACGTCCGCATCGCGGGTCGAGCCGTTGCGATCCGCAAGCGGGGCAATGCAGAACCGGCGCGGGAACAGGGGCTCGGCCGATTCCGTATCCGCATTGGTGGAATTGCATGCGGCGGGCGGGAACCGGGTGAGGCAATTCGCGTCGGGGCGGACGGTCAAGGCGCGGGCGAGCTTGTCCAGCCGATCGATCTCGAGGTTGTAGCGCTTCGAGAAATCGGCGGCGTAGCGCAGACTCTCGCAGTCCGCGTCGGCGCCGATCTGCGCATACGCCGGATCTTCGTTCAGGTTCGCCAAGGTGTTGAGCGTGTAGTCGACGTACTCCTGGTCCTGGCCCATCGTATACAGCGTGGCATTGCGCTCGCCGTTGCTCGCCGACGGATAGTGATTGGACAGGGTGCTGAAGAAGCGGGCGGCAGGGAAGGCGTAGCGCGTGGCCCAGTCGTCGCCGCTCGTGATCGACACGAACAGCGGCGCGTGATAACTGCGCGGACGCGCGGAGCGCGCCGCGCGCCACAGCGGTACGTAGCGCGCCGCTTGATTGGCCGGGTTGATGGCGACGATCAGGTCTCCTTCGCGTTCGAGCATGGGATCCCGACGCAGGGCCGGCACTGCGCCTTCCCGCGAGGCCGCGCTTTCCGCATGGAGGATGCGTTCGTGCAGGTCGGAGATGTCGCGGATCAGCGATTGGCTCAATGCGTTGTAGACGATCAGGCCGCCGAAACTGTGGCCGATGACGAGCAGGCGCATTTTCTTCCTGCAGCCCGGGTCGTGGACGCCGGTCGTGCTTGACGCGGTTCGCCAGGTCCTTTCCACATCGCCGTTCCAATCCGCGTTGTCGATGTTCTGTATGGAGCGAAGGCGGCCGAACAGTTCCCGGATCTGGCCTTCGGCGATCTGCTCGGCGGCGCTCTTGCGCGCCCAGAAGGTGAGATTGGCGGCGATATCGGGCAGCGCGGTCGCGTTGCCGTGCCAGCCGGCGTAGAGGCCGACGATCTTGCGCGGGCAGGTCGAATGAGTTTCCACATCGGCGAACTTCGCCAGCAGCGCGCGGAACCAGCGCACGTTGCTGTCGTCGCCTCGCGCATCGTGTTTCCAACCGTGAACGAAGACGATGACGGCCAGCCGGCGTTCTTCGCCCCGCTCGTCGCGTTTTTGCGCCGTTGCGCGGACGTAGTCGAGAAACTGCTCCATCTGCTGGTCGGCGAAACCGTTGTCCGCCGACGTGGGATAGAGCAGCCCTTGATCGTCGAATTCGGCGAAATGCAGCGAATAGGGACTGCTTTCCTGCGCTACGCCGGGCGAGATCTCGCGAATCAGGCGGGCGCAGGCCGGATCGCGGGTCAGGCCGAAGCTGTCGTCGGCCTGCGGGTCGACGTGCGGATTGATCGGGGCGCAGTTCAACTGGTCGTTGATCAGTGTTCGATGCGGGGCCAGGGAGCTGCACGACGAGATGATGGCGGCCAGACACGCGGCGAGCGCCAGTATCGAAATGCTTCGCCGTACGAATTTCGGGTGCGACAGTGCGTTCATAAGATCGCGCCTTGTGGAAGTGGAGGCGGTGGATCCCTGGTTCTCGACAAGCCGCCGTCCGGCGCGGCCTGTTTCCGCACATAGGTAACGCCGAACCGCCCGCGCCACTGACAAGCCCGTCGGGAATCCCGGGCGGGCGCGGCGTGTCGGCGCCGGGGAAGGCGCGGCTCGGTTCGGAAGTCCCGCGGCGGCTATCGATGCGGCGGCGGGATGTGCTTCGTGGTTTTCACGCGCGGCGCGACATCGGCGGCGAGGTCGGTCAGGTAGAGCGCCAGCATTCGTTCGAGCTCTTTGCGCTCGGCTCCGGTCGCGGCCTGGCCGGCGCGCGCCGTCACCTCCGCGGCGGCTTTCATTTGCTGCAGGATCGCAACGGCCGCCGTCGCCGCGCGCGCCGGCGCCAGACCCGGCGCGAGCAACCCGAGAATTCTTCGCAAATGCGCGACCACGGTCGCGCGGAACTCCGCACCCAGATCGGCCTTCTCAAGCCGCAGCGCGTCGAGCAGGGAGAGGATCGCGGCGCGTTCGGTCTTCAGATCGACGAAAACGCGCAAAAGCTTCTGCGCCAGGACCTCGGGCGAGTGCGCCGAGGCATTCTCTTCGACGCGGACGAGCGCATCGATCGTGAGTTCGAGATAGCGCCGCAGCAGCGCGTCGGCGATCAGTTCCTTGTTCGGAAAGAACTGATACAGCGAACCGATCGGCGCCCCGGCGCGCCCGGCGATCTCGGTCATCGTCGCCGCGGCATAGCCCTTTTCCGCAAATACGGCGATCGCCGCCTCGATCAGCGCGGCGACGCGCTCCTTGCCGCGCCGGCGTTGCGGTGCACGCGCCGCGGGTGAATTTTTCTTCATTGACATTTATGAGGATGTCCTCATATATTTTGTGAGGATATCCTCATATTCTCATTCTCGTCGGCGATTGTCGATTCCGTCGCCGCCGCCTCTCCCGGAGCATCGCCATGATCGTACTTGACCCCGCCAGCACCGCCCTCGTCCTGATCGACCTGCAGAAGGGCATCCTCGCCGTCCCCGGCGCACCGCATTCGTGCGAGCAGGTGCTCGCCCGAGGCGGCGAGCTTTCCGTGCGCTTTCGCGCCGCCGGCGCGCCGGTCGTGCGCGTGCGCGTGGACCTCGGCCCGGATTTCGCCGACGCGCCGTCCGCCCGCGTCGACCTGCCGACGCCGCGTCCGCCCGGCGGCCTGCCGGCGGATTTCGCCGAGTTTCCGGACGACCCCGCCGCGCATGGCGATCTGATCGTCACCAAGCGCCATTGGGGCGCGTTCCACGGCACCGATCTCGATCTGCGCCTGCGTCGCCGCGGCGTGCGTACGATCGTGCTCGGCGGCGTGGCGACCAATATCGGCGTCGAATCGACCGCGCGCGCCGCCTACGACCACGGCTACGACGTCGTGGTCGTCGAGGATGCGACGACGGGGCGCTCGGCGGAAATGCACGCGTTCGCATTCGCCCATGTCTTCCCGCGCCTGGCCCGCGTCGCGGCCCGCGCCGATCTGCGCTTTGCGGCTTCCGGCGCGGACCGCTGAGGCGCCGCCGTGACCGCGAGGCTGTCGAAACCGGTGCAGTGGTGTCTGCTTGCGGCGGCGTCGGCCGCGCTCGCCGCCGTGTTGGTCTACCTGCGTCTGCCCGCCGCGCTGCTGCTCGGTCCGATGGTCGCCGGCATCGTCGCCGGCACCCGCGGCGCGAGCGTGCGCGTTCCGGGCGCGGCCTACATCGGTGCCCAAGCGATCATCGGCTGTCTGATCGCGAACACCATCACCCCGGCGATCGCGCAGGCGTTTCTGGCGCACTGGCCGTGGTTGCTCGGCGCGATCGGCGCAACGCTCGTCGCGAGCGCCGCACTCGGAGTCGGGTTGAGCCGCATCGCCCGCACTCTGCCGGGCTCGACCGCGATCTGGGGAGTGACGCCCGGGGCGGCCACGGCCATGGTGCTGATGGCGGAGGCTTACGGCGCCGACGCGCGCCTCGTCGCCTTTATGCAATACCTGCGCGTCATTTTCGTCGCTTGCATCGCCGCCGCGGTGGCGCATTTCTGGCTGCATCTGCAAGGCGTTCCGCGCGCGTCGCCGGTGTGGTTCCCCGAAATCGCCCCCGGCGCACTCGCCGGAACGCTCGCCGTCGCCGCCGCGGGCGCGGTCGTCGGCGTGCGTCTGCGCATCCAGGCGGGGCCGTTGCTGGTGCCGGCCGTGGCGGCGATCGCGCTCAATCTCGGCGGCTGGCTGAAGATCGAACTGCCGCCATGGCTGCTGACGGTCGCCTACGCCCTGGTCGGCTGGAGCATCGGCCTGCGTTTTCGCGGCGACACCTTGCGTTATTCCTTGCGCGCGATCGGTCCGATCCTGTTTTCGATCGCCGCCTTGATCGCCGTCTGCGCGGGTCTGTCCTGGCTTCTCGTGCGAGCGACGGGAGTCGATCCGCTGACCGCCTATCTGGCGATGAGCCCCGGCGGCATGGACACGGTCGCGATCATCGCGGCTTCGAGTCAGGTCGACCTGCCGTTCGTGATGGCGATGCAGGCCGTGCGCCTCGTCTTCGTCATCGCTTTCGGCCCGCGTCTTGCGTCTCTCGTGGCGCGGCGGTCGCATCCGCCGCGATGATCGAAGGGCACGCTGCGGGCCGCCGGATTTCCCTGCGCGGGAACGACGGTGCGGGGAACTTCCGCATGCCGTCGAATTTGAGGTAGGTTTCGACCTCTCATTCGCGTCGGCGGTGCGCGCCGAAAGTGGATAGGTTGATGTTCGAGATATTCGAAGACGATCTGGCAGGCGAAGCGACGCGGGCTCTGCTGACCCTGCATCTGGCCGGCATGCACGCGAATTCTCCGCCCGGCTCGGTCTTCGCCCTCGATCTTTCCGGACTGAAGGCGGCGGAGGTGACGTTGTGGTCGGTTCGCGAAGGGGACGCGGTGCTCGGCGTGGGCGCGCTCAAGGTATTCGAGCCGCGCGCAGGCGAGATCAAGTCGATGCGGACCCATCCCGACCATCTGCGCCGCGGCGTGGCGGCGGCGTTGCTCGATCACATCATCGGCGAAGCGCGTCGTCGCGGCTTGCAGGGATTGAGTCTGGAAACCGGCAGCGGGCCGGCTTTCGAGCCGGCCCTGGCTCTCTATCGCCGCAGAGGCTTCGTCAACGGCGGGCCCTTCGGCGACTACGTGCAGAGCGGGTTCAATCAGTTTCTTCATCTGCCGCTTTGAAAGCGGCGATCCGTCTCCGCCGAAGTCCCGACTGCGGATCAGGCGGAACGCTGCAGATTGAGTTCGCTCGCACGGTCGAACACGTGCAGCTTGTCCAGATCGACCGCCAGCCGCACGCGCTCGCCGGCGCGCACGCGCGCATGACCGTTGATGCGCGCGACGACGCGGTTCGCCTCGCCGATCGCGACGTTGAGGATCGTTTCCGCGCCGAGCGGCTCGACGACTTCGGCGACGCCGTCGAGCCGGCCGTTTGCGTCGTCGTCGCCCGCGCCCGCATCGGCCAGACGCAGCGTCTCGGGGCGCAGGCCGAGCCAGACCGGCTGGCGCTCCGCGAGCAGCAGTTTTTCGCGCTGCGCATCGGCCGGTTTCAGGCTGAAGCCGGCGCCCGTGAATGCCCCCGATTCCCAGCGCGCCTCGAGGAAGCCCATCGCCGGCGAGCCGATGAAGCCGCCGACGAACTTGTTGACCGGCCGCTCGTACAATTCGATCGGCGCGGCGACCTGCTGGATCTCGCCGTCCTTCATGACCACGATGCGGTCGCCCATGGTCATCGCTTCGACCTGGTCGTGGGTGACGTAGATCGTGGTGACGCCGAGGCGCCGGTGCAGGCGCGAGATCGAAGCGCGCATTTCCACGCGCAGCTTGGCGTCGAGGTTCGACAATGGTTCGTCCATCAGGAACGCCTTCGGCTCGCGCACGATCGCGCGGCCGAGGGCGACGCGCTGGCGCTGGCCGCCGGAAAGCGCAGCGGGCCGACGTTCGAGCAGCGGCTCGAGCTGCAGGATCCGCGCTGCCTCGTTCACGCGCCGGGCGATCTCGGGCTTGGGCGTGCCGGCGAGTTTGAGCGCGAAGCCCATGTTCTGGCGCACGCTCATGTGCGGGTAGAGCGCGTAGTTCTGGAACACCATTGCGATGTCGCGCTCCTTCGGCGGCAGGTGGTTGACGATCTTGCCGGCGATTTCCAGCGTGCCCGAGGAAATCTCCTCGAGGCCCGCGATCATGCGCAGCGTGGTCGACTTGCCGCAGCCCGACGGGCCGACGAAGACGACGAATTCGCCGTCGCCGACATCGAGGCTGAAATCCTTCACCGCCACGTGTTCATCGGCGTAGGATTTGCGGATATTGCGCAAAGTGACGGCTGCCATTGAGGAATTTTCCGGACCCGCGGCGACGCGTCGACGGACGATACGACACTCCGGCTTCCGAATGAAGCCGCGCCGACGGCGCGGCGGCCCGCCCGGACGCGGGC
>CBJLOV010000175.1:0-9407 GCA_966424745.1 uncultured bacterium
TTGCCGATCTGCGCAAACAACTTCAGGTCGTCGAGCGAATCTTCGAGCGTGGTCTTCACTGGCGCACCGTCGACGACGGCGTCGTGGAAGGCGTCGAGCTCGGCGCGGAACGGGTCCTCGTGGAAAGGACCGATGGTCTCGGTCGAAGTCTCGCGGTCGCCCGAGCGCGTGATCTCCAGCCTGGTCGGCAGATGGCGGACGTACGGCGTGTCGTAGTTGATGCGGAACATCGTGCGATCGCAGAGCACGTCGATGCCCGAATCGAAACGCGCGATGTGATTGGTCACCGCCTCGTACACCGCGGTGAAATGGCCATAGTCGAACAGCACGGCGATCGCTTCGCCGCCGTTGCGTTGCCGCGCTGCGAACACTTTCGGCATGCCGAACAGCTCGCGCATCGCGGAGAAGCTGTGCGAGGATAGGCCGGTCAGCACTTGGTAGCCGCGCACGACCGCGGCAGGCGCATGCTCGCCGACCACGGCACGCAACATCGCCTGCGTGCGCGCCCTGCCCTCGTCGATCACGGCCTGCGGCACGTCGGTCGGCTTGAACACGGGGCGCGTCTGCGCGACGAAGAAAGGCGCTTCGCAGATCAGGTCGCGCACGCGCACATGCTGAACCTCGCTCAAAGCCGGCAGGCGCTCCTTGAGTTCGAGGAATGGCCGCGCGTAGCGGCGCATATAGCCGACGAAGAGGGTCTTCGTGTAGCCGCGCGCGCGCTCGATGATCGGCAGCAATTGCTCGACGTTCAGGCACACCGGCTTTTCGATGAAGATGTGCTTGCCGGCATCGATCGCACGCGTGAGCAGGTCGGCGTGCAGATGGTCGGGAGTGAGGATGAATACCGCATCGACGTTCCCGTCGCCGAGCAGCGCTTCGGCGTGGGCGTGCGTACGCGCGCCGTAGCGCCGCGCCACGTGCGCGGCGAGGCTCGGCGAAACGTCGCTGACGGCGGCGATCGAATAGCGCGCGTCGTCGGCGAGCAGCGGCAGGTGCATGAGCTGGGCGACTTCGCCCAGGCCGATCAGTCCGACCCGGATCGTCATTGCACGCCTCCGCTCAGCGACTCGAGGAGTTGCAGGTTTTTGCGCGCCAGCACGACCGGCTCTTCCGTCTGCGTCGGACTCCAGTCCTGCTCGATGATGCAGGGTCCCGCGTAGTTCTTTTCGGCAAGCAGGCTCATCACCGCCGGAATGTCCACGGCGCCGTCGGTCAGCGGCGCGAAGATGCCCGCCTCCGACGCCTGCGCCGTGTCGATCTCGCCGGCCACCAGGCGCGCGCGCACCTTGGCGTCGACGCTCTTGAAGTGCACGTAGCCGATGCGCGGCCAGACTTTGCGCATATAAGCCGCCGGATCCTGCCCCCACGCCGCATGATGGCCGGTATCGAAACAGAGATTCACGTTCGTGTCCTGCAGCAGCCGGTCGATCTGCGCTTCGCGCTCGACGCAAGTGCCGAGATGCGGATGGAACGACATCGCGACGCCGTGCTGGCCTTCCAGGCGTTCCTGCGCGGCGCGCACCATGCCGACCACGGTCTTCCATCCGGCTTCGTCGACGACGCCGCGCCGGCCCGGCGGGTACCAGTTGCCCTCGTCCATGATGACCACGTGCTTCGAGCCCGCGTCGCGGACCAGCCTGCCGAGTTGATCGACCGTCGCCAGCAAAGTATCGCGACTCGTCGGATCGGCGAGCGTGTGCACGTGCGTTGCGCCGGTGAGCGTCAAGCCGCGCGCGGCCAGCGCATCCTTGAGCTGCGCCGCATCGGTCGGCAGGAAACCGAGCGGACCGAGTTCGGTCGTCGCGTAGCCCGCCTCGCGCACCTGGTCGAGATACTGGTCGGGTGTGTAGCGGTTGTCTTTGGGATAGTAGATGCCCCAGGAACAGGGCGCATTGCCGATGGATAACATGATCTTGTCTTGCCTTTGTATTGAATGAGTGAAAATTGAAACTGGAAAGCGGACGGAGCGGAATATTTGCTCATCATTCCCGTCTCGCGGGGGACGACACAGTCTGCTCAGGACGGGCCGTCGATTCTGTTCCCGGAGGCGTCGAACAGCGTGATCCGTGCCGTGTCGAACGAGAAAGCGGCCTCGCCGTCGACGTGCACCGGCGCGTCGCCGAACAGGCGAGCGGTGACCCGCACGCCGCCGTCGATTTCGAGCGTGACGAGGCTTTCCGGACCCATCGCCTCGTTGGCGTAGAGCTTGCCGCGAATGCGGTTCACTGCGGCCGCGTCGGCGTCCACGCGCAAATGCTCGGGGCGCACGCCGACGGTGATGCGGTTGCCGCGCTCCAGCGCGCCGTCGAGAGCGGGCCAACCGGCGATCGCGGGCATTTCCAATCCCGCGCCGCGCAGAACGATGCCGCACCCGCTGCGCGTCGCCTGCGCCGCGATCAGGTTCATCGGCGGATCGCCGACGAAACCGGCGACGAAGGTCGTCGCCGGCCGGCGATAGACCTCGAGCGGCGGCGCGTACTGGACGATGTCGCCGGCGCACATCACCGCGATGCGCGTCGACAAGGCCATGGCCTCGGCCTGGTCGTGGGTCACGTAGACCGCGGTCAGGCGCCGGCTGCGCTGCAGATGATGGAGGAACGCCCGCGCCTCCACACGCATGCGCGCATCGAGGTTGGACAAGGGTTCGTCGAACAGAAACGCATCCGCCGGATGCACGAGCGCGCGCGCCAGCGAGGTGCGCTGCTGCTGGCCGCCGGAAATCTGCGCCGGCAGCCGTTCGAGCAGCTCGCCGATGCGCAGCACGTCGGCGACCTCGCGCGACTTCGCCAGGCGCGCATCCGCGGCCATCCCGCGCACCTTGAGCGGATAGCCGATATTGTCGGCGATCGTCATGTGCGGATAGAGCGCGTAGTCCTGGAACACCATGCCGATGTTGCGGTCCTTCGGCTGCGCGCGCGTAACGTCGCGCCCGCCGATCCGGATGCTTCCGCGCGTCGGCTG
The DNA here is from genome assembly GCA_966424745.1 of uncultured bacterium. Lineage (GTDB taxonomy): Bacteria > Pseudomonadota > Gammaproteobacteria > Xanthomonadales > Rhodanobacteraceae > Rudaea. The sequence continues at coordinate 2,962 of CBJLOV010000175.1, forward strand.
TTCGAGCCCGGCGATCATGCGCAAGGTCGTGGTCTTGCCGCAGCCGGAGGGGCCGAGCAGACAGACGAACTCACCGTCGCCGATCGCGAGATCGATCTCGCGGATCGTGTCGACCGCGCCGTAGCGCTTGCCGACCTTGTCGAGTTGGATCGATGCCATTTAACCGTCTCGTTTGAAGACTGCCTACTTGCCTAAGATCAAGAGCCCTGCCACGAAGACACGAAGATCACGAAGGAAAAGCGGCAGCAGAACAGAAAATGTGCGGGCTCTTTCGAATCATGAACTGCTCTTCTTCATGATCTTCGTGTCTTCGTGGCAGCGCTTTCCGCTCCACCAAGCACTCACGACTTGATCCCGCCGAAAAAGCGGAACCCGAATTTGCGATTGACGTACCAGTACAGCGCGATCACCGGCAGCGAATACAGCACCGAGTACGCGGCGAGCAGCGGCACGATCGGCGTGCCGGCCTGCGAGTAGAACGAATAGATCTCGACCGAGGCCGGCATGCGCTGCTCGCTGCGCAGGAGTACGAACGGGATCAGGAATCCGCCCCAGACCTGGACGAAGGCCCAGACCGCCGCGATCGTCACGCCCGGACGCAGCACCGGCACGACGACGTCGACGAAGGCGCGCCACGGCGACGCACCGGCGACGAGCGCGGACTCCTCGTAGCCGCGCGGGATACTCGCGATGAAGTCGCGCAGGATGAACATGGCCGTCGGCAGCAGACCGCCGGCGAAGACGAGAATCACCGCGAGCTGGGTATCGATCAACCCGAGGCCGTTGACGATGAGGAAGATCGGCACCATCGCGGCCGAACCGGAGACGACCGAGGAAAACAGGAGCAGCAAGTATTCGATCGCGCGCTTGCCGCGCAGCGTGGTGCGCGCCAGCGCATAGGCGGCGAGCGTCGCCGCGGTCGCGACGAGCAGGACGGTGCCGAACGCCTGCAGCAGCGAATTGAGCAGCGCGCCGATCGCGGCGCGGTTGGCGAACACGCGCACGAAGTTCGCCAGGGTCGGCGGTTTCGGCAGGGCGAGATCGAGATCGGCCTGGGCGTTGAACGGCGCGAACGCGAACCAGATCAGTGGCAGCGCGAACGCCGCGCCGAGCAGGGCCGCGAGTATCGTGAAGCCAATGCGTGAAACAAATTCGTGGGTCATAAAAAGCATAGCCTCAGTGAACCATCCTCGGCGGGGCTGCCGCCCGGCGTCCCTGCCTCACCCCGGTCGCCGCATGCGGCGCCATTCACGGCATCGCATCGGTGCTGCGCCTTCGACTGCGCCGCGCAAGGCGCAGATAGACCAGCGAGAACGCCAGATTGATCAGCATCACGATCACCCCGATCGCCGCGCCCTTGCCGAATTCGAAGCTCTTGAACGCGATGCGGTAGGTGTAGATCGGCAGGATGTCGGTCTCGAACGACGGCCCGCCCGCGGTCAACAGGAACGGCGTGAACACGTTGAACGTCCACATCGTGATCAGGATCAGATCGGTGACGATATGGCCGCGGATCAGCGGCAGGACGACGTCGCGCAGTTTCTGCCAGCTCGACGCGCCGACCACGTCCGCGGTTTCCAGATAGCTCGGCGGAATCGACTGCAGCGCCGCATCGAACAGCATCATCGAGAACGCCGCGCCACGCCAGGCGTTGAACAGGCAGATGGTCAGGAATGGATGCTCGATCAGGAAATCGGCGGCCGGTAAATTCAGCCCGCGCAGCAACTGGTTGAGCGTGCCGGCGTCGCGGTCGAGATAGGCGAACCAGGCGAAACCGACCACGACGTCGGGCAGGATCCAGGCGAGCATCACGATGCCCTGCAGCAGCGATTTCGTGCGCGGCGTCAGTTCGCGCGAAATCCAGGCGAGGATGAGGCCGAGCAGCACCTGGCCGCACAAGGCCGAGAGCGCGACGAACTGGATCGTCAGCCACAGCGACGGACCGAAGCCGCCCTGGCTCCAGAACGTCGCCGGATCGAACAGGTCGAGATAGTTCTGCAGGCCGACGAACCGGGGATGCAGGGCGTTCGCGCCGAGCAGGCTGCGGTTGGTGAAGCTGATCGCAATGACCCAGAAAAACGGGAACACGACGAACAGGCCGATCAGCAGCGCGGCCGGGGTCATGAAAGCGATGCCGGTGCGCGAGGATACGGCCGCGTTGCGCGGCGCACTCATGACGCAGCACCCGGCGGGGGCGGCATAAAACGCCGCCGCGCTCCGTCCGGACTGAGCGCGGCGCCGCAGGCGCGGGGTGGAAGCCGCGTTCCATGGCGCTTCGGCTCCGCGGCTGCGCGGGCGCAATCCGGCCTGGGCCCGTCGAAGGGCCCGACACGAACGGTTTTGAGAAACGCCGTCACCGCACGCCACCATGCTCGGGCGGCAGAGCGAGCGCAACGACGCGGTCCGCACCGACGATCTGCTTCACCGCCGCCGCATACTCGGCCATCGCCGCGCGCGGAGAAAGCTTCCCGGCGATCACGCTCTCGGTCATGCGCTGGATTTCCGCCGAAATCTTTTCGTAGTCGGCGTCGATCGGACGGATCGTCGTCAGCGGCAGCAACTCGCGTCCGCTGTCGCGCAGGAATGGCGAATGCGGCGGCAGCACGTCGTCGCGCACGCAAAGGTGTTCGTTGTATTCCTGATAGTTGCGCAGCGCCGCCGCCGAGTTCATGAAGGCCAGCAGAGACCAGGCCTCGCGCGGGTTCCTGGAATGCGGATTGAGCACGAAGCTGTTGCCCCCGGACACGCTGACGAAATCCTGGCCGCGCACCGCACTGCCCGGCACGCGGGCCGGCATCTTCGCCCAGCCGACGAGATCGTCGCGGCCGGCGATCGGAAAGTCGCCCTGCGGATCGATCGCGGTGTAGTAGAACCAGTTGCTCTCGATCAGGATCGCGCTCCTGCCGCGCTGGAAGTCGGTGAAGCTGCGGTTGCGCCCGCTCACCAGACGCTGCGTGCGCGCCTCGCCGAGCTTCTCGTCGATGTACACCGCCTCGTAGAAATCGAGTGCGGCGAGCATGCCGGGACCGGCGACGATCCAGCGGCCCTGCGCATCGCGCAGCTCTTCGCCGGTGCCGGCCAGCAGCATCAGATAGCCCTGCATCGTCGTCGCCTCGCCCATGGCGACGCCGGCGTTGACCTGCAGGGGAAAGCTCGCCGGGTCCTGTCGCTTCAATCTGCGCGCCGCGTCGAGAATGTCGTCCCACGAACGCGGCTGCCAGCGGTCGGCGTCGAGCCCCGCGCGGCGGAACAGATCGCGCCGATAAAAGATCATGCGCACATCGGTCTGTTCGGGCATGCCGTAGCGCTTGCCGCGGAAGCGCACGAGCGCCTGCGCGCTGTCCGGAATGTGCGTCCAGCCTTCCCACGCGTCCGCTTCGGGTCCGGCGACATCGGCCAGCGGCTTGAGCAGGTCGGCGTCGACGAAGCCGGGAATCTGGAAGCCGTCGAACTCGGCGAGGTCGGCGCCCTGCGCGGTGGCGAAATCGAGCGCAAGCTGCTGCGACATCTGTTCGGCGCTGCCCGCGAATTCGCGCAATTTGACGGTGACGTCGCGCCCCTGCCCTTTCGCTGCAGCGGCGTATTCCGGGATCACATAGTGCTTGAGCCAGCGCGCCTCGGCGCCGTTCACGCCGCCTTCGACGCAACGGCAGGCGATCGATAGCTCGACCGGTGCGGCGCACACGCCCGCGCACAGCATCATGCCGAGCAACATCGCAACCGCGCGCCCGCAACACCGCGCTGTCGAGGCGCGGCGCGCGATGCGGATGTGGGGCATCATCGGCATTGCTATGCTTGTCTTGAGGCGCGAGGCGGATAAACGGAAGGCGGAGCTTAAGCATGCCCGAACGTTTTCGCAATTTGCATTGCAGAATTAAATTTCATGGAATATAAATTCCAAAATGTCTCGTCCCTGCCTCGGCGCGGTGTGCTCGACTCGACGAAAGACATGAAAATCGACCCTTCTGATTCAATCCATGCTAATTCGATCACGTGACCAAGGAGCGAAAAAGACGAACCGCGCAGGGAACACAGGGCCGGGAAATCGATTGGTCTCGCCTCTCACCATCCTCCTCGCTTCTTCGCGTCCCTTCGTACCCGTCGTGGTTTTCTTCTACGCTCTCGGCAAGCAACCGTAGCGACGCCCCTCTGAAGTGCGCCCCGTGAAGCCCACCATCCATCTCGTCTTCAAGACCCACCTCGACATCGGCTTCACCCAGCTCGCCGAGCGCGTGCGCCGGCAGTACCACGACGTCTTCATTCCCGGCGCGCTCGACACCGGCGAGCATTTCCTGCACGAAGATCCCGACCAGACTCTGTTCGTCTGGACCACCGGCGCATGGCTGATCTGGGATCATCTCGAAACCCAGCCGCCCGAACGCGTGCGCCGTCTCGAACGCGCGATCGAACACGGCCTGATCCGCTGGCACGCCCTGCCGTTCACCACGCACACCGAGCTGATGTCGCCGGCATTGTTTCGCGCCGGCCTCTCTTACGCGCAGGAACTGGACCGCCGCTTCGGCGTCAAGACGATCGCCGCGAAGATGACCGACGTGCCCGGGCACACGCTCGGCATCGTGCCCCTGCTTGCGCGGGCCGGGGTGCGCTTCCTGCACGTCGGCGTGAACTCGGCCTCGACGCCGCCCGACGTACCCGATCTGTTCCGCTGGCGCGCGCCCGGCGGCGAGGAAATCCTCGTCGCCTATCAGAAGAACTACGGCTCGACCCATTTCGTCGACGGCAGCGGCGTCGCCCTGAGTTTCGCTCACACCAACGACAACGTCGGCCCGCAGAACATCAGTCAGACGATCGACAGCCACCGCGACCTGCGCGAGGAATACCCGGATGCCGAGGTCCGCGCTTCCACGCTCGACGCGTTCGCCGAAGCGATATGGCCGCTGCGCGAACGCTTTCCGCTGATCGAAAGCGAAATCGGCGATTCGTGGATCCACGGCGTCGGCACCGATCCCGCCAAGGTATCCCGTTTTCTCGGCCTGCAACGGCTTTACGACCGCTTCGAAACGGAAGGCCTGAATCCCCAGCGCCTCGCCTTCGGCCGCCGCCTGTGCCTCGTGCCGGAGCACACCTGGGGGGTCGACATCAAAACGTTCCTGCGCGACGAAACGCATTGGGACCGCGAAGACTTTCTCGGCGCGCGGGAAAAGGACCCGCGCTTCGCCTACTGCGAATCGTCGTGGGCCGAGCAGCGCGCCTATCTCGACAGCGCCGTCGCCGCGCTCGACGGCGAAGACCGCGAGCTGGCGGATACCTTGCCGGGCATGACCACGGCGGAGACGATCGCGCCGGCGTCCGCCACCGTGCAGACCGATATCGAAATCGAAGGCTGGCGCATCGAGATCGATCGAGCCTCGGGGGCGATCCTCAGCATCGCTTCGCCGAACGGCGTCCAGATCGACGGCGAGAACCTGATCGGCTATGTCTACGAAAGCTACGATGCGGACGACATCGCTGAGCACATGCGCACGTATCTCACCCAACGCGTGCGCTGGGCCCTGCTCGACCACGGCAAGCCAGGACTGGAGCGCGCGCACACCGCGCAGTCGAAGCGTTTCGCCACCGAACTCGTCGGCGTGACCGCAAAGGCGGATCACGCGGCCTTGCATTGGCAAACACCGACGACGGCACACACCGCGCTCGGCGCTCCGCAGAACATCACGCTTTCCCTGCAGCCCGCAAGCGCGACGCAGCTGCACATCGAACTCGTTCTGCACGACAAACCGGCCAATCGCATGCCGGAAGCGAGCTTCCTCACATTCACCCCCGCCGGCGCGCGCGACTGGCAGTTGCACAAACTCGGCCTTTGGCTGCCTGCCGCGAACATCATCGGTAACGGCGGCGGCGCCCTGCACGCCGCATCGTCCGTCCGCGCCAGCCTTGATTCCGGCGCGACATTGCAAATCACCCCGCTCGACTCGCCGCTGGTCGCACCGGCCGACGCCCCCTTCATGTCGTTCGCGGCAACACCTCCCGATTTCTCCGCCGGCATCCGCTGCAACCTGCACAACAACAAATGGGGCACCAACTTCCCGATGTGGTGCGAAGGCACGCTGCGCTTCCGCTTCGATCTGGAAATTCAATAGCGCCCCGACGCCCCTCCGCTTTGGCTTCTTGCTTTTGATCTTGGGGTCCCCGTCAGCCGCGGCGAGGGCATGACGGAAACGTCCGCAGGATCGCGCGCAGGAGGCGCGCGAGTTCGCGAATGGATACGGACGTCCATCGAGCGAACCCCGGCCTGCCCTCGCGCACCCGCAGCGCGTAGGGCGGGAGAAGCCGCGCAGCGGCGCATCCCGCCGCTGCCGTATCCACCAAGAAGGCGGGATGCGCTTCGCTTCTCCCGCCCTACGACGGCTGCTTTGATCTTGTTCTGTCGTTTGATCTCGGGGCGGTGTCTTTTTGGGTTACTTTTCTTCGCTGTTGAAGAAAAG
>CBJLOV010000176.1:0-9185 GCA_966424745.1 uncultured bacterium
ACAACACGCGGAGGGCAGAGCCACCCTCCGTCCTTTCGGGTCCGTTCGGGATCCTCGCCACACTTATTCGATGCGCGCATAGTGAGCTAGAAACAATTACGAATGAGAATGAATATCAATTGAGTTTATATTATTTTTATCTTCGATCTCAATATGCAGGCACGAACCCGGCCACGGAACGCAGGTCGCCATCAGGGAGATCGCGGACACATCGGCGCGCGACGAAGCCCGCGCCGGCCGAAGAAAGCTGCTTCGGGAAAACGGTTCGGCCGGCGGCCTTAGTCGCCGCGGTCGTCGCGTGTATACACCTGCGCGTTTTCCACTTTTACCGGGAACGTCGCCACGGGTTCGTAGGCGGGTGGACACAAGGCGGTGCCGGTGCGCAGGTCGAAGCGTGCGCCGTGGCGCGGGCACTCGACTTCGAGGCCGTGAATCTCGCCGCCGGCAAGTTCGCCGCCGTCGTGCGTGCAGATGTCTTCGATGGCGTAGAGATCGCCGTCGATATTGAATACGGCGATCGCGGTATCACCGTCCCAGGCGATCTTGAATTCGCCGGGCAGCAGCTCCGATTGCGCGCAGACGCGGATCCAGTCGCTCATCGCCGACCGCTCACAACGGCTTCACGAGCAGCTCGAACTTCAAATCGTCGCGCTTGGGAATGCCGAAGCGCTCGTCGCCGTAGGGAAACGGCTTGTACTTGCCCGTGCGCTCGTAGCCGCGCCGCTCGTACCATGCGATCAGTTCGTCGCGCACCGAAATCACGGTCATCTCCATGCGCGTGCAACCGAAATCGTCGTGGGCGACGCGCTCGGCCTCGGCCATGACCAGTTTGCCGACGCCGCCGCCCTGCAGGGTCGGATCGACCGCGAACATGCCGAAATAGCAGGCGTCGCCCTGTCTCTCGACGTGGCAGCAGGCGAGCAGCAGCACGCCGCGCTGGGCGAGGATCACGAGGCTGCCCGGCTTTTCGATGACTTCGGCGATGCCGATCGGGTCGACGCGCTGGCCGTCGAGCAGATCCGCCTCGGTCGTCCAGCCGGCGCGGCTCGCATCGCCGCGGTAGGCCGAAGTCACGAGTTTTTCGATCGCCGGTATATCGGCAAGCGTGGCCAGACGGAACTCGACGGCGGCTTCGTTCGGCAATTCGGTGACGGCGGTCATCTGCGGGCTATCCCTCGGTCGTGGTTTTCGGCGTGCCGGCCAGCGCCGCACGCAAGGTGGCGAAGGGCAGCAAGGCGCATTTGCGCCGCGTCGGATAGTTTGCCAGCGCGGCGAGCGCATTCAAAGCGCCGAGCGCCTGATCCGCTCCGATCTCGCCGCGGATCAGGCTCGCGAAGCAGGCTTCGAGCCGGGCGACAGCCTCCGCGTCGAGCCGCCTGCTGCGTTCGCCGAGCAGCGAGGCGGTCGCCCTGGCTATCGCGCAGGCTTCGCCGCGGAATGCGATTTCTTCGATACGCCCGTCGGCGACGTGCAACTCGACATGCAAGGCATCTCCGCACAACGGATTCGCCCCGTCGGCCGCGTGGGTCGGTAAAGCGAGCGCGCCGAAGTGGCGAGGCGCGCGGCTGTGTTCGAGGACGATGCGCTGATAGAGCTCGTTGGCGGACATGAGCGCATTGTACGTCGCCACGCCGTCGACGCCCGCCGGCGAACGCACCCGACCGCACATCGGCTGCGGAAGCGGGCCGCAGGCGTACACGCTGGCGCGATCGGCTGGCTTTTCTCTTTCGTCCGCTATGCCGAAGCGTCGAGCAACGATGCTAGCGTTGCGAAAGTCCGCTCGACGTCTGCCATCGTCGTACGCCAATTGCAGATCGCGGCGCGCAGGACCGCCCGTCCGTGAAGACGCGACGGTGAAACATAGGCGACGCCGCTCGCGTGCAGATCCGTGCGCAGGCGCAAGAGCCCTTCGACATCGTCGTTCGCGAGTGCGAAGCAAACGACGTTGAGGCGCACCGGCGCGGCCAGGCGCAGACGCGGATCGCCGCGGACCAGCTCGCCCAGACGTCGGGCCGCGTCGCAATTGCGCTCGACGATTTCGGCGTAGCCTTCGCGGCCGTAGGCCTGCAGGCTCATCCACAGCGGCAGCGCACGAAAGCGGCGCGAATTCTCCGGCGCCAGATGCAGATAGTTGTGTGCCGCCGCCTCGGGCGCCGAAAGGTAGGGCGAATGGTTGCCGAACACCTTCACCTGCCTTGCAACGTCCGTGGTAAACGCGATCGCACAGTCGTAAGGCACGTTGAGCCATTTGTGCGCGTCGACCGTGACCGAGTCGGCCGCTTCGATCCCGCACAGCAGGCCGCGGTAGCGCACGGATGCCGCGGCAACGCCGCCGAATGCAGCGTCGACGTGCAGCCAGAAGCGATGACGCGTCTTCAGCTCCGCAATCGCGGCGAGATCGTCGAAATCGACCGTATTGACCGTGCCCGCGCTGGCCACGACGATGCACGGCCCATCACCCTGCTCGATCAGCGCGGTTTCGAGTGCGACGACGTCGAGCGCTTCGCGCTGCGGCGCCAGCGCGATCGTGCGCAATGTCGAGCGGCCGAGCCCGAGCATCGCCAGCGCCTTGCCGGTGCTCGAATGCGCGCTGCCGGCCAATATGGTCGGCCCGGGCAGGCCGGCCAGGCCGTGCGCGGCGATATCGCGCCCGAATTGCTCTCCCCACCATTGTCTTGCCAGTGCCAGGCCGACGAAGTTCGCCATCGTCGCTCCGGTCACGCAAGTGCCGCTCCATTCGCGCGGCCAGCCGAGCAATTGTTTGAGCATATCGATGGCCTGCGCTTCCAGATACGGAGCGCAGGTGTCGTCGTTGAGCTGCGCGTTCTGGTCGAATGCGCTCACGAGCCAGTCGGCGGCCAGCGCCGCCGGCGTGCTGCCACCGGTGACAAAGCCGAAATAGCGCGGTCCCGGGCTGGCCGACAACAACGCGCCGTATTCATTGTGAAAGCGCCTCAGCGCGGCCTGCGCACCGGCGCCGCGATCCGCCAGCTCGGCGTTTACCGGTATGCGATCGCGCGCGACCCGCGCGGATGCGGCTCGATCGCCGAGGCCGTGCAGATACGCCAGCGCGTCTTTGTGCGCGTTGTCCAGAATGGCATCGAAGTTGCCGAGATCGTCGGCGAGGAGTTTGTGCATGATCGTCCAAGTCTTGCGCGGTACGTTTCATTCGAGGCGAGCTGTGGGCCGTCCGCCGCTCAACTTTGCAGATTCCGCAGGTAGAGGAAACCGGCTCTCATGCCGCCGCGATGAACGACCGCGATTTGGATATTCAGATTCGCCATTGCTTCGAGATAGCGCGCGTTGGTCAGGCCGCCCGTGATCAACGGCGCAAATCCGGCATCGGCGGCGATGCGCGCCACGATCGCGCAGGCGTCGTCGTCGTCGCCGGCAACGAACGCGGTGAGCGCGCGCGGCGCCCGTTCGAGCAGCTCGGTCTTCATCGCCTCGGCAAAAATGGTGTTGAAGGCCTTGACGAGCCGCGCCCCGGGCAGCAAGCGCGCCACCTCTTCGGCGGCCGAATTCAGCTGTCCCAACGGCAGCGGCGCCCAATCCGCGTCCAGCGGGTTGGTGGCATCGACGACGATCTTGCCGCGCAGCAGCGCTTCGAACGACGGCAGCACCTCGGCGCAAGACATGTAGGGGATCGCAATCACCACGATTTCGCCATGCTCCGCCGCTTCGGCCAGCGTTGCGCGCCGATAGTGCGCCGGCGGCCGCGCGCGGCCGGCGTCGCGCAGACCCACGACGACGTCGTGTCCGGCCTCGACCAGGAGTTCGGCGAAATTGTTGCCGAAGCCGCCGCCGCCCAGAAAACCGATCTTCATGTGCATCTCCTCTTTTGGAAAAGAACGGCGGCTATGATGCTCCCATGGTATGTTTTGGCAATCAGGTACCTTTTGGTAACTATATGGCGAAGAAGATCGAACTGCCCCCGGATGCGTTCCTTCAGGTCTGCGCTTCGCGCGCGGTGCTGATGCGCATCGGACAGAAATGGACCGTGCTCGCGATGGTGGCGCTGCAGTCCGCACCGCGCCACTTCGGCGACCTGCGTCGCCGTCTCGAAGGCGTTTCGCAGAAAATGCTCACCCAGACCTTGCGCGCGATGGAACGCGACGGCATCGTTTCGCGCCGCCTGCGCGACCTGCGGCCGCTGCGCGTGGAATACGCGCTGACGCCGCTCGGCAACTCGCTGCTGCCGGTCGTGGTCGAGCTGAAGGCCTGGGCCGAACGTTCGCTCGCCGCCATCGAAGCGAACAATCGAGCCTTCGATCGAAAGCTCGCGCGCCGGCGCGCTTGATCGCTCCCGCGGCGGTGTCGCGCGCGACGTCCACGCGGGTTCAGCCGCGGGAAACCTTCGAACCCGTCTCGGCAACTTCGTCGCCCATCGCCGGCCACCAATCCGCCACATCCGTCGGTGAAGCTTCGCCTCCTCCCGCACCGACGCACTCCGCGCCATGAAATCACCACGCATGCGCCATCTGCTCCTTGCCGCGGCTTGCCTCGCCGCCGCGCCGCCCGCCGGCATCGCCGCCGGCGAAGATCCCAACCGCGCCGGCAACCCTGCCGGCGCAGCGAATCTGCAAACCCGCATCGAAGCGCTCGCCGAAAAAGCGCGGCCGGGCACGCTCGGCATTGCCGTGCTCGACCTGCAAAGCGGAAAGTCCTGGCGGATCAACGCCGACCGCGGCTACCCGATGATGAGCGTGTTCAAGGCTCCGCTCGGCGCCGCGGTGCTCGACCGCGTCGATCGCGGCGAGCTGTCGCTCGAACGCAAGATCGCGTTGACCCGCGCCGATCTCCGCTCGGGCCCGATCAGCAAGGATTTCAAAGGCGAACGCATGGAATTCAGCGTGCGCGGCCTGCTCGACGCCGCGGTCGGCCGAAGCGACAATACCGCCGCCGATGCATTGATGAAGCTGCTTGGCGGCCCCTCCGTCGTCACCGCCTATCTGCGCGCCCACGGCATCGAAGGCATCCGCGTGGACCGCGACGAACGCACGCTCGCCCACGACATCGACGGCCTCGCGCCGTCTTCCGACGCTCCGCCGCCGGATGAGACCGCGGACGCCGCGCTGGCGCGCAAGCGCAAGGGCTATGCCGCCTACCTCGCCGATCCACGCGATCGCAGCACGCCCGATGCAGCCGTGGCCTTCCTGCGTAAGCTCCGGAATGGAGAGTTGCTCGCACGCGATTCGACCGCGCTGATGATCGAGATGATGACGCATTCGCCGACCGTGCCGAACCGGCTCAAGGGCGGCGTGCCGGCCGGCGCGAGCCTCGCGCACAAGAGCGGTACCTCGGACACGTTTGAAGGCGTGACCGCCGCGCACAACGACATCGGCATCGTCGGCTGGCCGGACGGGCGCGCCGTCATCGTCGCCGCATTTCTCACCGCCTCGCCCGCGGCGCCCGAGGAGCGCGACGCGATCTTCGCCACCCTGGCGCGCGAAGTCGCCCGCGATCTGCACCCTTAGATTTTGTCGACGGAGCGAGATCGAAGGACATCGAAGCGGAACCCGCAAAGACTCGATCGGCGGATCGCGGGGCGCGCTAAAGGGAGGCAAAGCGGCAATTTTTTCTCCGTCCTTTTCTCCATGTTCTCCGTGGTTCAACCTTTGACCTCCTTCGCGGTTGCCGACGAACCGGGCAGGCACGACCTCGGCTAGAGCCGCCGAGCCGCTCTAGCGCGTTTTGCGTTTCATGCGCACAATCGGGCGCATGACCACGACACAGTACGACGCGATCGTCATCGGCAGCGGTATCAGCGGCGGCTGGGCTGCCAAGGAACTCTGCGAGAAGGGGCTGAAGACCCTCGTACTGGAACGCGGCCGCGACGTACAGCACATCAAGGACTATCCGACGATGTCGATGCGGCGCTGGGACTTCGACCTGCGCGGCGACAACCCGCTTGCGTGGACCCGGGCCAATCCGCTGATCTCGCGCGCCGCCGGCTACGATGCCACGACCAAGCATTTCTTCGTCCAGGACGCCGACCATCCCTACGTGCAGGAAAAGCCTTTCGCCTGGGTGCGCGGCTACCAGGTCGGCGGCAAGTCGCTGATCTGGGGCCGCGCCTGCGCGCGCTGGGCGCCGACCGACTTCACCGCACCGGAACGTCTCGGCTACGGCATCGCCTGGCCGATCGGCTACGATGACATCGCGCCGTGGTACAGCCACGTCGAGAAGTTCATCGGCGTCTGCGGCAGCAGGGAGGGCATCGAGACCATGCCCGACGGCGAGTTCCTGCCGGCCTACGAACTCAACGCGGTCGAGCGGCACCTGCGCAAGGTGCTCAAGGAAAAATTCGGCCGCCACTACGTCTCGGGCCGCTGGGCCCAGCTCACGCAGGCACAGGAAATCCACCGCGCACAGGGCCGCGACGATTGCCGCAACCGCGATCTGTGCATGCGCGGCTGCCCGTTCGGCGGCTATTTCAGCTCGAACTCGAGCACCCTGCCCTGGGCGAAGAAAACCGGCAACCTGACCGTACGCCCGCATTCGGTCGTGCACTCGATTCTCTACGACGACAAGACGCGCAGCGCGACGGGAGTCAAGGTGATCGACGCGAACACGCGCGAGGAAATCGTGTTCAACGCCAAGGTCGTCTTCGCCAACGCCTCGGCGCTCAACACCAACCTGATCCTGCTCAACTCGACCTCGCAGCGTTTCCCGAACGGCCTCGGCAACGACAACGGCCTGCTCGGCAAGTACGTCTGTTTCCACAACTACCGCGCCGGCATGGTCGGCGAGATCGACGGCTTCGAGAACGAATACTACGAAGTGCGCAAGCCGGCCGAGAGCATCATCCCGAACTTCCGCAACGTGCACCGCCAGGATGCGGATTTCGTCGGCGGCTACGTGATCTTCACCGGCGCGAGCCGGCGCACGCAGGACGATGCGGACGCCGGCGGCGCGACGATCGGCGCCGACTACAAACGGGCGATCAGCCAGCCCGGCAAGTGGACGGCCTATATGTACATCCAGGGCGAGACCGTGCCGAAGGCGTCCAACCACGTGCGCCTGTCGCCGGACAAGCGCGATCGATGGGGCATCCCGCAGCTCGTCACCTCGGTCGCCTACGACGACAACGACGAGCGCATGACCGCCGACTTCCTGCGCGAAGCGCGCGCAATGTTCGAAGCGGCGAATTTCAGCAACCTGAGCACGTTCGACAATCTCAAGGTGCCCGGCCTCGACATCCACGAGATGGGCGGCGTGCGCATGGGCAAGGACGCGAAAACCTCGCTGCTCAACGAACGCAACCAGTTGCACCTGTGCAAGAACGTCTTCGTCACCGACGGCGCATGCATGACGAGCACGGGCAACCAGAGTCCGTCGATCCTCTATATGGCGCTGACCGCGCGCGCGGCGGACTATGCGGCCGAGCAGCTCAAGAGGCACGGGAGGATCGCCTGATGGATCGCCGCGAGCTGCTGCACACGATCGCCGCGCTGACCGGATCCGCCTTCGTCGGCGCGGACCGTGCCGCCGCATTCGTTTACGTCCACGCGCCCGACGAAGACGAGGCCTACGGTCCGGGCCCGATTGCGTTGCTCGATGAAATCGCCGAGACGATCCTGCCGCGCACCGATACGCCCGGCGCCAAGGACGCGCAAGTCGGCCGCTTCATCGCCCGCCATGCGGTCGCCTGCTACGACGAAGCCAAACTCGCGATTCTGCGCGCCGGCCTGGTCGACGTCGATCGCCGATCGCGCAAGGAAACCGGCAGGGACTTCACGAGCGCCGGCGCCGAACAACGGCAAACGCTGCTCATGCGCATCGACGCCGAGGCGAAGCGGCACTCGAAGGACCAGCCGGACCGGCCGCCGCACTGGTTTACGCTGTTCAAGCAACTCACGCTGTTCGGTTTTTTCACCTCGGAAGCGGGTGCTACGCAAGTCCTGCGCTATCGCCCGATTCCGGGGCCTTACAAAGGTGTGGTTCCATACAAACAGGGGGAAACATTTTGGTCATGAAACGCATAGTCACCTGGCCCATTCTGGTCTTGGCGCTCGCAGGCCAACGCGTCGAGGCCGCTACCGCCATCGATCCCGCTCAATTGTTCCTCGGCCGCTGGGACGTGAGCCTGCAGACGCCGGGACGCACCTATCCGTCCTGGCTCGACATCGAGACCGTCGACGGCAAGCTCAAGGTGCGCATGGTCGGCCGCTGGGGACACGCGCGCTGGCTGCCGAAGGCGGAGGTCGTCGGCGATCGCATCCGCTTCGTTTCGCCGAAGGAAGACGAAGGCTACAAGAACGCCGACATGGTGTTCGAAGGCCAGCGCGTCGGCAACGAACTGCGCGGAGAGACGCACGGTCCCGACGGCGCGCTGTGGACCTGGCGCGCGGAACGGGCGCCCGCCCTCGCGCGCGCCGTGCCGCCGCAGTGGGGCAAGCCGGCCTCGCTGTTCAACGGCAGCGATCTCTACGGATGGAGCCCGACGGCGACGACCAAGCAGGCGACCTGGAGCGTCGCCGGCGGCACGCTCGTCAGCGCGGGCGAAGGCGTCGATCTGCGCAGCGACGTGACATTCAGGGACTTCATGCTGCATCTCGAATACAACTGCGCGAAGGGAGCGAACAGCGGGGTGTATCTGCGCGGCCGCTACGAAGTGCAGATCGAGGACGACGCCGCGCCCGAAGACGAAACCATGCGCACCGGCGCCGTCTACGGGTTTCTCGCGCCGAAGACGCCCGCCGCGCGCGCGCCCGGCGTGTGGCACAGCTACGACATCACCCTCATCGGCCGCCGGATCACCGTCGTGCTCGACGGCCGCAAGCTGATCGACGCCCAGGAAATTCCCGGCATCACCGGCGGCGCGCTCGACAGCCATGAGAGTCTGCCGGGGCCGATCGTCCTGCAGGGCAGCGAAACGGGCCGCGTCGCGTTCCGCAACATCATGGTGATGTCGGCGAAGTAACTGCCGGGTCGATCCTTGCTTGCGCGCTTGGCAGCCGGCTCGGGATCGAGAAACGTCTGCGCGAAGAGCACGAAGAAAGACCAAGACGCGAACTTCTTTTCCTTCGCGGTTTTCTTTCGTGTTCTTCGTGTACCTCATCGTTCAATCCGTGCCTGTACGATTGCACGACGAGAAGCAAAGGATGAACCGCGAAGACATGAAGAGCACGAAGAAAAATGAACTTGGCACGACGCAGCGCCAATCGATTCGCTGTTCCTTC
>CBJLOV010000177.1:0-9027 GCA_966424745.1 uncultured bacterium
GAACTGCCGATGGAGTTTGCGGTGGAGGCGAAGAAGTTGCTTGAAGTGTCGTTGGAAGGGGCGGTGGGATGAGAAGAATATTGATTTTGATCTTCTTAGCGCTTTCGCCCGTTTGGTTGTTGGCAAAGGAGTCCGAGATTGTTTGCCGTGAAAACGGAACGCAACTCGAACTGAATCAATGTGCTGCAGACGACTACACCAGAGCAGACAAAGAACTGAATCAAGTTTGGAGGCAGGTTCAGTTGAAGTACGCGGATCAACCTTTGTTTCTAAAAAAATTGAAAGCAGCTCAGCTGCTTTGGTTGCAGTTTCGTGACGCCGAATTGGAGGCAAAGTTTCCGGTCGACAAGCAGGAGAACCCGCGATTTCAATATGGCTCGGTCTATCCGATGTGCTGGGCTGGCTACAAAGCTGCTCTGACGAACGCAAGAGTGCGCGATCTAAAAGTCTGGCTTACGGGTGAGCAAGAAGGCGACGTGTGCATGGGGTCGGTGAAGCTTTCGGACGAGTTGTCCAAGACAAAATGATGAATGATGATTCGGTCAGGCAGTTGGCAATTCGTCCGGCAATCGCGGGCGATGCTGCGCACATCCATACGTTGATCTGCGAGCTCGCTGACTATGAAAAGTTGCGCCACGAAGTCGATGCGACCGTCGCAGACATCGAACGCGACCTGTTCGGATCGAATCCGCGCGTATTCGCCGAGATCGCGGAATGGAACGGCGAGGTCGCCGGCTTTTCGCTGTGGTTCTACAACTATTCGACGTTCCGCGGACGGCATGGCCTGTACCTGGAAGACCTGTACGTGCGTCCGGCGTTTCGCGGCCACGGCATCGGCAAGGCGCTGATCGTGAATCTGGCCAAGCGCTGCATGGCCGAAGGGCTCGCGCGTTTCCAGTGGTCGGTGCTCGACTGGAATACGCCTTCGATCGAGTTCTACAAATCGTTGGGCGCGAAGATCACGCCGGAGTGGTTGGGTTACCGAGTCGAAGGCGAGGCGCTATCGAAGCTCGCGAACGGGTGACAACACCGTCATTCCCGCGCAGGCGGGAATCCAGTTTTTTCTTTTATTGTTTTTCGTACAAAAGAAGATCAAGAACTGGATCCCCGCCTACGCGGGGATGACGAGAAAAATACAAAGGCGGAAAAGTGATGCTGAAAATCGAAAACCTCCACGTCCGCGTCGCGGGCAAGGAAATCCTCAAGGGTCTTTCGCTCGAAGTGAAGGCGGGCGAGGTGCACGCGATCATGGGCCCGAACGGCGCGGGCAAATCCACGCTCGGCAACGTGCTGGCCGGGCGCGAGGGTTACGAAGTCACGCAGGGCGCGGTCGTCTACGCGGGCAAGAACCTGCTCGAGCTCGAGCCGGAGG
The DNA here is from genome assembly GCA_966424745.1 of uncultured bacterium. GTDB lineage: Bacteria > Pseudomonadota > Gammaproteobacteria > Xanthomonadales > Rhodanobacteraceae > Rudaea. The sequence continues at coordinate 1,373 of CBJLOV010000177.1, forward strand.
AGCGCGCGGCCGAAGGCGTGTTTCTCGCCTTCCAGTATCCGGTCGAGATCCCCGGCGTCAACAACACCTATTTCCTGCGCGCGGCGCTGAATGCGCAGCGCAAGCATCGCGGCGAGGCCGAGCTCGATTCGATGCAGTTCTTGAAGCGCGTGCGCGAGAAGCTCGCCGTATTGCACCTGAAGGACGAGCTGCTGCATCGCGCGGTCAACGAGGGTTTCTCGGGCGGCGAAAAGAAGCGCAACGAGATTTTCCAGATGGCGCTGCTCGAACCGAAGCTCGCGATTCTCGACGAGACCGATTCCGGCCTCGACATCGACGCGCTCAAGATGGTCGCCGACGGCGTCAACGCGATGCGTTCGCCCGAGCGTGCCTTCCTTGTCGTCACCCATTATCAGCGCCTGCTCGACTATATCGTGCCGGACTTCGTCCACGTGCTCGCCGACGGGCGCATCGTCGAATCGGGCGATGCGAGCCTGGCGCTGAAGCTCGAAGAGCACGGCTACGCCTGGATCGCCGAACGCCATGTGCCCGAGAAGATCGGCGCCGGAGCGGTGTGATGGCGGCGGCGCTGCTCGAAGAATTCGGCCGCGGCGACGCGCGCGAGCGCGAGGAGTCGTGGCGCTACAGCAAGATGGCGCTGCGTGCGCTGGCGCAGCAGGATTTCGTCGCGGCCGACGCGCAGGCCGATCTGAGCGACGCGTTGCGCGCGCAATTCGAATGGCCACGGACCAACGGCCGCCGCGTGGTCGTCGTCAACGGCGCATTTTCCGAACGCTACTCGGACTTGACCGATGTCGGCGCCTCGGTGACCGTCGGCGAATCCGCCGGCAATGTCTATTCGATCCGCATCGACGGCGAGATCGACGAGCCGATGCACGTAATCTACGTCAGCGCGCCGTCCGCGCAGCCGAGCCGCTGGCAGGCGAACGTGGAAGTGGCGATCGTGAACGGACACGCGCGCATCGTCGAACAGCATCTCGGTGCCGGCGGCGCCGCCGTCCTCGGCTCGTTGCGCCGGCGCTTCGAACTCGCCCGCGGCACGCAGCTCGATCTGCTCAGCCTGTGCGATCTGCCGGAATCGGTGTCGCTTTACCGCCGCGTCGACGCGCGCGTCGACGCGAACGCAGCGATGCGCGCGACCCATGTCCTGCTCGGCGGGCGCCTGCAGCGCCTGGATATGCAGGTCGAGCTTGCCGGCGAGCGGGCGCGGCTGGAATCGCGCGGCGTCTTCCTGCTGCGCGGACGCGAACATGCCGACACTCAGCTCGATGTGCGCCACATTGCGCGCGACACGGCCTGCGACATCGTCTGGCGCGGCGTGGCCGACCAGCGTGCGCGCGGCGTTTTCCACGGCGCGATCACGGTCGCGCAGGGCGCCGACGGCAGCGACGCGAAGCTGTCGAACAAAAACTTGTTGTTGTCCGCATTGGCCGAGATCGATACCCAGCCCGTGCTCGAAATCTACGCCGACGAGGTGAAGGCCGCGCACGGTGCGACGGTCGGCCAGATCGACGAGCGCTCGCTGTTCTATCTGCGTTCGCGCGGAATTCCCCTCGTCGATGCGCGGCGCATGATGGTGACGGCGTTCTGCCGCGAAGTGCTCGCCGGCGTCGCCGACGCGGACCTGCGTGCGCAGATCGAAGCGCGTCTGGATGCGAGGCTCGAACAGGTCGAGGCGACGGCGCCATGACGCAGACGATGCCGGTATCGATCGATTCGGCCGAGCACTATCTCTGGGGCGGCGGTTGCGACGGCTGGCATCTGCTCGAACGCGACGATCTGAGCGTGATCCGCGAGCGCGTGCCGCCCGGCGCTCGCGAGACGCGGCATCGGCATGTACAGGCCCGCCAGTTTTTCTACGTTCTCGACGGCGCGGCCGTGATCGAGGTCGACGGTGTCCTTCATGCGCTGGCGACGGGGCAGGGTTTGCACGTGCCGCCGGGCGCCGCGCACCAGTTTCGCAACGAATCGGGCGGCGACGTGCATTTTCTGGTCGTGTCAGCGCCGCGCAGCCACGGCGACCGCGAAGACGTCGCAGGAGCATTGCCATGAATACGAAAGCCAGCAACGCGGTGACGGACTTCGACGTCGCGCGCATCCGCGCCGAATTTCCGATCCTTTCGCGCCGCGTCCACGACAAGCCGCTGATCTATTTCGACAACGCGAACACCTCGCAGAAGCCGCGCGTCGTCATCGAGACGGTCGACCGCTTTTATCGCGACACCAACGCCAACGTCGCCCGCGCCGTACATGCGCTCGGCGAGGCGGCAACCTCGGCCTACGAGGCGGCGCGCGACAAGCTCGCGCGCTTCATCAACGCGCCGACGCGCGACGAGGTGATCTTCACCAGCGGCACGACGCAGGCGATCAATACGGTCGCCTACAGTTATGCGCTGCCGCGCCTGCAGCCGGGCGACGAGATCCTCGTCACGACGATGGAGCATCATGCCAACATCGTGCCCTGGCAGCTCGTCGCCGCGCGCACGGGGGCGAAGGTCGTCGCCGCGCCGATCACGCAGGGCGGCGAGCTGATCGTCGAGGAATTCGTCGCACGGTTGACGCCGAAGGTGAAGCTGGCCGGGGTCACCCATGTGTCGAACGTGCTCGGCACGATCAATCCGGTGCGCGAATTGGCGAAAGCATGTCGCGCGCGCGGCGTGCCGCTGCTTGTCGACGGCTCGCAGGCCGCGCCGCACCTGCCGATCGACGTGCAGGCGCTCGGCTGCGACTTCTACGCATTGACCGGACACAAGCTGTTCGGACCGACCGGTACCGGCGTGCTGTGGGCGCGCAAGGAACTGCTCGCGGAGATGCCGCCGTTCTTCGGCGGCGGCGAGATGATCCGCACGGTCAGCTTCGACGGCACGACCTTTGCCGATCCGCCGCACAAATTCGAGGCCGGTACGCCGAACATCGCCGGCTTCGTCGGCCTCGGCGCGGCGATCGACTACATCAACGAATTCGGTCTCGACCGGATCGGCGCGATCGAGCGCGGCCTGCTCGCCTACGCGACGGATGCGCTCAAGTCCGTGCCGGGCCTGCGCCTGTTCGGCGAGGCGAAAGACAGGGCTGCGGTGATGTCGTTCCTGATCGACGGCGTGCACGCGCACGATCTGGCGACCCTGCTCGATCACGAAGGCGTCGCCGTGCGTTCGGGCCATCACTGCGCGCACCCGCTGATGCAGTTCTACGGGGTGCCGGCGACCGCGCGCGCTTCGCTTGCGTTCTACAACACGCGCGAGGAAATCGACGCGTTCATTGCCGCGATCGCCAAGGTGCGCAAGCTGCTCGCCTGAGCCCGCGCAAAACCGGCGCCGGCTTCGTATCATTGCCGTCGGCCCGGGGCCTCGCGTCCCGGGCTTCTCACTGCCGCCGCCCGGCGGCGAAAGCTGCGATGGGGAATATTGCGAATGGCGCGGAATGTTGCTGTCCGCCGGCTGCTGCCGGCGCTGTCGGTCTTGTTGACGGGTCTGCTCGCGAACCCCGCCGCGGCCGTTGCGGACGGCGCGCCGAGCGCGCGCGTGCGCGAACTGCTCGAGGCGATGTCGCGCGAAGAGAAGGTGGCGGTGATCCGCGGCGCGAACGAACCGGCCGAAACGACGCTGGGGCAGGCCGGCTGGATACGCGGCGTGCCGCGTCTGCACATCCCCGACCTGCGCTTCGCCGACGGACCGCCGGGCGTGCTCGTGCACCGTCCGTCGACCGGCATGCCCGCGACCCTGTCGATGGCGGCGACGTTCAGCCCGCGCGACGCCGAAGCGACCGGCGCGCTGATCGGCCGCGACGCGCGCGCGCTCGGCGTCGACGTGATCCTGCAGCCGTACATCAATCTCTATCGCGATCCTGCGTTCGAGCGCGCCTACAACACCTTCGGCGAGGATCCGCTGTTGACCGGCACGCTCGCGGCGAGTTTCGTCCGCGGTGCGCAGGCGCAGAACGTGATGGCGCAGGCCAAGCATTTCATCGCCTATGACGGCGGCGGCGATGCGATCGTCGGCGAGCAGGCCCTGCGCGAAGTCTATCTCGCGCCGTTCCGCGACGCGGCCGCGGCCGGCGTCGCCTCGATCATGTGCTCGTACAACAAGGTCAACGGTATCCATTCGTGCGGCAACGCTGCGGTGCTCAACGGCATGCTGCGCGGCGAGGACGGCTTCAAAGGCTTCGTCACCTCGGACTGGGGGGCGGCGCATGGCGCCGAGTTCATCGCCCAAGGCATGGACATGGAGCAGCCGGGCGGCGGACCGAAGGCGTTCTTCGCGCTCGGCAAAGAGCCGGATCAGGCGGACATGAGCGAGGACGAAAAGGAAGACATGAATGCCGCGCTCGGCACCGGCGTGCCCGAGGAGCAGCGCTATGCCACAGTCGAGCCGGTCGAGGAAACGGCCGAGCCCGTGCAAGGCGTCTCCAGGAATCTCGGCGAAGCGCTGGCCAAAGGCACGGTCACCGATGCGGACATCGATCGCGCCGCCGGGCGCGTGCTCGGCCAGATCGAACGCTTCGGCTGGCTCGACCATGCGCCGAACCACAAGGCCGGCGCGCAGGACGTCGAAGCGAATGCGCGCGAGGCGCAGCGCCTCGCCGAGGACGGCGCAGTCCTGCTCAAGAACGACGGCGCGCTGCCGCTGAAGGCGGAAGATCTGAAATCGCTCGCGCTGATCGGCCCGGGTGCGCTGCAGCCGTTCGCGATCGTGACCGGCCAGGAGCAGTCGTACGGCCGCGCCGAACGCCAGATCGGGCTTGCCGAAGTGCTGCGCCGGCGCGGCGCGGGCGACGGGCTCGCCGTCGCCGTCGCCGACGATATGACCGGGGAGGCGATCCCGAAGACGGTATTCAAGAAGCTTGTGCGCAGCGATTTGAAGACCGGCAAGACCGCCGCGGAAGACCAGCTCGATCGCACTCGCCATTCGGGCAACCCCCTGCCTGCCGGGGCGAACACGCGCTGGGACGGCGTGCTCGATATTCCCGCCGACGGCGAATACGAAATCGCACTGCAGATCCTCGGCGCCAAGGGCCGGTTCCTGATCGACGGCCGCAAGGTCGGTACGATGGGCTGGTGGGGCGGCCATGGCGACATCGTCTTCGCCAATCGCGACAACGTCGTGCCGACCACGGACGGGCTCGACAACGTGCGCCGTCTCGTCGTGCTGACGAAGGGCAGGCACGCGATCCGCGTCGAAGCGACGGCGGACAGCAGCGGCGAGCCCGTGCAGGTGCGCCTGGCCTGGGTGACGCCGCAGATGAAGCAGCGCAACTTCGCCGCCGCCGTCGATGCGGCCAGGCATGCAAGGGCCGCGGTCGTGTTCGCCTGGAGCCGCAACCGCCCGTTGTTCGGCCTGCCCGGCGATCAGGATCGGCTGATCGAGGCGGTCGCCGCGGCGAATGCGAACACGATCGTCGTGCTCAATACCGGCCAGGCCGTGGCGATGCCCTGGCTCGACAAGGTGCGCACCGTGCTCGAACTCTGGTACACGGGCGACGAAGGCGGTTGGGCGACGGCGAATCTGCTGACCGGCGCGGCGAATCCGGCCGGGCGCCTGCCGATCACCTGGCCGCGCCGGCTCGAAGACGGCGCCGCGAACGATCCGCGCCATCGCGATCGGTCCTCCGCCGGCGTCGACGGCAAGACCGTCTACGGCGAGGGCATCCATATCGGCTACCGCTGGTTCGACCGCGAACAGATCGCGCCGCTGTTTCCTTTCGGCTTCGGCCTGTCGTACACGAGCTTCGCCTACTCGCAGCCGCGTCTCGCGCTCGCGGCGGACGGCGGACTCGACGTGACCTGCCGCGTGCGCAACACGGGCGCGCGCGCCGGCGACGAGGTCGTGCAGGTCTATCTGGGCGCGCCGAATCCGGCGCCCGCCAACGCAGATTTCCCCGTGCATGCGCTCGCCGCGTTCGACCGCGTCGCGATCGCGCCGGGCGAAGATCGCGAGGTACGGCTGCACGTCGCCGCAGAACGTCTGCGCTACTGGTCGACGGGCGCTCATGCCTGGCGCGCCGCACGCGCCGGGCGCACCGTTTACATCGGCTCCTCTTCGCGCGACTTGCCGCTGTCGCTGCCGGTTCCGAAGGAAGTCGACGGCGGCAGGTCGCGCTGAGAACGGGAGCTCATGCGGTCTTCGGTGCGGTCGCCCGTCTCGTACGGCCGCGCTGCAAGATCAAAAGGCGTAGACACGAAGGGCACGCCGAAGGGCCAAAGCAGCGACTTCTTTTCTTCGTAGCGTTCCTTCGCGATCTTCCTGTCTTCGCGGTCGATTTTTTTCTCTCCGGCGCCCGGTGCGACACGGATCGCATCAGGCCCGCTGCTGTCGCATCCACGCGGCGAACAGCTCGGGCCATTGCGCCGCCGGCGCATCGAGCGGCGCGCGCAGGCCGAAGCCGTGGCCGCCCGTTTCGAACAAGTGCGCTTCGACGGGGACCTTGGCACGTCGGCAACCTGCGATCCAGGCGAAGCCGGCATCGACCGGCACGGTGTCGTCGTCCATCGCGTGAAAGAGGAAATTGGGCGGCGTGTCGGCACGCACATGTTCGGCCGGCGAACGTGCGGCGACCAGCGCGGCCGCGGCGTTCTTGCCGAGCAGGTTGTCGCGCGAACCGGCGTGGCCCGCATCCGGCATCAGCGTCGCCACGGGATAGGCGAGGCCGACGAAGTGCGGCCTTGCGGAGAGCCGGTCGGCGGCGTCGACCGCCGCGTAGCAGGATTCGTCGAAGGCGGTCGCCAGATCGGCGGCGAGGTGGCCGCCCGCGGAGAAGCCGAGCACGCCGAGATGCGCCGGATCGATGCGCAGTTCCTCCGCCCGCGAACGCAACAAGCGCATCGCGCGCTGCGCATCGGCGAGCGGTGCTCGATCGCGGTTCTTCCAGCCCTCGCCGGGCAGCCGATAGGTGAGCACGAATACGCTCGTGCCGAACGGCGTATAGCGCCGCGCCACGTCGATGCCTTCGTTCTGCACGGAGATGAACTCGTAGCTGCCGCCGGGGATGACGAGCAGCGCCGAGCCGTCCGGTCTCGGTGCGCGGAACACGTTGATCTCGGGACGGGCGACGCCGCGCACCCAGAGTTGGCGTTGCCCGCGCTCGCCGTTCATCGTCAGCGCCGGCTTCGGCGCCGTCGCCGGCATGCCGGGCGGATCGCCCGGCCACAGTGCGATGCGCTCGGCGGGAGGCCAGGACGGCGCGTCCTCGGTCGGAGCGTCCGCGGCCGATTCCTTGCGGCGGGCGGAATAAGCCGGCAAAGCGGCGGTCAAGGCAATGCCCCCGAGCAGGGCGCGTCGTTGCGGATTCATCGGTGGGAGCTTCCTGGGGTCGGTACCTGAATTCGACTCATATCGATCCAGACTATCGAGCCAATTTCGAAGTTAAAGACGGGACGGTGCATGGTCATTCGCTCAAAGCAGAAGAAAACCACGAAGACACGAAGAGCCGCGAAGGAACAGCGAATCGATTGGCGCTGCGTCTTGCCAAGTTCCTTCTTCTTCGTGTTTTTTCGTGATCTTCATGTCTTCGCGGTTCATCCTTTGCTTCTCGTCGCGCAATCGTACAAGCACGGATTGAACGATGAGGTACACGAAGAACACGAAAGCAAACCGCGCAGGAAAAGCAGTTCGCGTCTTGGTCTTTCTTCGTGCTCTTCGCGCAGACGTTTCTCGATCCCG
>CBJLOV010000178.1:0-8989 GCA_966424745.1 uncultured bacterium
CCGGCGACGACGCTGAGCGCCTCGCGGTAAAGCGGCTCGACTTTCAGCAGGGGCGATTCGTTGCGCCAGTTCCAGTCGTCGGGCACGCGGCCGACGACGAGATCGAGTTCGCCGTCGGCGAGCGCGGGGAACAGCTGGTCCATCTGGCCGACGCGCAGCGAAAGCAGCACTTTCGGTGCTTTTGCCTTGAGCAACTGTGTCGCGCGCGGCAGCAGCCAGGCCGAGGCGGAAATCAGGGTGCCGACGATGACGTGTCCCGCGCTGCCTTCGAGATAGGCGTTGACCTCGTCGGTGAGCAGGCGCAGATCGGCGATGAACGACTTCGAACGCTGCAGCACGCGCTCGCCGAGCGGCGTGGCCGATACGCCGCGGTTGCCGCGCACGAGCAGCGCTGCGCCGAAGTACGCCTCGAGTTCGTGGATGACCTTCGTCACCGAAGGCTGGGTGAGGTTGAGCGCCTGCGCGGCACGCAGAATCGAACCGCTCTCGAGCACCTGCGCGTAGACGATGAGCTGATAGAACCTCAGCTTGCGGGCGATCGAGAGCGTCGTGAATTTCATGGCAGCCCCTCAAAACCTACTGCACTCGACAATGTTCGCGCCGGCGGCGCCCGAACTGCGGAGGCAGGTCGCCGGAGCGAACATTCGCACAGCGAATGGCCGGGAGGGCGAGCCGCGGATGCGGCGAGTCATCTCCATGCAGATCCGAGCACCCTCCGTTTCTTGTGCTCCGGCGATGCGCAAATTTCCTTCGCTCGCCACGATTTTTAGAGGCTTCCTCATGCGGTGTCGACCAGCGGCGTCAGATGTGCGGCGACGTCGGCATCGACCGCGGTCCAATCGACCTGATCGAGCGACTCGCGCCCTTGCGTCGCACGCACCAGGATGCCGTGCTGGATCTCGCTGCGGTCGAGCGCGATGGAGTAGGGCACGCGCATGAAGCTGACCATCGCGTAGTGCGGCACGAACAGTCCGGGGTGGCGTTGCTGCAGGCGCAGTTCGAGCTCGCGCCGCAATCGATAGTCGGCATCGTCGACGCGGTCGCGCATTTCCAGATAGTTCTCCAGCGCCATTTCCTGGATCGCGCGCGCATTGGGCTTGCGTTCGGCTTCGAACGCGGCGAAGGCATCGCCGAGGTCGGCGTGCGCGTCGAGCTTGTCGGCGAGGGCGGCGCAGTCTTCGAAAGCGCAGTTCATGCCCTGGCCGTGGAACGGCACCATCGCATGAGCGGCGTCGCCGAGCACGAGGGCGCGGCGGTCCAGGCTCCAGCGTTCGAGGTAAAGGGTTGCGAGCGTGCTCGCGGGATTCCTCGCCCAGTCGCGTTCGAGCTCGGGAATCAGCGGCACCGCGTCGGGAAACTCGTGCTCGAAGAAGGTGCGAGCCTGTTGCGGTGTCTCGATCGCGGCAAAGCTCGGCTCGCCCTCGTTCGCCATGAACAAGGTGACGGTGAAGGTTTTCGCATCGTTGGGCAGCGCGATGCACATATAGCTCCCGCGCGGCCAGATATGCAGCGCATTCGGTTCGATGCGGAAGCCGCCGTCGGCAGCGGGCGGGATCTCGAGTTCTTTGTAGCCGTGGCCGAGAAATTCGGTGCGCTCGCCGATGTCGGCGACCTTGCCCATCGCCGCGCGCAAGGCAGATCCCGCGCCGTCGCTGCCGATGAGGGCGCGGAACGGCACATCGAACGTCGTGCCGTCGCGGTCGTCGACGAAACGCGCGATTTGCCGCTCGAAGTCGACGCCGTCGAGGCGCCGATCGAAATGCAGTCCGGCACCGGCCTGTTCGGCGAGATCGAGCAGGGTGATGTTGAGTTCGCCGCGGTGTACCGACCAGATCACTTCGGAATCGTCGCGGCCGTAGCGCTGCAGGTTCACTTTGCCGTGCAGCGGATGCACCATGCGACCGCGCATCATCACCGTCTTCGCCATCACCTGGGCTTCCGCATTCGCCAGGCGCAACGGATGGCGGCCGCGTTCGGCCAGCGCGAGATTGATCGAGCGCCCGCCCTGGTAGCCGGCGATGCGCGGATCGCCGCGTTTCTCGTAGACCTCGACCTGCCAGCCGCACAGCGCGAGCAGGCGCGCGGGCAGGGCTCCGGCGAGGCCGGCGCCGACCAGGGTGATGCTGCGTTCAGCGGCCATCGCGCCAGCCCTCCACGGCTTCGACGAAACCGACCACGTCGGCGTAGCGGTTGTACGACGGCGTCGGCGAAATGCGGATGACGTCCGGTTCACGCCAGTCGCCGACGATGCCCCGCGCGGAAAGGTATTCGAACAGTTCGCGTCCGCGCGCGCGTCCGCCGTCGACGCGCAGCGAGAGCTGGCAGCCGCGGCGCTCGGGATCGGACGGCGTCGCGATCGACAGCACGCCCGCGAGGCGCGCGCGGATCAGCGTCTCCAGATAGCCGGTCAGCCGCAACGACTTTTCGCGCAGCGCCGGCATGCCGACTTCGTCGAACAGTTCCAGCGCGGCGCGCAGCGGGGCCAGGCCGAGGATCGGCGGATTGCTGAGCTGCCAGCCGTCGGCCCCCGCAGTCGGCACGAACTGCGGCCCCATGCGGAAACGCGTTTCCTTTTCGTGGCCCCACCAGCCGGCGAAGCGCGGCCGGTCGGTGTGGGCATGGCGCGCGTGGACGAAGGCGCCGGCCACCGCGCCGGGACCCGAGTTCATGTACTTGTAGTGGCACCACACGGCGAAGTCGGCACCGCTGTCGTGCAGGCGCAGCGGCAGATTGCCGGCGGCGTGGGCGAGATCGAAGCCGGCGACCGCGCCTTGCGCATGCGCGAGGCGGGCGATGTCGGCGAGATCGAAGGCCTGTCCCGTGCGGTACTGGACGCCGGGCCACAGCACGAGCGCGAGGCGTGGCCCGTGGCGTCCGATCGCATCGGCAATGGCGGCCATCGAAAACGTGCCGTCGTCTTGGTCGGGCTCGAGTTCGATCAGATCGGTGGCCGGATCGAACCCATGGAAGCGTAGCTGCGATTCGAGTGCATAACGGTCCGACGGAAACGCGCCGGCTTCCATCAGGATCGCCGGACGCTCGCGCGTAGGCCGGTAGAAGCTGACCATGAGCAGATGCAGGTTCGCGGTCAGCGAATTCATGGCCACGACCTCGACCGGTTCGGCGCCGACCACGCGCGCGAGCGGTTCGCGCACCAGCTCGTGGTAGGGCATCCATTGCGCCTGTCCGGTGAAATGGCCTTCGACGGCTTGCTGCGCCCACTTCTGCAGTACTTCCTCGACGTGCGCGCGCACGCCGACCGGCTGCAGGCCGAGCGAGTTGCCGCAGAAGTACAACTGGTCACGCTCGCCGTGTTTTGGAATCAGGAATTTCGCACGCAATGCGTGCAGCGGATCGTTGGCGTCGAGAGTCTGAGCGTGGGCGCGGGCGTCTTGATTCTGCATGGAGAGACTGAAGGTCGATCGATCCGCCAATAATACTGTCTGCGCAAGGTTTCGATCCGGGCAATTCGCCGCCGGAGTATTCCGTTTGGGAATACCGCTCGCCGCGAATACCCATCATGAGCGACTGCGCGCGCAAGATCGAAGCGGATGCCCGCGCTTCCGCCGCTCGGCTTCGACTTCGCCCGCCGCGTGGGCTACGCTCGGTGCCGAACACATTCGGGGGAACCCATGCTCGACACGATTCGCCGTCTGCCGCGCAACGTCTGGCTGCTCGGCCTCATCAGCCTCGTCAACGACAGCGCAAGCGACATGATCTATCCGCTCGTGCCGATCTATCTGACTTCGGTGCTGATGGCGGGGCCGAAAGCGCTCGGCCTGATCGAAGGCATCGCCGAGGCGGTCTCGAGCCTGCTCAAGCTCGCCGCGGGCGTGCTCGCCGACCGCAGCCGCAAGGTGAAATCCTGGGTGGTCGCCGGCTACGCGGTTGCCGGCATCGCGCGGCCGCTGATCGCGTTCGCGTCGAGCTGGCTCGGCGTGCTTCTGTGCCGTTTCGCCGACCGCGTCGGCAAGGGGCTGCGCTCGGCGCCGCGCGACGCGATGCTCGTGCACAGCGTCGCGGCCGATCAGCGCGGACTGGCGTTCGGCCTGCACCGCGCGATGGACAACGCGGGTGCCGTGGTCGGCCCCCTGCTCGCCGCGGCGCTGCTCGGGCTCGGCATGCCGATACGGCATGTGCTGTTCGCCGCCATCGTGCCCGCGCTGATCGTGCTGGCGCTGACGCTCGCCGTGCGGGAGCCGCAGATCGAGCGCTCCGCGACGCCGGTGCGCTTCAGCTGGAATCTGCGCGAATTCCCGCCGCGCTTTCGCCGCTATCTCCTCGTGCTCGCGCTGTTCATGCTCGGCAACTCGTCGAACACGTTTCTCCTGCTGCGCGCGCAGGAACTCGGCTTGGCGCAGGCCGAGGTGCCCGTGCTCTGGGCGCTGGTCTCGCTCGTCGCGGCCGTTTTCTCGACGCCGCTGTCCGCGCTGTCGGACCGCGTCGATCGCCGCAAGTTGATCTTCGGCGGTTGGATCATTTACGCCGCGCTCTATCTCGCTTTCGGCCTGATGCCGGCGATGACCTGGCTGCTGTGGCCGATGTTCGGCGCGTACGGCCTGTTTCTCGCCGCGACCGAAGGGGTGGAGAAGGCGCTCGTCGCCGACATGGTGCCGCGCTCGCAGGCGGGTACCGCGTTCGGCTGGTACAACCTCGTCGTCGGCATCGCGCTGCTGCCCGCATCGCTGGTGTGCGGCTGGCTCTGGTCGGAGGCGTCGCCGCTGGCTGCGTTCGCGTTCGGTTCCGGTTGTGCGTTCACGGCAGCCCTGCTGCTGCGTTTTTGGGTCGGCAAGGGCGAGCCGGCCGCCGTCGCCTAGGCGCGGATCGCGCCGATTGCCGAATGCTGCGCAGCCGCTTGCGGGGCGGTGCGCCGCGGCGTAGCGTCGCAGCTCCATCGTTGAGGGGAGGCATGCCATGCGTTACATGATCGCGGCACTGCTCGGCGCCTTTGTCGTTTTCCTCTGGGGCTTCGTCGCCCACGTGCTGCTGCCGATCGGCGAGATGGGCATGCGCAAACCGGCGAACGAAGACGTCGTATTGCAGGCGGCGACGACGGCGGCGCTGCCGCAGGACGGCATCTATCTGCTTCCGCATATCGATCCCGAGAAAATGAGCGACCAGGGCGCGGTCAAGGCCTGGGAGGACAAGCACGCGCAGAATCGCTCCTTGTTCGTCGCGGTCGGACCGACCAACCCGCATCCGTCGGATATGGGCGGGAATCTGCTCAAGCAATTCATCGGCAGTTATCTCGCCGCGCTGATCGTCGCTTTCGTGCTCGCGGCAACGCCGTGGGGATTCGGCATGCGCGTGCTCGGCAGCCTCGGCTTCGGCATTTTCGGCTGGATGACGAACATCGTGCCGCTGTGGAATTGGTATCGCTTCCCGGACGATTTCAATCTCGGCAACCTGATCGAGCAGGGCGTGGGTTGGTTGCTTGCCGGCGTCGCCATCGCTTGGTGGCTCGGGCGCAAGCGCTGAGCGCTCGCTGTCGCCGTTCCCGCGAAAGCGGGGATGACGGCGTAAGCAGGCGCGCGCGGATACGGCGTACGCCGCATTGCGGCAAAATCGACGGCGCGGGATAATTCGCGCCCTTTTTGTCGCCTGCGAAATCACGCCATGCTCGATCCCGCCTTGCTGCGCGGCCAGCTCGATACCGTCGCCGAACGTCTCGGAACGCGAGGCTACGATCTGCCGAAGGCGCAGATCGAAACGCTCGAGGCGCAGCGCAAGGCCGTGCAGGTGCAGACGCAGGAACTGCAGAATCAGCGCAATACGCGTTCGAAAGCGATCGGCATGGCCAAGGCCAAGGGCGAGGACACCGCCGCGCTGATGGCCGAGGTTGCCGGCATCGGCGACCAGCTCAAGGCGAACGAGCAGAAACTCGTCGATGTGCAGGCAGAGCTGGCGAAAATCACGCTCGGCATTCCGAATCTTCCCGACGAGTCGGTGCCGGTCGGCAAGGACGAGAGCGAAAACGTCGAAATCAAGAAATGGGGCACGCCGCGTGCGTTCGACTTCGCGGTGAAGGATCACGTCGATCTCGGCGCCCGCCATGGCTGGCTCGACGGCGACGCCGGCGCGAAGTTGTCCGGCGCGCGCTTCACCGTCCTGCGCGGCGACCTGGCGCGGCTGCATCGTGCGCTCGCACAGTTCATGCTCGATCTGCATACGAGCGAACACGAATACCTCGAGTGCAACGTGCCGCTGCTCGTGAATCCGGAGACGATGCAGGGAACGGGGCAGTTGCCGAAGTTCGCCGAGGATTTGTTCGCGGTCGAGGGCGAGCCCAGGCGTTACCTGATTCCCACGGCCGAAGTGTCTTTGACCAATCTCGTCAACGGCGACATCATCGACGCGGAAAAACTGCCGTTGCGCATGACTGCGCACACGCCGTGCTTCCGCGCCGAAGCCGGTTCGCACGGCCGCGACACGCGCGGCTACATCCGCCAGCATCAGTTCGAGAAAGTGGAGCTGGTAACGATCGCGGCGCCCGTGCAGAGCGCCGAAGAACACGAGCGCATGACGCGCTGCGCCGAAGTCGTGCTGGAAAAGTTGGAGCTGCCGTATCGCAAAGTGCTGCTGTGCACCGGCGACATGGGTTTCGCGGCGACGAAAACCTACGACCTCGAAGTCTGGCTGCCGTCGCAGAACACCTACCGCGAAATCTCGTCCTGCTCGAACTGCGGCGACTTCCAGGCGCGGCGCATGCAGGCGCGCTGGCGCAATCCGGCGACCGGCAAGCCCGAGCTCGTGCATACGCTGAACGGCTCGGGCGTGGCGGTCGGCCGCGCCCTGGTCGCGGTGATGGAGAACTATCAGAACGCCGACGGCTCGATCGACGTGCCGAAGGCGCTGCAGCCGTACATGCGCGGCATTACGCGTATTGCCTGACTTCGCGCGCGGCGCCGTTGCCGGCCGCGGAGTGGAAGACCTTGAAGCGCTGCGTGTCGTCCATGTAGGCCTTCTCGCCGAACGCCTTTTCGTTCGAGCCGAACGGCATCTGCGAGCGCAGTTTCCACGAGGCGGGGATCTGCCAGCGCGCCGCGACTTCCGCGTCGATCAGCGGGTTGTAGTGCTGCAGGCTCGCGCCGATGTCGGCATTGGCCAGGGCCGACCATACGGCGAGCTGGGCCATGCCGCTGGCCTGTTCCGACCAGACCGGGAAGTTGTCCGCGTACGGCGCGAACTTCTCCTGCAGCCCCTTGACCACGTCCTGGTCTTCGTAGAACAACACCGTGCCGGCGCCCGAGGCGAAACCGTCGATCTTCGCCTCCGTGGCCGCAAAGGCCTCGGCGGGCACGATTTTGCGCAGGGCCGATTTGACGATGTCCCACAACTCGCGGCTCTGTTCGCCGTAGAGGATCACGGCGCGCGAGCTCTGCGAATTGAACGAAGACGGCGCCAAGCGGATCGCCTCCTGGATCAGCTGCGCGGTTTGCTGCTCGGAGATCGGCAGGGCTTCGCCCAGCGCATATTGGGTGCGGCGTTTCTTGAGCGAGTCGATCAGCGGATTGTTCATCGGAATTTCCTCCGGGTTCGAAAGGGTGGGCACCAGTCCGGTCCGTATCTCCGGAGGCGGGTGGTGGGTCGGAGGAAAATGTAATACCGCACATTGGAGGTGATAAGCTGGCGAAAAACTGCCACAGCGTTCTGTCTGCGGAACAATGAGGGAAGCCATGCAGGATTTGAACGATCTCTACTATTTCTCGATCGTCGTTGAAAAAGGCGGTTTCGCCGCGGCCGGGCGCGCGCTCGGCATTCCCAAGTCGCGTCTGAGCCGCCGTATCGCCCAGCTCGAGGAGCGTCTCGGCGTGCGCCTGCTGCAGCGCTCGACGCGACGCTTTGCGGTCACCGATGCCGGTCAGCGCTTCTATGGCCATTGCCAGAGCGTCATCGCCGAAGCTCAGGCGGCGGAGGACGCGGTTGCGCAATTGACCACCGAGCCGCGTGGCATCGTGCGCATCAGCTGCCCGGTGTCGATCACGCAGAACGTGATGACGTCGATCCTGCCCGAATTCTGCGAGAAATATCCGCAGGTGCGCATCCTGATGATGTCGACGAACCGGCGCATCGATCTGATCAACGAAGGCGTCGACATCGCCGTGCGCGTGCGCTTCAAGCTCGATACCGACGCCGACCTCGTCCTGCGCACGTTCGGGCGCAGCAACTCGTTCCTCGTCGCCAGCCCGGGTTATTTGCGCGAGAAGGGCCGTCCGCAGCACCCGCAGGAGCTGACCCAATACGACACGATCAGCATTTCCGAAATGGAGAACCAGTCCTGGGAATTCAGCAAGCGCGACGGCACGACCTACCGGCTCGATCATTCGCCGCGCGTGATGTGCGGCGACTTTCCGCTCGTTCTCGCCTCGGCGTCGCGCGGGCTCGGCGTCGCGCTGCTGCCCGAGAGCGTGTGCACGCGCGCGGTGGCTGCGGGCGAGCTCGAAGTCGTGCTGCCCGAATGGAGTCCGCCCGAGGGCATCGTCCATTGTGTATTCCCCTCGCGCCGCGGCCTGTTGCCGGCCGTGCGTGCGCTGATCGACTGGCTCGCGGAAAAGATGCCGATCGCGGCGGAGACGCAGGTGCCGGGGATCTGAAGGCGGGCGGGGCGGTGGCTCTGTCTTAGCAGTCGCCGCCGGATTTCGCCGAGGCCTCGGCGATAGCGCGACGATCATTGCGAGGTGGTGGAGAGAGGGGGATTCGAAACCACGGTAGTATCGCTACTACGCCGGTTTTCAAGACCGGTGCCTTAAACCGCTCGGCCATCTCTCCACAAAATCGATCGCGTATCTTCACCATCGACCGGCGACGCCGGTTTGACAACGGGCTCGTGCCCGTTGCCCCGAAGGGGCCATCGGCTGCGCCGATGTTCGCTTCGGCATCCTGCCTGCGCAGTCAAGACCGGTGCCTTAAACCGCTCGACCGTCTCTCCAGAGGGGCGGCGGGCGCGAAGTATAAGGCATCGACGTGGGCGCAGGGATCGGCCTGTTGC
>CBJLOV010000179.1:0-8928 GCA_966424745.1 uncultured bacterium
GCCTGCCGCGAAACGCGCGCGCGACGAGCACTTCGCGCGCCACGTCTTCGGGCCAGGCTTCGCCGAGTGCGCGCACGAGCGCGAACAAAACCGGGCGCGTGACCAGCGAGATCGTCGTGCGCGCGTCGCGCACCGCGCGTCGGCAGGCGTCGACGACAAAGGCGTTCGATGCCAGCAGGTTTTCGACTTCCTCGAGCAGGATCCGTCTCGCCTCGCCGCGCACGATCAAGCGCGCCGCGGGCGTGTCGAGGACGAGTCTGGCATGGTCGACTTCCGCGCGCAGCGCGGGAATGCCGGCCTTGCGCGCAGCCTGTCCGGCCCGCGCAAGCGCAGCGCGCGCGGCTTGCGTACGCAGGCGGCGCAGCGCAATCCCTGCGGCGACGAGCTCGTGCGTCGCGCGCAGCGCGGGCGGCTGGGAGGCGGCATCGAGTGCGCCGAGCCGGTGTTCGGCCTCGTCGAGGCGGCCGATCAGCAGCAGGCGGCGAATATCCAGATAGCGTGCCTGCGCGGCATTCGCGCGGTCGCCGTGCGCTTCCAAGGTCGCCCGCGCGGCGTCGAGCGTCTTCGCCGGCCAGCCGAGATCGCGCATGGCGAGGGCAACCTCGGCCTCGGCGACGAGGCAGCGCGCGCGAGCCACGGCTTCCTTGGCGCCGAAGGCGCGCGCCGCGCTGCGCAGCAGGGTCTTCGCGCGCGGCAAATCGCCGAGCTGGGCCATGGCGATGCCGCGCAGCGCAAGCGCGGGCGCGTCGTCGCGCAGGGCGACGTGCTTCAACGCGCCGAGCGGATCGCCCGCCGCGAGCGAGCGCGCCGCCGCCGTGATCAGGGAGTCCATCAGAGCGTGCTCATCTCAATCGCGCCACACTTGTCACTCCCCCGTTTGCGAAATCCGGTCCTACCCTCCTCCACACCACCCACCCGCAGGCCGCGGCGAACACGACCGCAGCCTGCACCACCGAAGAGGAGAGAATACGATGACCACGCACATGACCGGAACACGCGAGCAGTGGCTGTCCGCAAGGCTTGACCTGCTCGAAGCGGAAAAGGAACACACGCGGCGCGGCGACGAGCTCGCGCGGCGGCGGCAGGCGCTGCCGTGGGTCCGCATCGACAAGGCGTATCGATTCGAGACCGGGGAAGGCAAAGCCTCGCTGGCGGATCTCTTCCGCGGGCGTTCGCAATTGCTCGTTTACCACTTCATGTTTGGACCGGACTACACTGCGGGTTGTCCGTCGTGCTCTTCGATCGCCGACGGCTTCGATGGTTTCGCGGTGCATCTGGAGAACCACGACGTGGCCTTGACCGCGGTGTCGCGCGCGCCATTGGCGAAACTGCAGGCATACAAGCGCCGCATGGGTTGGACGTTCCCGTGGGCGTCGTCGTTCGACAGCGATTTCAATGCCGATTTCAGCGTGATGTTCACGCCGGAACAGCAGCGCGCCGGCATCGAATACAACTACCGCCACGAACAGCCGTCGCCGCAGGTGGTGGCCACCAAGATGCCGGAATGGGCGCCGGACGAAAATCCCATCGCCCAGATCGCCGCCATGACGGGCACGGACGTTCCCACGTTCCTGCGCGAACTGCCGGGCATGAGCGCATTCGTGCTCGAGGACGGCGTGGTGTATCACACCTACTCGACCTATGCGCGCGGCCTCGACGGTCTGTGGGGCATGTATCAGTGGCTCGATCGCGCGCCGCTGGGGCGCAACGAGCACGGCTTCTGGTGGCGCCGCCACGACGAGTACGATCAGCCCGCGCAGAGTGCGGTGGCGTCGTGCTGCGCGTGAGTCCGCCCGTGCGCGCCGCCGATTCGATCGCGGTTCGGAAGGCCTCGTCGCGGACGTCGTCCGCGCGAGCCTCCCGGCGATCCTTCTTCGGCGTCTGCGCGGTGCTCTTCGCCGTCGCCGCGACGGCGACGGTCGGCGAGTGCGCGTCGATGGCGGCGATGGGCGGAATGCCGATGCCCGGCGGCTGGGCGCTGTCGATGATGTGGACGCCGATGTGCGGACAGACGTGGCTCGGCGCGGCGACCTGCTTCGCCGGCATGTGGTTCGCAATGATGGTCGCGATGATGTTGCCGGCGTTGGCGCCGACGCTGTGGGCCTACCGCGAAGCGGTCGGTGCGCGCGTCGGCGCGCGCGCGGGTCGGCTGACCGCGCTCATGGGCCTGGGCTATTTTGCCGTATGGACCGCGCTCGGCATCGCCGCCTTTGCCCTCGGTGCGCTGATGACGTCGGCCGTGCTGCGGTACGCGGCGCTCGCCCGCGCCGTTCCGCTTGCGCTCGGCGCCGTCGTGCTCATCGGCGGCTTGGCCCAGTTCTCGGCGCGGAAAGCACGCCACCTCGCCTACTGCCGGACGCCGCCGGAACGCGATTGGCGTCTGCCGGCGAATGCCGGCGGCGCCTGCAGACACGGTGTGCGCCTCGGCCTGCATTGCGTCGAAGGCTGCGCCAATCTGACCGCGATCCTGTTCGCCGTCGGCATCATGGATCTGTGGGCGATGGCACTCGTGACGACGGCGATCACCGCCGAACGCCTGGCCGCGAACGGCACGTACATCGCGCGAGTCGCAGGCGCCGCCGCGATCGGCGCCGGACTGTCGCTCATCGCGCAGGCGGCCCTGCGCGCGGCGTAACGAGCGCTAGCGCGATTTGGTCTGCTGCAAATCGCGCAGCGCGCGCGGAGCGGCGAACGTGTCGGCGCGCGCGTCCTGCCAGAACGCCTTGAACACGGCGTGATCGGGCACGCGGCCGTCGAGCAGGCCGCCCGGCTCGACGTATTGATACAGCGCCGACAGCGAGCGCACCTCGTCCGGCGACACGCGGCGGATGATGTGCTCGGGGCCGAGCTGGCTCGGATGGGTCAGGCCGGCGGCGGCGATCAGTTCCTTGAGCGCGCGCAGGGTATTCTCGTGGAAGTTTTTCACGCGCGCGGCCTTGTCGGGCACGTCGAGCTTCTTCCAGCGGCCCGGGTCCTGGGTGGCGACGCCGGTCGGGCAGCGGTCGGTGTGACAGTTTTGCGACTGGATGCAGCCAAGCGCGAACATGAAGCCGCGCGCGGCGTTGCACCAGTCCGCACCGAGCGCGAGCGTGCGCGCGAGATCAAACGCGGTGACTACCTTGCCGCTCGCGCCGAGACGGATCCGGTCGCGCAGGTCGAGTCCGACCAGGGTGTTGTGGATCAGCAGCAGCGCCTCGCGCAGGGGCACGCCGACGTGGTCGGTGAATTCGAGCGGGGCCGCGCCGGTGCCGCCTTCGCCGCCGTCGACGACGATGAAGTCCGGATGGATGCCGCTCTCCTGCATCGCCTTGGCGATGCCGAACCATTCCCAGGGATGGCCGAGAGCGAGCTTGAAGCCGGTCGGCTTGCCGCCCGACTTCTCGCGCAGCAGGGCGACGAACTGGAGCAGGCCGAGCGGCGTGGAAAACGCGCTGTGCGCGGCCGGCGACACGCAATCGACGCCCATCGGTACCCCTCGCGCCGCGGCGATTTCCGCCGTGACTTTCGCCGCCGGCAAAACGCCCCCATGGCCCGGCTTGGCGCCTTGCGAGAGCTTGATCTCGATCATCTTCACCTGTGCGTTCGCGGCGTTCTCCGCGAACCGCTCCAGACTGAAGCTGCCATCGTCGTTGCGGCAGCCGAAATAGCCCGAGCCGATCTCCCAGCAGATGTCGCCGCCCATCTCGCGGTGGTAGCGCGACATCGAGCCTTCGCCGGTGTCGTGATAGAAGCCCCCGCGCCTGGCGCCCTCGTTGAGCGCGCGGATCGCGTTCGCCGAGAGCGCACCGAAGCTCATCGCCGAGATGTTGAAGACGCTTGCCGAATACGGCTGCGTGCACTGCGCGCCGCCGATCGTGATGCGAAAGTCGTGGCTGTCGATCTTGGCCGGGGCAAGCGAGTGGTTGATCCACTCGTACTGGGTACGGTAGAGATCCTGTTCGGTGCCGAACGGGCGCTTGTCCTCGACGCTTTTCGCGCGCTGGTAGACGAGCGCGCGCTGCGAATGCGAGAACGGCACCTCGTCGGTATCGGACTCGACCACGTACTGGCGCAGCATCGGCCGGAAGAATTCGAAGAAGCTGCGGAAATGGCTCGTGATCGGGAAGTTCCGGCGCAGGGTCGAATGCGTCTGCAGCATGTCCCACGCGCCGACCAGGCTCAGCGCGCCGAAGATCGCGGCCGTCCAGCGCCAGACCGGGCCGTCCCACAGCATCGCCGCGGACAAGGCGAAGAACACGAGACAGAGCGCGAACGGCACGAAGCGTGAAGGCAGCATGGTGTGATGTCCGGATGAGAACCGCCGGGAGGATACGCCGGGCTTCGCAACGAATGCGAGCGGTAGCGGCGCTGGCGTACACTTGGCGATGTGAATCAGCAATCCCCTCCGCAAAAACCCACCCGTCCGCGCAGCAAGCCGAATCCCGCCAAGCAGGATTCGCCGCCGCTCGGCGCGCAATCGCAGAAAGCGGCGAGGCCGTCGGCGCCCGCGGCTAAACAGAAGCGTGCCGACCTGACTGCGCGGCCGAAGATTTCGGTGCCGCCGGTCGGCGCGGTGAAACGCCCGCCCGGCAGGATGCAGGTCGAGAAGCAGGCGCTCGCGCGCGTCGACTGGCCGCACATTCTCGACCGGCTGACCGAGTACGCGAAACTCGCACGCATGCACAGGCCGATCGGTTCGGTGCTGCTGCTGTGGCCGACGTGGTGGGCCCTGTGGCTCGCCGCCGGCGATTTTCCGCCGTGGCCGACCTTGATCATCTTCACCCTCGGCGTGTTCCTGATGCGGTCGGCCGGCTGCGTGATCAACGACTACGCCGACCGCAAGCTCGATCCGGAAGTGAAACGCACGCGCGAGCGGCCGATCGCCACCGGCGCAGTGACGCCGCGCGAAGCCCTCGCCGTGTTCTTCGCGCTGATCGCGTCGGCCTTCGTCCTCGTGCTGTTCACGAACAGGCTGACGATCGAGCTGTCCTTCGTCGGCGCGTTTCTCGCCGCAACCTATCCGTTCACCAAGCGCTATACGCATCTGCCCCAGGTCTATCTCGGCGCCGCGTTCGGCTGGTCGATCCCGATGGCCTTCGCCGCGGTGACGAACTCGACGCCGCCGCTGTGCTGGCTGCTGTTCCTCGGCAACGTGCTGTTCTCGACGATCTACGACACCGAATACGCGATGGTCGACCGCGACGACGACCTGCGCGTCGGGGCGAAGTCGACGGCGATCCTGTTCGGCGATGCGGACCTGCCGATCCTCGGCGTGCTGATGGCGACCTTCCTGCTCGCCATGGCCCTGGTCGCCCAGCGCGGCCATCTGCACTGGCCGTACTTCGCCGGCCTTGCCGTCGCCGCGGGCCTGTTCGCCTGGCAGCTGTGGATCATGCGCGGCCGCGGCCGCGACGAATGCTTCAGCGCCTTCCGCAACAACCACTGGGTCGGCATGGCGCTGTGGGCGGGCATCGCGATTTCACTGGCGATGAAATAATGGCATGTCCAATCCAAGGCTAAAAACGGAAGCGCTGCCACGAAGACACGAAGATCACGAAGATCACGAAGGGATCATTTTTCGAATCAAATAGCTCTTTTTCGTGGCTTTTCCTTCGTGTCTTCGTAGCAAATCTTTTCTCATCAAAGTTCATGACTACTCGCAATCCGGTTTCCGTTCGTTTCCTGCAGGTCGATGTCTTCGCCGAGCGCGCGGGCGGCGGCAATCCGCTCGGCGTCGTGTTCGGCGCGGACGCCTGGAGCGACGCCGACATGCAGCGCTTCGCCGCATGGACGAATCTCGTCGAAACCACCTTCGTGCTCGCGCCACACGACGCGCGCGCCAGCTATCGCCTGCGCATTTTCACGCCGAGCAAGGAGATTCCGTTCGCCGGCCATCCGACGATCGGCAGCGCGCATGCCGCGCTCGAGATCGGCCGCGTCACACCGCACGCCGGCGAACTGATCCAGGAATGCGGCGCCGGCCAGCTGCCGATCCGCGTCGAAGGCGAAGGCGCGCGCCAGCGCCTGTACGTGCAGGCGCCCGCGGCGCGCGTTCTGCACATGGGCGCGGACGATCCCCTGCTGCGTGCCGTGCTCGTCGATACGCGGCTCGGTGCGTTGCCGCCGGCTTTCGTCGAAGGCGGGCGGCGCTGGTGGGTGGCGGAATTCGCCGATGAAGCTTCGTTGCGCGCGTGGAAGCCCGACCATGCCGCGATCCTTGCGCTGGCGCGTGCCGGCGACAGTCTTGGTTTGTGCTGTTTCGCACGTGCCTCATCGAGCGAAACAGCAAAAGCCGGGCGCGATGAATCGCGCCCCTACGATGTCGTCGTGCGCGCGTTCCCGGCGGGTGTGGGCATCGTCGAGGATCCGGCCTCGGGCGCGGCGAACGGCTTGATCGCGGCCTATATCGCGCAGCGCGAGCCGCGGGGTCCGCTCGCGCGCGGTTACCGAGTGAGCCAGGGCCGCGAGATGGGCCACGACGCGACGATCGAGGTGCGCATCGACGTGCGCGACGGCGGCGACGCCGTGGTCTGGGTCGGCGGACGCTCGCACACGATCATCGACGGTGCACTCCAACGCCGCATCGGCGACGCGGACTGAGACGGCGCTCAGCGTTGGCGTGCCGACATGGTGCCGGCGCGCGTGCCGGAATGGACGCCGAACGCGGCAGGAGCGAACCGTCCCGGCCGTGCCGGAGTTTTACCGAACCGACGATCGGCGGTTGAAGGCGTTGCGCTCTCGGCAAAAGCATCGCGCCGTCCGCGGGCCGGCGGTCTCGAAAAGCCTCCGGCGCCCGCCATCCGCTCGACCAAGAAGCCGATGGACAACCGCAGCCGCAACGGCGGACGGCGGCGGCCTCGGTAGACGCACCTCGTGCGGCACGGACCGCCCAGCCGGATAGCGAGGTCCACACCTTCTTCAACGAGGCTCCCGAGACGGACAAGATTTCTTCATCCTAGAAATTAATTAAACGATCAATTACTATCGGCGCCATGCCCAAGTCCGCCATCAAACGCAAATCCGTTTCGCCGCGCCGCGGCCCCGGCCGGCCCAACGCGGCCGCCGGTGTCGATCAGCGCGGGCGCCTGCTCGACGCCGCGGTCGCGCTGTTCGGCGAGCGCGGGATCGCGGCGACGACGCTGCGCGAAATCGCCCGCCGCGCCGCGGTCACGCCGGCGCTGCTGCACTACTACTTCGAGAGCAAGGAAACGCTCATGCAGACGATTCTGGCCGAGCGCGTCGCGCCGTTCGTCGCGGTGTCGGTCGCGCCGCTGCTGACGCCGCTGCCGAGTCCGCGCGCGACCTTGCGCCGATTCCTCGAAACCCACATGCGCAACATCGCCGCGAACTTGTGGATGCCGCGCCTGATGGTGCGCGAAGTGCTCAGCGAAGGCGGCGCGCTGCGCAACCAGATGCAGGCGCAGTTCGCGCTGGCGATCGCACCGAAAATGCTGTGGCTGATCGTCTCCGCGCAGCGCAAGGGCGAGATTCGCGCCGACCTCAATCCGATGCTCGTCGGCGTATCGTTGATCAGCCTGGCGGTGTTCCCGTTTGCCGCAGCGCCGATGTGGAGCGAAATGGGGGAATCCTTGTTCAAGGATTTGCCGGAACATCTCATGCAAGCCGTGCGCATGCAGTTGCCCGCCGGCGGCAATCCTTTGCGGTTCGCTTCGGCGCAGCCGGACGAATTGATCGAGCATACCCTCGCGCTGTTCGACAGCATGTTGGAGACGCCGCGTGCGCAATCGAAACCTTAGTCTGCTCTGCTTCGTCGCCGCCGCCGCCGCCGCGCTCGCGGGGTGCTCTGGCGACAACGGCCCCGCACCCATGCTCGGCACGCTCGAATGGGACCGCATCGCCATGCCGGCGGAAGCGTCCGAGCCGATCACCCAGATCCTGGTCAAGGAAGGCGACCGGGTCGCCGCCGATCAGCTCCTGCTGACCCTCGACCCGAGCCGCACCCAGGCCCAGGTCGACGCCGCCCAGGCCGACGTGCAACGCCTGACCGCGGCGCTCGACGAGCTGCGCCACGGTGCGCGCATCGAGACAATCGACGCCGCTCGCGCAGTGCTCGCGCGGGCGCAGGCGGGTGCGGTCAATGCGCAGCTCGCGCGCGACCGCGCCGCCGAAATCCGCGCGCGCGGGCTCAACAGCCAGTCCGATCTCGACAATGCGAACGCGGCGCTGCGCCAGGCGAACGCCGACGCAAATTCCGCGCGCGCCAATCTCGACGAGCTGCTGCACGGCACGCGCATCGAGGACATCAACCAGGGCGAAGCATCGCTGGCCCAGGCCAAGGCATCGCTGGCGCAGCTGCAAGTGACGCTGTCGCGCCTGACCGTGCGCGCAACCCGCGCGGGCAAAGTGGACTCGCTGCCGTACAAGCTCGGCGACCGGCCCGCGCAGGGCGCGAGCGTGGTCAGCCTGCTCGTCGGCGACGCGCCGTATGCGCGCGTGTATGTGCCCGAGCCGATGCGGGCAGGTCTGAAGCAAGGCGCTCGTTTCAAGGTGAGTGTCGACGGCACCGGCGCACCGTTCGACGCCACCGCGCTGCGCATCGCGAGCGAACCGACGTTCACCCCGTACTACGCTCTCTCCGGCGACGACGCGAGCCGCCTCGCCTGGCGCGCGGAACTGGCACTCGATGTTTCCGACAAGACCCGCGACCTGCCCGCAGGCATTCCGTGCCAGGCGACAATGGTTGACGAGAAAAAGCATTGAACGCGGATTTACGCAGATACAAGAGCAATCGACGCGGATAGAGCCAAAGAAGGATGAATTCATGATTGCTGTCGCTCTATCCGCTCTTATCCGCGTAAATCCGCGTAAATCCGCGTTATGCGCTTTTGCCGGTCTCGCATATGGCTGAGTCCGACAACGCGATCGTCGCGCACGGATTGACCAAGCGCTTCGGCGAGCTCGTCGCGGTCGATCACGTCGACCTCACCG
>CBJLOV010000180.1:0-8920 GCA_966424745.1 uncultured bacterium
GACGAAACCGGCCGCGCCGAGGAAGCGAATCTCACCTTCTTTCCGATCGCCTGGGAGGCGATGGTGCCGATCACCTCGCCGAAGAATCCGGCCGACAACGTCACCCTCAAGCAGCTCTACGACATCTACGGCGGCCAGCTGAAGACCTGGAAGGACGTCGGCGGCCCCGACGAAACGATCAACCTTTACGCTATCGCCGCGCCGCTCGACGGCGTCGACTACGTCCTGCGCAAATACATCTACAACAAGGGCGACCAGCCGGTGTGGGCGCAACGCCAGTACATGAACACGGCCAAGCTCGAGGAAGGCGTGACGATCGATCCGCACGGCCTCGGCTTCACCACGCTGTCCTCGGTGTGGAACAACAAGGCGATCAAGATCCTCAAGGTCGAAGGTGTCGCCGCCAACACGGCCACGATCAAGGACGGAAGCTATCCGCTGTACGCGCCGCTGTACCTCGCCGCACGCAAAGACAGCAAGAACTACGAGGCCACCGAGAAGTTCATCAAGTACGCGAGTTCGGATGCGGGCAAGGCCATCATCCGCAAGCATCAGCTCGTGCCGATCGACGACGCGCCTGCGCTGACCGACGAGCTCGAGAAAAATTCGGCCTGGGTCGCCGACCGCGTGCAGGGCAAGGATACGCCGCGCCCGATCTCGGCGCCGATCGCCACCGCCGACTATCTGATACGCACGCAGCCGAACTCCGTCGAGGCGCAGGAAGCCAAGCAGCGCGCGGCCGAGGTGATGGCACAGAAGAAAGCGGAGAATGCAGCAGGCAAGCCGTGATTTCCGCAGCGCTTCGCTGACGTCCGTCGTGCGCGTCCGCGCCATCACACTCGATCTCGACGACACGCTGTGGCCGATCGCGCCGGTGATGCAGCGCGCCGAACGAGAGCTCGACGCATGGCTGCGCGAGCACTGCCCGCGCACCGCCGCGGCCTATCCGGTCGACGCGATGCGCGCGCTGCGCGACCGCATTGCCGACGAGAATCCGCACCTGGCCCACGACTTCAGTGCGCAACGGCGGCTGTCGTTGCGCGAGGCGTTGCTCGCGCACGGCTACGACGACGACCACGTCGACGCGGCGTTCGCCGCGTTCTATGCCGAGCGCAATCGCGTGGAATGCTACGTCGACGCGCTGCCCGCGCTCGAACGCCTCGGCGCGCGCTATCCGCTCGCCGCCATCACCAACGGCAACGCCGATCTCGATGCGATCGGACTCGCCTCGCTGTTCCGTTTCTCGCTGCACGCGAGCAAATTCGGCACGGCCAAGCCGGCCGCCGACATTTTCCACGCCGCCTGCGAGCGGCTCGGCCTCGACCCCACGGAAGTGCTGCACGTCGGCGACGATCCGGAACTCGACGTCATCGGCGCCCATCGCGCCGGCCTGCGCAGCGTATGGCTGCATCGCGGTGCGACCGGTTGGCGCGAGGCCTCCGGGCAGTCCGAAATCCAGCCCGACCTGATCGTGCGCGATCTCGCCGAACTTGCCGACGCGCTCGACTCTGGCGCCATCCGCTAACGATCCGCGGGGAAACCACCCACCTGCGCAGAGGCGAATTCCGCCTCCGTGTCTTGAAACGACGTTGACGCGGATAAGAGCCGATTGCCGCGGACAAGAGCGGATCTGTCAATCAATACAATCCGCTCTTATCCGTCTGGATCCGCTTTGATTCGCGTGAAATGCGTCCGACGGTCCGCACTACTTCTTCGCTTTGGCCGCCGCCGTGGTCGGCAGCTGATCGAGCACGAACGCGTAGGCCTCGGCTGTTTCGCGCCAGTGCGTGTAGCGGCCGCTCTTGCCGCCGTGGCCCGCTTCCATGTTGATCTTGAACAGGAGCGGATTCTTGTCCGTCTTCAGCGCGCGCAGCTTCGCCACCCACTTGCTCGGCTCGTAATACTGCACCTGCGAATCGTTGAGGCCCGTGGTGATGAGCATGGCCGGATACGCCTGCGCCTTGACGTTGTCGTACGGCGAGTACGCGAGCATGTACTCGTAGAACTTGGTGTCTTGCGGATTGCCCCATTCGTCGTATTCGTTCGTCGTCAGCGGAATCGAGTCGTCGAGCATCGTCGTGACCACGTCGACGAACGGCACTTGGGTGAAGATGCCGCGGTAGTCCTGCGGGGCCATGTTCGCGACCGCGCCCATGAGCAGGCCGCCCGCGCTGCGGCCGAAGGCGAATACTTTGTCCCTGGCCGCGATCTTCTGTGCGACCAGGTATTCGGTCGTGTCGATGAAGTCGGTGAACGTGTTGTTCTTCTTGAACAGCTTGCCGTCTTCGTACCAGGCACGGCCGAGCTCGCCGCCGCCGCGCACGTGCGCGACGGCGACGACGAAGCCGCGATCGAGGAGCGAAACGAAGGACTGATTGAAGTGCGGATCGTTTTGCGCGCCGTAGGCGCCGTAGCCCATCTGGAACATCGGCGCGGTGCCGTCGCGCTTGACGTCCCTGCGGTAGGCGAGCGAGACCGGAATCTTGACGCCGTCGCGGGCGACCGCCCAGACGCGTTCGCTTCGGTAGTTCGCCGCGTCATAGCCGAGCACGGCGTCGCGCTTGCGCTCCTCGCGCTTGCCCGTGCGCATGTCGAGATCGTAGACCGTATTCGGCGTCACCAGCGAGGTGACGTTGTAGCGCAGCACGTCGGTGCTCTGTTCGCGGTTGTCGCCGATCGTCGCCGCGTAGTCCGCCTCGCCGACTTCGACGAGGCGCGCTGTACCGTCACGCCACGGCTTGATGCGCACTTGCGCGAGGCCGTCGCTGTGTTCGCCGATCACGAGATAGTTGCGGAACAGCTCGATGCGGTCGACCGTCGCGTCGTTGCGCGCCGGCACGATTTCGCGCCAGCGCTTCTTGTCGCCGACCTGGGCATCGTCAACCTGCATCACGCGGAAATTCTTCGCCTCCCAGTTGGTGCGGATCACCCAGCGCCGGTCGATGTGCTCGGCCTGGTATTCGAGATCGTGCTCGCGCGGAGCCAATACCTTGAAGCGCGCCTTGGGCTGGCTGGCCGGAATGAAACGGATCTCGCTCGACAGCGTCGAATGCGACTCGATCGCGATGAATTTGTCGTCGCCGGTGCGCGCCAGGTCGAGGTAATAGCTGTGGTCGCGCTCCTCGTACACGATCTGGTCTTTCTTCGGATCGGTGCCGAGCGTGTGCTTCTTGACGCGCACGGTGAGCAGGGTCACCGGGTCGTTCTCGACGTAGAACAGGGTATGGTTGTCGTCGGCCCAGGCCATTGCGCCGGGCGTGTTCCTGATTTCGTCGGGCAGCGTCCTCCCGGTCGCAAGGTCGCGGATCCGGATCGTGAATTGCTGGCGTCCGGCCGTGTCCTCGGCGTAGGCGACCAGTTTCTCGCTCGGGCTGATCTCGTAATGGCCGATCTGGAAGAAATCGTGGCCCTTGGCCAGCGCAGGCCCGTCGAGCAGCACTTCCTCACGCGCGTCCGGGTTGCCGCAGCGGCGCAGGTACGACGGATATTCCGCGCCCAGCGCGTAGCGCGTCTGGTACCAGCAATGACGGTACTTGGCCGGCACGGTCGCGTCGTCGGGCGCGAGGCGGCCGGTGATTTCCTTGTACAGCGTCTCCTGCAAAGCCTGCGTATGCTCGGTCATCTGCGCGTAATACGCGTTCTCGGCCTTGAGGTAGTTCAACACCTCCGGCTTGCTGCGCGTGTCGTCGCGCAGCCAATAATAATTGTCGATGCGCGTGCCGTTCGGCGACGACACCGGAAACGGACGTACCACCGCCACCGGCGCCTGCGGCCGCGGCGCGGCCGGCTCATGCGGCTGGGTGGCACAACCGGCAAGCACGAGGCCAGCCAGCATCGGCACGGCCGCAACACGAATCCCGAAAAGCGCGAACGCTGGCATAGACGGACCTGAGGTTTCGATGCGAAGCGCGATGGTAGACACAGCCGCCGGACGACACAATCCGGACACGGCGCGCTAACGCAATCCAAACGTCGAATCGATAGAATCGGCGGCCCTCGAGGACGCGCCGCACGCGCGGCGTGTCCTCGATGCCACGGAAGGCGGACGCGAATCGGGCGCACAAGCGCCGCTCAGCGTCGGCCGGTCCGCACTCGCTGCGGGCTCGACGCGGCCGCCGGCCCCGGGGATGGGGTTGCGCGGACCTTCTTCAACTTTTCCATCGGGGTAATCCATGTCGTCTACTTCG
Source organism: uncultured bacterium (assembly GCA_966424745.1). Lineage (GTDB taxonomy): Bacteria > Pseudomonadota > Gammaproteobacteria > Xanthomonadales > Rhodanobacteraceae > Rudaea. Next base: position 4,188 of record CBJLOV010000180.1, read on the forward strand.
CCGCGGCAGAGCATGCAGCCTCTGCCGCTTCTGATCTTCTCTTCGCGCTGGCTGCAGCTGCCGCTGTATCTCGGCCTGATCGTCGCCCAGGGCGTCTATGTCGTCCTCTTCCTGAAGGAGTTGTGGCACCTGATCGTGGGGGCGGTGAATTTCGGCGAGCAGGAAATCATGTTGATCGTGCTTGGCCTGATCGACGTGGTGATGATCTCGAACCTGCTCGTCATGGTCATCGTCGGCGGTTACGAAACCTTCGTCTCGCGGCTGCGCCTGGAAGACCACCCCGACCAGCCGGAATGGCTCAGCCACGTCAACGCCTCGGTGTTGAAAGTGAAGCTCGCGATGGCGATCATCGGCATCTCCTCGATCCATCTGCTCAAGACCTTCATCGCCGCCGGCGCCCTCGAAGGCCTGCCATTCTGCACGCCCGAGGACTTTGCCCTGATCAAGGACACCTCGGTCGCCGCGCCGCGCTGCAATACCCTCACGCCGACCGGCGTGATGTGGCAGACGATCATCCATTGCGTCTTCATTCTTTCCGCGATCGGCATCGCCTTCACCGACCGCATCATGAACAGCGTGACCCGCAAGACCGCGCACTGACGTGCCGCGCCGACCGACGAGGTTTGCCGGCGCCGCCGAGCGCGCTACAGATGAAGATCAAGATTGCTCGGCGTTCTCGACAACGCCTCGTCGGTCGCCGGAACGCCCGTTGCCGTCGGCGGCGTATTCGCATCGACCACCTCGAAGCGAAACTGCGCCGCCTTCACTTTCCCGCTGCCCGCGAGCAGATAGCCGAACTGAATCGCCGTGCTCTCCTGCGGCACGTCGAGGACGATGTCATATCGGTTCCACAGCGTCGTGCCCTGGATCGGGCGCGTCGCCATCTGATCGAAGCCCAATACTTTCCCGTTCTGGCCATCGACCCGCATCCACAACCCAGCCTGCCCGGCGACATCGACCGTGCTTATCTGCGCGGAAAAGCGCACGCGCTTGCCTCGATACTCTTCGGCCGAAACAGCCTGCATCACGGTAGCGAACCGGCTGCTGGGACCGGTGTTCGTCCCGGGCGCGGCACGCCATTCCCGGTCGATGATGGAGCAGCGCGAGCCGATCGGCAGGCCTTGCGCAACGTCCGTCCACGTGCGGTAGCCGTGAATTACATTGCCGCCGAACGTCCATCCCTTCGGCGGCCCTTCCCGTATCGTTCTCGAATGGCCGACGGTGAAGGAAGAAACTTGGGCAAACGCCCGATCGCAAAAAGCGGCCATGGCCAGGGACAGCAAAATGAAGCCGGTCTTGCGAAATCGAGACATGGGGTCATCCTCCTCTGAATCAGGGAGCGTCGTTGGTTTCGGCGTCCGATACGGACAGGGAATTGGGATCGAGCAGGAAATCCGCTACCGTCGAGCGGTCGGCGGGCGTCGGCTGCATATGCAGCAAACCGGCCGTCACTCGCCCGGCAACATCCGCTGTCGGCGTGACTCGCGCTTGGCGCGCCAACGTCCCATGCATGCGCTGACTGGACGCCGCGAAAAAAACCAGCACCATCGCTGCGGCGAGCGGAGCCAGGTGACGCCTGACACGCTGCTTCAGCGCTTGCGCTTCGGCTGCCCGGAGCAGTCGCATGTCTATGCCGGGCAGAGGCCGTTCGTGCGCCAGCGCGCGATAGGTCCTGAGCAGCGCCGCATCGAACTTTTCTTGGCTCACCGCGCCTCCTCCAGATCGCGGCGGAGGCGGGCGTAGGCGTAGCGCAAACGGCTCTTCACCGTTTCCCGCCCGGCTTGCACGGCCTCCGCGATCTCTTCGAGCGTCATTCCGCCTTCGGCCTGCATCAGAAACGCCTCGCGCTGCGCCAGCGGCAATCTCCCGACCGCCGCATTCAAGAGGTCGCGATCCTCCGCGAGCAAGGCCAGTTCCTGCGGTTGCCGCGAAATTTCGTCGGCTATCTGCTCGACATCCTCGGCGGCTTCCGTTTCGTCCCGCCATCGCCCTCGGCGGCGCAGCGTGTCGGCCATGCGTCGATGCGCAATGGTGAACAGGTAGGTGACGAATTTCGCCGTCGGCCGATATCGGGCGCGACCGTGGATTATGGCCAGCCACACGTCCTGAAAAATCTCGTCCGCCTCCGCGGGGCTGCTGGCAAGGCGCAGCGCATAGCGGTACAGCCTGTCGCGGTAGCGGAGGTACAGCGATCGGAACGCTCCGGCGTCGCCGTTGCCGAAACGCTGCATCAACTGCGCGTCGGTAAATGCGGCGGCGGTCGCATCGTATCCGTCCCCCGCTGCCGACCGCGGGCCGGAACTAGCCAGTGCCCAATCCATCGAAGACGCCGCCCATGCCGTCATGAATTCGCCCGCCAGGTGTTGCCCTGCCCATTGATCGCCGGCGCGAAACGAACGGGGTTAACGCAGCGCGCGATAGGTCATCGAATGACTTTCTGATAGCGCCAAGCGTCCGCGCCATCCTCATAGAAACCCGGTTTCTCGCCGAAGCGATGGAAGCCCAGACGTTCGTAGAGCGCGATCGCGGCATCGTTGTCCTTGCGCACCTCCAGGCGCAGACGTGCGCAATGACGGTGCCGCGCCGCCGCCGCCACCGCGGCCAGCAGGGCTTTGGCGACGCCGCGGCCGCGCGCGCGCTCGGCGACCGCGATCGAATACAGCCGGGCAATGTCGCTGCCGGAGCGGTAGAACACGATCGCCTTGCCGAGCAGTCCGCCGGCGTCGACCGCGGCGAGCACGTCGGCGGTCGCGCTGTGCAGATGTTGCCGATACTGCCGGCGCGACAGATGGTCGGTGGTGAAGGAGGCATGTTCGAGCGCCAGCAGCGCGTCGAGATCGCCGTCGAGGGCGGAGCGAATCGAAATTTCGGGATGCGGTTCGTGCATGGGCGCGCAGCCTACGGCAAGCTCGCCGGCCAAGACAACGGCGACCGTCCGGCGCGAAGTGAATCCCGGGTGAATTGTTGGATTTGGCTGAATCGCGGCCCGTCCAGTTGTGTCAAACTGCGCGCCTTGTCACTACGGCGCAGCCCGCCATGTCCGAACCTCCGTCCACGCAGCAAGGTATGTTTCTCGAGGCGCATCGCCGATGAGTCGTTTGGTCATCGTCGTAGAAAAAGCCTCGGACTGGGGCTCGTACTATCCCTCCGACAACGTCGTCGCCGCCCAGGACTACCTGAAGGAGCCGATCGAGGACGACGAGCGCGTGCAGGTGATCAATCTCTGCCGCAGCTACAAATACCTCGGCATCGGCTATTACGTCTCCCTGCTCGCCGAGGCGCGCGGGCACAGGGTGATCCCGTCGGTGCGCACGATCAACGACCTGCGCAAGCGCGCGCTGTACGGCCTCGACATCGAGGATCTCAACCAGAAGCTGACCAAGTTCCTGCCCGAAGGCGGGCGCGACACGACCGATTTCGGCGTGCTCGTCTATTTCGGCGAGACCAGCTACACGGCGCTGTCCGATCTCGCGCGCCAGGTGTTCGACACCTTCCCCTGCCCGATCCTGCGCCTGGAGTTCGAGCGCGAGAAGGTCTGGCAGATCGCCGCGATCAAGCCGGCCGGCCTGCACACGCTGACCGACCAGCAGGAAGACTCGTTCGCCGCCTCGCTCGACAAGTTCTCGAAGAAACTCTGGCGCAAGCCGCGCGCGCGCAAGGCCTACCGCTACGACATCGCCATGTTGGCCGATCCGAGCGAGGCGATGCCGCCGTCGAACAAGCGCGCGCTGAAGTCTTTCATCGAGGCCGGCAAAGAGATCGGCATCGACGTCGAGCTCATCGGCAAGAACGACTACTCGCGCCTGGCCGAGTACGACGGGCTGTTCATCCGCGAGACGACCGCACTCGACAACCACACCTACCGCTTCGCCAACAAGGCGGAGAAGGAAGGCATGGTCGTGATCGACGACCCCGGGTCGATCCTCAAGTGCACGAACAAGATCTATCTGCACGACCTGCTGAAGTCGCGCAAGCTGGCGACGCCGAAGACGGAAATCCTCTACCGCGACGACGCGAAGCGGCTCGAAGAACTGCCCGACCTGCTCGGCTTTCCGATCGTGCTCAAGATTCCGGACGGCTCGTTTTCGCGCGGCATCCACAAGGTGGAAACGCCCGAACAGCTGAAAGCCGCGGCCGACGACCTGTTCCAACACACCGCCCTGGTGCTGGCGCAGGAGTTCATGTTCACCGAATTCGACTGGCGCATCGGCGTGCTCGACGGCCAGGCGCTGTACGCCTGCCAGTACTTCATGTCGCGCGGACATTGGCAGATCTACAACCACGGCGCCAACGCGTCGCAGAAGTCGGGCGGTTTCAAGACCTTGCCCGTGCGCGACGCGCCGAGCGAAGTCGTCAAGCTGGCGCTGAAGGCGACCGCCTCGATCGGCGACGGCCTCTATGGCGTCGACCTGAAACAGAACGGCGATCGCGTCGTCGTCATCGAAATCAACGACAACCCCTCGATCGACGCCGGCGTCGAGGACGACTATCTCGGCGAGGACCTGTACCGCCGCATCATGGAAGAATTCCTGCGCCGCCTCGAACGCAAACGGCTCGGCATCACGGATTGACCGCCGCACCCGCGCGCGGCGGAAAAAAGGCCGGCCGTCCCTGGCCGAACAACTACCGAAACAGAAGCGCCGCGAGCAATGCGCCCGCGTGCTCGCGCGCGCGCCGCGGACTCGAAGGCTTGCGCGATCTGCGCGCGCGGCGCGGCATGGGCGTCGCACGGC
>CBJLOV010000181.1:0-8796 GCA_966424745.1 uncultured bacterium
AGCAGGGGCGTGAGTGGCGGCGAACAGCCACGTCAAACAAAAACGAGTCGGAGTAACGATGCAAAGCAAAAACGGGAAAATCTGGAAGCGCGCAGCCTGCCTGTTCGGACTGCTGCTGGCGGGCGCGGCGCTGAACGCACACGCGCAGAGTGCGGCCGGCACTTACACGGGCACGTATTCGGGCAGCGACAACGGCACGGTGACCATCGTCATCGACGGCACCGGTGCGGTCAGCTGCGATTTCTTCAGCAACCCGAACCAGACCCACTATCGATCCAGCGGTGGGGTCGCCTGGTTCAACTCGCAATTCAACATAAGCTGCCAGTCGGCCGTCAACGCCGGCTACATCTGGGTTGCGTCGAGCTACAGTTTCGTCTCTCCGGGCCAATCCTTTTCCGGTCCCTGGTCCGCCTCGGTGAACGGCAAGGACGGGAACGGTTCGTTCAGCGTCAGCGCCGCATCCGGCGGCGGCAGCGGCGCACTCAACAACGCCGCCATCAGCGGCCTGTGGTACGACCCGACCTACAGCGGTTCGGGATTCAATCTCTTTTCCTCGGGCGTGGGTCTGCTGGTGACCTACTACGGCTGGGACGCCGGCGGCAATCGCATGTGGCTGATCTCCGACATCGGACCCACCTCGATCGTGCCGGGTAGCGCGATCACCTTGAACATGAACTACACGACCGGCGGCGTGTTCAACAATCCCAAGCACAACGGCGTGGTCTGGGGCACGTTGTCGCTGAATTTCAGCAGCTGCAAGGCGGCGACGGCGACATTGAGCGGAAAAGACGGCAACTTGACCGAGCATATCGTCGTGCTTGCCAACGTGGCCGGAGCGCCGGGCTGCTAGGCGCGCAATCTCGCCGACCGCGAATCGACGGCAGGTGCCTTTGAGGTACCTGCCGTTTGTCGTTGCTGCGCAGGTCTCTTACCCGCCGGCACGATTGGCCGTCTTCGGCTGCGCCGGCTTTTCGTACAGCGCTTTTGCCCTGCCCTTGTCGCTGCGTACCTCGTGGGTTTCGGCCAAGTTGGCCCGGGTATTGGCCGAGTCGGCGAACAGTTTGGTGTTCGAGGCGAAGGCGGGCAGGGTGGCGTCGATGCCGAGGCCGGGGCGAACGGAGTAGCCGGTCTCGGCGCTCTTGCCTTCGAATTCGCGTGTTTGATCACGCCGTCCGCACGGATCGAATCGGCCAGCGACATCATGTCCCGGTCGGTCGGCGGCTGCAGCGCAAATCCAATCCGTTTTTCCGCGAGCGCCTCCCGCGGGAACCACCAAGCTCCGGGGTAGCCATGGCGCTATGGGCAAGCGCGGCGGCGGGATTCGTAATGATCAAGCGCCTGCGTCCAGGGGCTTTCATCCGATTCCGGAATTCCTGTCGATCCTCGTCGACGGCAGCTATTGTCGAACTGCGCCGCCGCCGACTGCGGCGGCCACGACAGAGGCGAAAAAAAGCCCGGCGCATCATGCGCCGGGCATCGCGGACGCCAGCCCACACTGCCGCAAAACTCGGCAACGACCGTGCGCATCACGGTTGCAGTATAGATCGGTCGCGCGAACCGGAATTGCCGGTTGCGCGCTTCGGAAAAATCGAGGGCCGGCGCGTCGACTGCGTCACCGCTGCGGACGGCGCCGCGTCCGCGCGGCGGCGGCGATCGCGGCGATCATCGTCAGCACCGCCCAGGTCGACAGTGCGGGCGCCGATACCGCCACGGAGGGCGGTGTGACGATCGGATTCACTGCAATCGCGTAGGTGCCCGAAGACGGCGCGAAGTTCGCATCGCCGGCGTACGTGGCGATCAGGCTGCGGTTGCCGGCTCCCGCAAAGCTCAACGCGCAATTGCCGCGGCCGTTCGTCAGCGTTGCCGTGCAACTCGCCGTGCCGTCGGTGACCGTGGCGCTGCCGGTGGGCGTGCCGCTGCCGGCAGTCGGCATGACGGCGACGCTCGCGGTCACGGTCTGGTTCGCTGCGGCGGGGTTCGGGGTTGCCGAGAGTGTCAGGCTCGTCGGTGTCTTCAAGGCATTCTGCACCGTCTGGTTCATCGCAATCGTGTCGATGGCGTAGTTCCAGTAGCCGGCCTGATGGGTAAAGGCCGGGGTGATCGTCACACGAGTGATGCCGGGTGCGACGAGATCGACGATACCGAAGCCTGAGGCCGTATTCGAGGCCAGTGACAGGCTCTGCGTGGCGACCGCGGCGGCACCGGCGTAAGCGGTGACCGTATAGGTTTCGCCATAGCTCGTGCCGTTGAACAAGGGAAAACTGACTTCATTGGCCGCGTAGCCCGCGGCGATGTCGATCGACAGCGTGGATTGCAGGCTGGGGTCGGCACCCGCGATGGCGCTCTGCGAGGTGGTTGCGTAGACGTTCGGCGCAGTCGCATACGACTGCGCCGGAAAATTGGTGGCGTTGCCGAGAATCGTGCCGCCGCTCAAGGTCGCCTCGTTCGGCACGGTGATCGTCTTCGCCGGGCCGGCCAGGACGTAGGCCGAAGGTCCTTGCGGCAGGGGCGGATTCTTTTCCAGGTCGATCAGCACCGCGGGGGATCCCGTCGCCGCGGCCACGGCCCATCGGTTCGCAGTTTGCCGGGCGCGCGGCATGCTTATGGACGCGGTCGATGCCGTAAGCAACGCGGCGGGTGCTTCGAAAGAGGCTCCCAGTGCATAGCTGCCGTCGGCTTGGGCGTATGCGGCGTCGCCAACGGAAAGCGTTGCCGCAACGGCAAAGAGCCATGCAATAGCACGTCGCCCGGACAGGCGGAAGGCGAGAGCGGGGATTCGAGGCGCGGGTTGGAACATGACGAAGATCTCCTTTCGATACGCCGGAGGCCCGGCGCTTGCAGCTTGTTGGGGAATGGGCGCATGCGTGTCCGCCATGTCGGCACGCATCGAAAACGAAGGGGCGATGAATCGATAGCGGTATGCGTGGCGCGGCCTGCCGCGCGGATGGAGCCGGTATCGCGCGACTCGCCCGACGCGGGCGGCGCCGGGCAAAAAAAGACAGCGGGAGCTTTCGCCCCCGCCATCTCCCCGAGGCAAACGGTCTTACTGCTGCAGCGCCGCCGAGGTCGCTTCGTCGAGCTGGCCCGTCGCCGGCAGGCCGCGGATCTTCTGGAACTTGCTGATCGCGGCCGAGGTGCCCGGTCCGGAAACGCCGTCGACCTTGCTCGTGTACAGGCCGAGCGAGGCGAGCTTGCGTTGCGCGTCGGCGAGCGACATGGCCGGGTCGGCGGCCTTGGACGCGCCGTCGACGGCGAGCTGCCCGCCGGTGCCGAGGCCGCCGGCCACGCGCTGCGGGGCGTACTGGCGCACCGCGCGCACCATCTGGTTGTAGGAGTCGAGGAACGCGCCGGCGATGACTTTGCCCTGCGGGGTGTTGTTGTACGCGCCGACGCTCGCGCCGACGCTGCTGCCGACGCCGAGCGCGCCGAAGCCGAAATCGGTGTTCTTGGCGCTGCCCTGCGCGGCGGCGACCTGCACGCCCGAGCGCGTGTCGGTCAGCATCAGGGTCGTCGACGCCTCGCTGGTCTTCATCGAACCGGCGATCGCGCCGAGCAGTTGTCCGTACTTGCCGCCGACGCCGGCCAGGGCCGCGCCGCCGCCGCCGGTGTTCTGCGAGAACTGGATCGTCGGCGTGACCACGTAGTCGGCCGCGACCATCTGGCCCTTGCCGAGGTTGCTGCGCTGGCGCAGCTCGCCGCTCGCGGCGAGGTCGCGCTCCTGCATCATCTGATTCAGGCCGCGGCCGCGGTCGACCACGACGAAGCAATTGCTCTGCTGGATCATCAGGCGGATGAGCGGCGTGGTGGCCGGCAGGTGATACTGCGTCGTCAGGACCATGTACCACTGGTCCTGGATGTTTTCCTCGACCGCGAGCGTGCCGAGCGGGCGGTCGCAATGCTCGAGTTCGCTGGAGGCGTTGCTGCTGTTGGCGCCGCCGGCCGATCCGCCGATCGGATTCTTGCCGCCGCCGGTGGTCATCTGGCTGGCGCAGCCGGCCAACGACAAGGCGGCGCTGACGCCGAGCGCGAGCAGGGCAGTGGGGACGCGGGTTGTCCCTGTCTTCTTAGTCATTTTAGTTTTCCCGTGGAGATGTGAGCTCGTTGCGGGCGCATGTCGACCGCAAGCGCCGGGATGCTAGGCAGGCGCGGCTGCCGTGTCGGCACGCGCCGACAACGTCGCGGTAACGGATCGGTAACGGCGTGGGATTTCAAACCGTTGCCGATGGCGCCGGCGCCGCGAAACGGGCGAAAATCGGCGACCGCGACGGGCTCGTACGCCCGCGCGTCTTGAGCCGACCGGCACCGATTCGACGGAGTAATGGAAAGACAACGGATGAAGAACGATCAAGATTCCAGCGTGCAGACCTCGTACCGTTACCGTTTCGGTACCGCCGAATTCGACGAGGCACGGTTCGAACTGCGCGTGGCCGGGCTGCCGGTCGAAGTCGAGCGCCGCGCGCTCGAAGTGCTGGCCTATCTGCTGCGCCATGCCGGCGAGGTGGTGACCAAGGAAGAACTGTTCCGCGAGGTCTGGGCCGGGCGCATCACCGTCGACAAGGTGCTGCCCAACGCGATCACCAAGCTGCGCCGCGCGCTCGGCGAGGCCAACGCCGACCTTCTGCTGACCCAGCCGCGCATCGGCTATCGGCTCGACGGTCAGGTCGAACGCATCGCGGTCGGCCGCACGCTGTCGAGCAAGCTCGATCTCGCCCAGGGGCAGGCCGTTCCGGGACGCAGCAACTTCGTCCTCAAGCGTCAGCTCGGCAGCAACCGCGGCAACGAGGTCTGGCTGGCCGAGCACGCGAAGACCCGCGCGCCGCGCGTGTACAAGTTCTGCGCCGACGGCGAGCGCCTGCGCATGCTCAAGCGCGAGGCGACCCTGTCGCGCGTCTTGCAGGAGGGCCTCGACGACACGCGCCATTTCGTCGAACTGATCGACTGGAATTTCGAAAACCCGCCGTTCTTCCTCGAATGCGATTTCGGCGGCGAGAATCTGCTCGAATGGGCGAAGAGCGGACTTGCCGCGACCAGGCGCGAGGAACGGCTCGCTCTGTTCCTGCAGATCGCCGACGCGGTCGCGGCGGCGCATGCCATCGGCGTGCTGCACAAGGATCTGAAGCCGGCCAACGTGCTGATCGCGCAGGAGGAAGGCGGTGCGCTGGTGCGTCTGACCGACTTCGGCAGCGGGCGCCTGCTCGATCCCGATCGTCTCGAAGAGCTCGGCATCACCGGCCTCGGCCTGACCGTGACGCAGAGCCTGTCCGCCGATTCGTCGTCGGGCACGCCGCTTTATCTCGCCCCGGAAGTGATCGCCGGCCATACGCCGACCGCGCAGAGCGACGTCTACGCCCTCGGCATCCTGCTCTACCAGCTGCTTGCCGGCGACTTGAACAAGCCGATGGCCTCGGGCTGGGAGGCGGACGTCGACGACGAGCTGTTGAACGAAGACATCCGCCTGGCCACCCACGGCAATCCGCTGCAGCGGCTGTCGTCGGCCGCGGAGCTGGCGGGCCGTTTGCGCCATCTCGAAGTGCGCCGCGAACAGGTGGCGCGCATGCGCGAGTCGCAGGCGCAGGTGCGCGTTGCGCAGGAAGCGCTCGCCCGCAGCCGCGCACGGCGTCCCTATCTGGCTGCGCTCGTCGCGGTACTCGCGCTCGGTGCGCTCGTCTCGCTGATGCTCTATCAGGCGGCTGCGCGCGCGCGCAACACCGCGCAGCGCGAACTCGGCCGCGCCAATGCGATCAACCGCTTCCTCAACGAGGACCTGATCGGGCGGTCGAATCCGTTCGTGGTCGCCAAGGGCAAGAACGCATCGATCAAAGACGTGCTGCTCGGTGCGCGCGAGCGGATCGCGTCCCGGTTCGCGGCGGAACCGATGGTCGAAGCCTCGATACACACGAATCTCGGCAGACTGTTCAACACCATCGAGCTGATGCCGGAGGCGGAGGAAGAGTATCGGCGCGCGCTCGCTCTATACGAGCGGGAGCAAGCGCGGGACAGCGTCGATGCAGTCAAGGCCCGCGCTTTTCTGGTCGCGTGCCTGACCCGGCTGTCCAAATTCGATGCTGCGCAGGACGAACTGAAGACGCTCGATCTTCTCGCGGCGAAGTCGGACGATGCGCAGACCCGGTATCTGCTCGCCACCGCACACGGCGCGTACTACTTCAATCACGGGGACTACGACAAGGCGCAGCCCGTCTACCTGGACGCGATCAAACTGCACGACGAGGTCGACGCGGACAACATCTCGTCGGGCGATTCGCTGCGATTGGACCTGATCGGGCTGTATACGCAGAACAAGCACATCGACGATGCCAAGCGCGAAGGCCGCTCTCTGCTCGCCGCCCTCGAATCGCGCGGCGATCGGAACGAGCTGTCGATCGCCTTGGCGAAACACATGCTCGGCAGGGCGTTGACCGTCGACGGAAATTACGGCGAAGCCGAAACCATGCTGCTCGATGCGCAAAAGACCATTTTGAGCACGATGGGGAAAGACAGTACGAGGAACATCATGCTGCTGAACGATCTCTTCGACGTCTGCACGATGCGGGAAAACTGGGCCTGCGCCCTGGACTACGCGCAGCGCGGCTACGACAGCGCGATGGCGAAATTCGGCGAGAACCACTTCGCCACGAGCCTGTCGCTCGCAAACTGGGGCAAGATGCTGTACCAGACCGGCGACTTCGCCGCGGCGGAGGATCGTCTCCAGACGGCGTATCCCAAGCTCGAGAAGACGCTCAGCATGGACAATCCGCAAACGCTGGAGGCGGGGATCTTCTTGACCGCCACCCGCATCGATCTCGGCAAGACCGACTCCGCAGCGAGCGTACTGACTCCGATCGAGGAGAAACTCAAGACTTCCGCAGACGCCGATGAGACCTGGAAATACCAAGTGCAGGCACTGCACGGCATGCTGCTGAAAAGAAGCGGCGACCGCGACGCCGGAGCGCGGCTTTTGCAGGCCGCGGTCGACGGCATGCAAAAACAATCGGCCGGGAACATCATCTACGCCAGAGCGAAGAAAGCGCTCGCTGAGTAGCCTGTCCATGTCGGCCGCGCGCCGCTTGCCCGGCTTGCCGTAACGATGCAAGACCGTTCAGTCCGGCTCGCGGCACGATACGGCTTGCCGCTGCCGCGCCGGCGGGCACGGGCGTACGCCATCGGAAACGCCCGAAACCGCCGCCGTCGAGGCCCCGGGGTGCCATTGCCGCGCCGCGTTTACTGCGATACTGCAGCGAACGTCACCCGCCAGAATTTCGAATAATCGCATCCATGAGCCGCACCGCCCTTGCCACCGTCCATCTCGGCGCTCTGCGCCGCAATCTCGCCCGCGTTCGCGAACGCGCCGGCGGCGCCCGGGTGATGGCCGTGGTCAAGGCCGACGGCTACGGCCATGGACTCGAGCGCGTCGCCCGCGCCTGCGCGGATGCCGACGCGCTCGGCGTGGCCGCGCTCGGCGATGGCCTGCGCCTGCGTTCGGCCGGCAACCGCCAGCGCATCGTCGTCTTGTCCGGGCCGGACGAGCCGGGCGATCTCGCCGAGTTCCGCCGTCTCGGCCTGGATGCGGTGATCCATCACGATGCGCAGCTCGCCTGGCTCGCCGCGGACGCGGATGCGCGGCCGCTGCGCGTCTGGCTGAAGATCGACACGGGCATGCATCGCCTCGGTTTCGATCCGGATCGCATCGCGGAGACCCATGCGAAGTTGCGCGCACTGCCGAATATCGATGCCGACATCGTGCTGATGACGCACTTTGCCGCGTCGGACGAATTCGACAACGGCCTCACCCGCGACCAGATCGCGCGCTTCGATGCGGCGGCCGCACGGCTCGGCGGCGCGCGCGCCCTGGCCAATTCGGCGGGTCTGCTCGGCTGGCCCGAAGCGCGCAACGACTGGGTTCGCGTCGGCGGCCTGCTGTATGGCCTCTCCGTCGTCGAAGGCAAGACCGGCGCCGATCTCGGTTTCGAACCGGTGATGGATCTGTCGGCGCGCCTGATCTCGATCAAACAAGTCGAAAAAGGCCAGCGCATCGGTTACGCCGCGACCTGGGAATGTCCCGAAGACATGCCGATCGGCGTTGCCGCGATCGGCTACGGCGACGGCTACCCGCGCAGCGCGCAGGCCGGCACGCCCGTGCTCGTCGACGGCGTGCGCGCCGCCGTCATCGGCCGCGTATCGATGGACCTGATGACGATCGATCTGCGCAGCGTTCCGAACGCGCAGATCGGCGATTGCGTTACGCTCTGGGGCGGGGAGCTTCCGGTCGAGACGATCGCCGCTCATGCCGGCACGATCTCCTACGATCTGACCTGCGGGATGACCCGGCGCGTGCTGTTCGTCGAGGACGACCAATAAGCGCAGTGAGCCGAGCGGGTAACTCGAAAAACACCGAGGTATGCTCTGCGAATCCCGTGGAGCGGCTGACATTCACAGCGCAGCGGTTCATATGGCTGCCCAGGAGAGCGGGGACAAATGAAGCAAGATGCCGTTTCGACGAGTCGAGCCCTCGAACGTGCGCGGATCAAAGGTTGGCGCCGTGTGCTGAAGTTCGTGGTGACCCTGTTCGCGGCGACGGCCTTTTCATCGGCGACGGCCGCCATACCGGCCAGCGAACGGTCGGTGCTGCTCGATCTGTACACGCAAACCCAGGGCACGAGTTGGGGGGCGGGCACCACATGGAACGGAGCTGCGGGTACTGAGTGTACTTGGTTCGGCGTCACCTGCGACGCGGGGCAGACCCATGTCATCGGCATATCGCTGAGGGGCGTTCATCTGGTTGGGACCCTGCCTGCCATC
>CBJLOV010000182.1:0-8635 GCA_966424745.1 uncultured bacterium
GTGGGATTGCTCGTGCAGGTATTCGGGGCCGTGCCGGGCGGAGTGCATGGCGGCGGCACGCAGCCGGGCTGATTCGCCGTGCAACCGGGCGGCAGCACCGTCGTCGCAAAGTTGGACACGCTGGCCGTACCAGCCGGCAGCGCATTCGCAACCGTCATCGTCAGATCCACGGACACCGAGCCGCTGCCCGGCACCGCAGCCGCCGTATCGATCCGGCATGCCGTACCCGCCGCAGCTGGCAGCGGGCACGCGGTCGCGCCCGTCGCGCTGATGGCCGTCAGCGTCGTGTTCTGCGGCACGACCTCGTAAGCCGCGCCGACGGCCGGCGTGGCACCCGAGTTGGTGTACGTGAGGGTGTACACCAGCAAGTCGCCCGCATTCACCAGCGTCGACGTCGTCGCTGGATTGCTGTTTACGCTCTTCAACGTCTTGGCGACGGAAATCGACGCCACGGTGTCGTTGGTATAGAAACAGGTGATCGCGGCACCGGCCACGACGTTGGCCGCCGGCACCGACAACGTGCCATCCGTCGTGATCGCGCCGAAGCCTCCGCCGTTGCCGTTCGCCGCGGCATTGGCGTCCGTGCATGCTGCGCTGGTCGCCGCCACGCTCCAGCCCGACTGTGGGGTCTCGTGGGCGGTCACGGCCGCGCCAAAGGCGGTCACCGTGTTCACCGCCCCGTACTCGGCAACGCCGTCGGCGGTCGTCGTGATCGAGCCGGCCGTCGCCGACAGGTTGGTCAGTCCCGTGTACGCGAACGTGCCAGTGCCGCCGTTGGAAATCTTCGCCAGCGTCAGCGTCGCCGCCTTCGGCGTGTTCGTCTGCGTACAAACGATCGCCGTGTCGGCGGCGTTGATCGTCAACTTATTGCCCGATAGCGGCGTGGTATTGCCGGTGCATGCCAGCGTCGCCGTATAGTTCGCCGCGCTGCCCGAGGTGAAGAACTCGCCGATCGAACCGGACTCTCCCGGGAACAGAATTACGGACGCACCGGTCGTCGTGTTGCCCGCCGCCGTCGCGGTCGAAACCACCGTCGAGTTGGTCGAAAAGCCGCTGCTCGACACCATGGCCCTGTCGCCGGCGATGCTGTTCGCGCCCCACGTCTTCTGCAATGTCAGCGTCGCGTGCTTGCGTACGTTGGAGTAGAAGCACATCACCGGATTGCCGGAGACCGGCATCGTGAAGCTGTTGTTGGTCACCGGAATCGGTGTGTCGGTGGTGGTGTCCCTACATACCGGCCCGATCACCGTATAGAGATTCGCCACCGCCGCTCCGCCGGTGTACGTTTCGGACACGGTGACCATGCTGCCGCCGACGGCGATTGCGGTTGCGGTGCCGTAAAAACCACCCCAGGTGGAGGTCGAGCCGGCTGCGTTGAAGACTCCGCTACCGCTGATCGCCAGTGCCACGGAGTCCCCGTTGCGGCCGTACGACCAGTTTTTTCCGAGGGCGACAATGCCGGTCCTGCCGTTGGTGACCATGCAGGTGATGTTCGCCGCGGCGACGATATTGGCCGCCGGTACCGACAACGTACCGTCCGCGGCAACCGAGCCGAAACTGCCGCCGTTGCCATTCGTCGCCGCGTTGGCGTCGGTACACACGCCGTTCGCCGCAGCCACGAGCCAGTTCGGCTGCGCCGTTTCCTTCGCGGTGACTGCCGTACCCAATGCAGTCACCGTGTTCGTCGCGCCGTTCTTCACCGCTCCCGCGGTCGTCGTCGTAATCGAATCCGTCGTCGCCGACAGGTTGGTCAGGCCGGTGAACGCGAACGTGCCCGTGCCACCGTTGGAGACCTTCGCCAAGGTGAAGGTCGGCGCGGCCTGGTTGTTGATGAATATCGTCGCGTCGCTGCCCGCAGCGATGAGCTGTGCGACGGCGAACGTCGCTTTGTCGGCCGTGGCGTTTACGTTGGTCAGCGCGCCCTTGGTCGCCGCCGAGTCGTAACCGGTGTTGCTGCCGGGAGCCGCACCCAGATACCAGCGTGGATAGCCCGCAGGATGGTACGGCAGCGCCGTCGGGGTGCTGCCGACCTGGTCCTCGATCACCGTCACGCTGGTCGCCGAATACGGTACGTTGACCGGCCCCACGCAGCCAATCGAATTGACTCCGACGCTGACACTGTCGACGAACGGCGTGCCGTTGTCGACGACGACCGTGAAGCGGCTGTTCCAACCGAGGATCGGTTTCAGGCTGTCGCCGTTGTCGACGTTGTCCTTGCACACGCTCAAGGAAATCGCCTTCATCGTGTTCGTGTAGGTGCACGTGATCGACGTGTCGTTCGCACCGATCGTCAAGATTTGCGGGGCGGCCGCTCCGCCGAGCGCCGTCGCGTTGCCCGAGCAGGTCACGGTCGAGTTGTAGTTGGATGCATTGGCCGTCGGGTTGAAGGTTTCGGCAGGCAGTGTGATCGCATCGCCCGCGTACACCGTCACCGCCGTGCCCGTCGTCGTATTGCTGCCCGATGAGGTCGAGCTCAGCACCGCGTTGTTCGTGCCGCCGCCCGTGGTGACGCTGACCGTATCTCCGCTCTTGCCGTTCGACCAGGTTTTCGCGAGGTTGAACTGCACCGCCTTGCGCGCATTCGCGTACGTACACACGATCGCCTTGCCGGCGTCGGTCGCGCCGATCGCCACCGTGTTGCCGCTGCTCTGTCCGTTCGTGCCGGTCAGTGTGCCGCCGCCCGTGCACGACACCGTCGTCGTGTAGTTCGACAGCGCGCCTGGCGACATCGTCTCCGCCGGCAGCGTCGCTGTTTCGCCCGCAAACACGATTACCGCCGCGCCGGACGTGGCCGCGGCCGGCGCGGTCGAAGCGAATGCCGTCGTGTTGTTGGTCAGGCCCGTTGTCGCGCCGATGCTCGCCACGTTGCCGCTGATCGCGTTCGTCCACGACTTCGCCAGCTGCAACGTCGCCGTCGGCATGGTCGTGGTGACGCTCGCCGTGTTGTTCGCGGTCGAGGTCTCGCCCTGGTTATTGTTGAGCGAGGTGACCGTCGCCGTATTGGTGAAACTGGCCACGGCACCGCTCGCGGTGGCGGTGACGGTAAGAGTGACGTAGTTGGTCGTCGGCGCCGTCTGGCTGCCGGCGGGATCGGGCGGCAGGTTCGCCGTCAGGCTGATCGAGTTGCCGCTGCCGCCGGCACTGCCGCAGGTAGCGCTGCCGGTGGCGGCGCATGTCCAGATCACGCCGGTCAGGTTTGCCGGCACGTTGTCCGCGATCGTCGCGCCGAACGCGGTCGAAGGCCCGTTGTTCCATGCCCTGATCGCGTACGTCACCGTACCGCCGACGATCACGCTCGCCGGCCCGGTCTTGCTGATGACCGTGTCGAGCGAATAGGCATCCGCATCCGACGCGGCACAGACCGAAGCCTGCGTCGTACTGTTCGCATTGGTGCACGATGGATCGGTATTGACCGTTCCCGCGGGTACCGTCACCGTCGCCGTGTTGGTCAGGGGACTAGGAAAATTCGTCGCCGCATACGCGGTCAGCGTCGCGAGCAGCAAGACCGCCACGAGGCCGATCCGTGCCGAAATTGCCTTCGGTCCAATCGCGAATTGCGACGAAAAGGCCCGGGCCCACGATCTCGGCTTCTCACGATCGGCCTTCGCGCCGTACCGCGACTCGCTTGCGGAGTCGCCCATGCTGAGCACAGAAGCGCCTCCTTTCGACAATGCATTCATCCCTACCCCTCCAGTAAAAACCGCATTCGGGTCGATCCGTCGACGACCGAAATGTCCGCACATCCCATGAAGGACTTTTTGAATGCCGCGCATGCGTGCCGCGCGCTCGGGCGCGAACCGAGATCCGCCGGAGGTCTTTCGCTATTCACCCGCCGCGTCTCGGGCACGATGCGCACTTGCCTGGCATTCACTAGTAGTGCGCCCGGCTGTTGCCGTAGGTGACCGGCACCTGGATCGCGATTGCCGTGCTGGCGCCGGGCCGGATGATCGGCGCCAGCGCATCGAATGCCGCGAAGGGACTGGCTTGCAGATGGGAGACCGTAGCCGCCGTGCGGCCGATGATGCAGGCTACGTTGGTCTTGAACCTGGCACGGTTGCCCCGCCCCGACCCGATCGGCGTGCGCACTCCGTCGGCGCATTCAGTGCGAACGAACCGATTTGCACCGACCTCGGCCCATCCACAGGCACCCAACTGCCTCTTCCAACAGTTCCCCATTCTCTTCGATCCCCTCTGACTTGAACTGCGCGTTCTGCACAACCCCAAGCGCGCAGCGATTTCTTTGTGCGGGCGATCGCGGAGCTGTTCCAAAATTGCGAAAAGATGACTCAGTTCACATTTTCAGCGAATGCTACTGAAAAATGTGAACGGTGTCACCATTGGTTTCGGGCAGCTGGGGAGCGTGTGCGAATGTCCACACCCAGGGAGCTAGGGTGGCCGCAACTCGGGCTTGATCTTTTTGAGCCGCTTTTGGGGAAACGCTCGATGCTGCTCCCGCACGGCGCAACGGCCTCTTCGGTGCGGGGTCGCGCGACCCGGGCTAGTCCTATTGCGGGTTCAAACCGCGGAAACGGGAATTCCCCGGGAGAACCGGCATGCGCCGCGGCATCTGCGTTGCATCGTGGCTTGGCCGACGCCGGGCCACCGGCGAAGTCCTCGAACCTAGGCTATCGGCCTGCCGCGACCCTCCCGGGTATGCGTCTGTCGCGCCTATTGCGCCGCCGACCGGAAGCGGTCGGCGGCGTCATCGAATTCGGTGCCTCGAAGGTGCTGCCCGAATTCGCTTTACCCAGGAGTCAAAGGCAAATCAGGATGCCTTGGCGGGCACCCGTCCGTAACGGTCTTCCAGACGAACGATGTCGTCCTCGCCGAAATAGTCGCCGCACTGCACCTCGATCAGATGGATGTCGGCGTCGGTCGGGTTCTCGAGTCTGTGCAGGGTCTCGACCGGGATATAGCAAGACTGGTTGCGTTCCAGCAGGAATTCCTTGTCGCCCACGCGCACCTTGGCCGTACCCTGGACGACGGTCCAATGCTCGCTGCGGCGATGATGCAGCTGCAGACTCAATACCTGGCCCGGCTTCACCGTCAGGCGCTTGACCTTGCAGTCGCTTTCGTCCTCGAGCACGGTGTAGCTGCCCCAGGGCCGATGCACCGTCTGATGGTGGCGTGCGGCGGAGTGGCCATCGTCGCGCAGCTGCTCGACGACCTGTTTGACCTGTTGCACGTGCTCACGATCGGAAACGAGTACCGCATCGCCCGTATCCACGATGACGAGGTCCTTCACCCCCACCGCGGCGACGATGCGCTTGTCGCTCTGGATATAGCAATTCTCGCTGCCGACGACGACGGCCTTGCCCTGGACGCGATTGCCCGCGGCGTCCGGCTCCGTGCTCGACGGAATCTCGCTGACCGCCTTCCACGAGCCGACGTCGCTCCAGTCGAACCCCGCGGCGACGACCGCGCGGCGCGGCGCACGCTCCATCACCGCGTAGTCGATCGAAATATCGGGCTGGGCGAGAAATTGGTCCTTGTCGTATTCGACCGGGCTCTCGTGCGTACGCGCACTGACATGGCAGGCCTGCGCCGCGGCGAGCACGTCGGGGCAGGTCTGCTGCGCGGCCTCGAGCAATACGTCGGCGCGGAAACAGAACATGCCGGAATTCCATACGTAGTCGCCCGACGCGAGATACTCTTTCGCCTTATCGAGATTCGGTTTCTCCACGAACGCGGCGATTTCCCTTTGCCCATTTCCGCCGATCTGAGCGCCCTGGCGGATGTAGCCGAAGCCGGTATCCGGATGCTGCGGCGGAATGCCGAACGTGACGAGCCAGCCGTCCTGCGCGAGCGCCTGCGCACGCGCGACGTCCGCGACGAAGGTGTCGACGTCGTTGATCAAATGGTCGGCCGCGAGGATCAGCAGGCTTGCGTCCGCGCCGAAATGTTCGCGCACGTGCAAGGCTGCGAGCACGATCGCCGGTGCCGTGTTTCGCCCCGCGGGCTCGAGCAGAAAGCGCATGCGGTCGATGTCGGCATCGGGATGCCGCGCATACTCGTCGCGGTTGAGAAAGTAGAAATCCCGCCCGGTCACCGTGAGCACGTCGCCTTCGCTGGCCACGCGCAAAGCGCGGGTCAACGTCTTGTACAGCAGCGACTCGCCGTCGGCCATGCGCATGAAGGGCTTCGGATAGGCGCTGCGCGACACGGGCCAGAGGCGGGTTCCGGCACCGCCGGAGAGGATCACGGGAATCAGCATCGGTACGTCTCCATTTCCGCGGCCGTCGCCGGCCGCCAGTCTTGTCTCGCGGCATCCCCAGACCGCATTCTTGTTTCAACGGGCAAAGCAACCGTCGGTTTCGGCGAGTTCGCCGATCACCGCATCGAGGCCCTGGGTCCACTCGGGCAAAGCCACGCCGAAACGCGCTCGCAGCTTCGATGTGTCCAGCACCGAGTACGCTGGCCGTCTCGCCTTGGTCGGAAAATCCGCCGTGCGAATCGGGACCACTTCCACTTCGCGTGGGATCAAACCCGCCCTCGCGGCCCGCGCGACGATCGCGCGGGCAAATCCGCACCACGTCGTTTCGCCCGCGGCGGCGAGGTGATAGGCGCCATTGTACCCCGCCCGGCTGCCCTGATCGCCGTCCAGCCAGCGTTTGAGGATCGCGGCCGTGGTCGCTGCGATCAGGCGGCTGGACGTCGGTGCGCCGCGCTGATCGTCGACTACGGTCAAGCGATCGCGCTCTCGCGCCAGGCGCAGCATGGTGCGCAGAAAGTTGCCGCCGCGCGCTCCGTACACCCATGACGTACGCAGGATCAGGTGAGCGCAGCCCGATTCGCGCAGCGATTCCTCACCCGCCAGCTTGCTGCGTCCGTAGACGCCGAGCGGGCCGGTTGCGTCGTCCTCGCGATACGGCCGCGTACCCTGTCCGTCGAACACATAATCCGTCGAATAGTGCACGACCAGGGCTTGACTGCGCGCGGCCCACTCGCCGATCTGCGCCAGCGCCCCGCCGTTGATGCGAGCGGCGAGCGCCGCCTCGTCTTCGGCGCGGTCGACCGCCGTGTAGGCCGCCGCGTTGACCACGATGTCCCACCGCGCGCTCTGCAGCGCTGCGGCCAGCGCATCCGCCGCGCCGAGGTCGGCCGCCAGGCAATCGATACCTCCGGCCAGCTTGCCGCTCCTCGTGGCCGGGTTGAGCTCGCCCAGCGGCGAAAGTGCGCGCTGCAGTTCGAAGCCGACCTGGCCGTTCGCGCCGAGCAGGAGGATCTTCACGGCAGATACGTCGGCAGCTTCTCGAGCGGCACCTCGTGCAGGAACGGCGCCTTCGCATCCTTGTCGGAGAGCTGCGGAGCACTGATCGGCCAGTCGATGGCGATGTCGGCGTCGTTCCAGCGGATGCCGGCGTCGGCGGCGCCGTCGTAGAGTGCCGTGCATTGATAGGTGAACGTCGCAAAATCCGACAGCACGACGAAACCGTGGGCGAAGCCTTGCGGTATCCAGAAATGGCGTTTGTTCTCGGCGGTCAGGACGACGGCCGCCCAGCGGCCGAACGTCGGCGAACCCCGGCGGACGTCGACGGCGACATCGTAGACTTCGCCCTCGAGCACGCTGACCAGCTTGCCCTGCGGATTGGGCCACTGGTAGTGCAGGCCGCGCAGCACGCCGTGCGCCGAACGCGACACGTTGGTCTGCACGAAACGCATATCGAGCCCCGCGTTCTTGTACTTTTCCGCGTTGTAGCTTTCGTAGAAGAAACCGCGCGCGTCGCCGAACACCTGCGGCTCGATGACGACGCAGCCGGGCAGGTCGGTTTCAATCCATTTCATTCTTGCGCCCTTGCTGGACCAACTGCTGCAGGTACTGCCCGTATCCGTTCTTCGCCAGCGGGGCGGCAAGGCGAAGCACTTGCTCGGCGTCGATCCACCCGCTCAGATAGGCGATTTCCTCCGGACAGCACACCTTCAGGCCCTGGCGGTTTTCGATCGTCTCGATGTAGTTCGACGCTTCGGTCAGCGACTCGTGCGTGCCCGTGTCGAGCCAGGCGTAACCGCGGCCGAGCTTCTCCAGCATCAACGAAGCATCGTCGAGATAGCAGCGGTTGAGATCGGTGATCTCGAGTTCGCCGCGCGGCGACGGCTTCAGTCCCGCGGCGAAGTCGCCGGCGCGGCCGTCGTAGAAGTACAGGCCCGTGACGGCATAGTTCGACTTCGGATTCTTCGGCTTTTCCTCGAGCCCGGATACCTTGCCGCCCGCATCGAATTCGGCGACGCCGTAGCGTTCCGGATCGCGCACCCAGTAGCCGAACACCGTCGCGCCGCGATCGCGCGCGGAGGCCCGGCGCAGCACTTCGGTCAGACCGTGACCGTAGAAAATGTTGTCGCCGAGGATCAGGCAACTGGGTTTGGCGTCGACGAAGCCGCGGCCGATCAGATACGCCTGGGCGAGGCCGTCCGGCGAGGGCTGCACCGCGTAGCGGATCGAAATGCCCCACTGCGAGCCGTCGCCGAGCAGCTTCTGGAACAAGGCCTGTTCGTGCGGCGTGTTGATCACGAGCACGTCGCGGATGCCGGCGAGCATCAGGGTCGACAACGGATAGTAGATCATCGGCTTGTCGTACACCGGCAGCAGCTGCTTGCTGACGACCTGAGTCAACGGATACAGGCGCGTGCCCGAGCC